>JAPLWV010000020.1 GCA_026396385.1 Microcaldota archaeon | reverse complement strand
CTTCCAAAATTCAGGCTCGACAATGGTTTTTATAATGGGGTATGAGGTGTTTTTATGGCAAAAGAAGAGAAGAAAGTCAAAAATCTTGAAGACCTGCCTGGAGTGGGGGAGGCAACTGCAGAGAAGCTGAGGAAAGCAGGTTACGACTCGCTTGAGAAGATAGCTGCATCATCCCCTTACGAGCTGCAGGAGGTTGCAGAGATAGGAGTTGAGACCGCGAAGAAAACTATAGGGGCAGCAAGGGATGCACTGGAGATGGGTTATGAGACGGCAGATAGGGTTCTTGAGAGGAGAAAGATTATAGGGAAGATAACCACGGGCTCCAAGGAGCTCGACAATCTCATAGGGGGCGGGGTTGAGACTCAGGCAATAACCGAGGCTTTCGGGAAATTTTCAAGCGGAAAAACCCAACTCGGCTTCCAGCTTGCGGTTAATGTCCAGCTTCCAAAGGATAAAGGTGGTTTGGAGGGGGCATGCCTCTTTATTGATGCGGAGTCAACTTTCAGACCTGAAAGAGTGAAGCAGATTGCAGAGTTAAGGGGACTCAACACTGATGAAATTCTGAAGAACATCCATGTTGCCAGGGCAGTCAACACAGACCACCAGATGATTCTTGTTGATAAGGCGGATGAGGTTATAGAGAAGAACAACATAAAGCTAGTAGTAGTAGATTCCCTTACCTCCATGTTCAGGACGGACTTCATTGGGAGGGGGGCTCTTAGCGAGAGGCAGCAGAAGCTGAACAAGCATGTACATGCGCTGCAGAAGCTTGCAGACAGGTTCAACCTTGCGGTTTATATTACGAACCAAGTCATGGATAACCCCGCAATTCTATTTGGCGACCCTACAACTCCGATAGGCGGGCATGTGCTCGCTCACGCAGCTGTCTACCGCTTATACTTCAGGAAGGGAAAGGAGGAGAAAAGAATTGCAAGGCTTGTTGACAGCCCTTCAATGCCTGAGGGAGAGGCGATATTTAAGGTTACACAGAAAGGAATTGAGGATGTATAACCGCGGATGGGAAAAGTACGGTGCGCTGAAGAGGCTTGCTGAGTTTGTATGCACATAAATTTAAATCCTGAAAGAGAAATGGTTTCATGGAAGTCCTTATGACGATAAAACCAAAGATAGAACCGTATATAATTCTTACAATTGTTGCTGCGGTTATTGTAGTGATAATCTCCGCAGTGCTTGCGGCTATGTATACAGATTACAGCTATCCGATATTGCTCATTGCAGCTCTCTTCATTCTTCTTTTTGTGTTCATGATAATCCAGCAGTTCTACAGGAGAATGTACACTACTTATGAGATAACGGATTTAGATGTGGTGTGGAAATTTGGGGTTTTTGCACCTGATGAGCATCTTGTCCCAATAAGTGAAATAACCAACATGAAGGTGGACCGGTCTTTACTCGGCATAATCTTCGGCTTCGCAGACCTTCAGTTTGATACTGCAAGCGCAAAGATAGCTTTTGAGATAACTATGAAGGATATAGACGCAGAACAGCTCAAGAAGGCGCTGGAACTGATTAGGAGCTTGAGGAGAGAGATGCCTCAAGGGAGCAAGATGAGGACGGAACCAAATCAAGCACAGTGAATTTATAACTTAGGCTGCGATATCTATTTGTGATAGAGACTTTTGAGCTAACTAAGAAATTCGGCGAGTTTACGGCAGTTGACCGAGTCAGCATCAGCGTCAAAGGAGGGGAGATACTCGGAGTTGTCGGGCCGAATGGAGCAGGGAAAAGCACACTTGTCAAAATGCTGTGCACCATACTCGCCCCTACCTCGGGAACTGCCACAATAATGGGCTTGGACATTGCGAAAGACTCCCAGAAGGTGCGTTCAATTGTTGGCTATCTGCCCGAGGAGCCCAGGGTGTATGATTACATGACTGCTGAGGAATTCCTTACCTTCTTCGCCGATGTATACGGTAACGGCAGGCAGAGGATTCCCGAACTGCTTGAGTTTGTTGGTTTGAGCGAGCATGCCAAGAGGAAGATAGGGGAATATTCAAAGGGAATGAAGCACAGGATATCACTGGCAAGAGCCCTCATACACGACCCACCGGTGCTTATACTTGATGAACCCACTATGGGGCTCGACCCCGCATCATCAAGGGATGTGCGGGAAAGGGTTAAGGAAATGAGGAAGGGCGGTAAGACGATACTGGTATGCACCCACTATATGGATGAAGCCGATTTTCTGTGTGACAAGCTTGCAGTTATAAACAAAGGGAGAATAGCCGCCATTGGAAAGCCAGAGGAGCTCAAAGCCAAGGTTGCTAAGCAGAGATACCTGACTGTTGTAATAAAGGAGGATGCACTCATGAGGAAGCTTGCGGACGAAATTGGGGGGGAAATTGACGGGCGCAGGATTATAGTGCGGGTGAAAGGCCTTAACAGCACAGTGGCGAAAGTGCATTCGGCATCAAAGAAACTCAACGCAACTATTCTGTCTGTGAAAACCCTTGAACCTTCTCTTGATGATGTTTTCGTTGCAGTTACAAAGGGGGGAAGATGGGTCTAGGCACAATGGTGTGGTGGGGGCTGAGGACGATAGTTTCGGACAGGAGATTCCTTCTTAGCATAGCAGTTGGCATGCTCATCTCACTCATGACAATTCCGCTTCTGATGAATGCCGTGAGCAGTTTCAAGGAGGGAAACCTTCTTTCTGCCCTGCCGATTTCTGCCGGCATGGTGAAGATTGCCGTTGTTGGAGATCATCCAATCGTCTCAGAGCTTGAGAAGAACAGCATGGTGGAGGTTGTGAGCACTGATGAAGCAACCGCAATGAGCCTGCTGGATGAGGGGAAGGTGCATGGAGTTTTCATAGTGAATTCAAGCGGCGGAAGCTTCATTGGAAGGGGGATTCCGCTCTCGAACCTTGCCGAGTCCGCAGTGAAAGACGCAGTGGACAAGTTTCTTAGGAAAGATGTGAAGTCTTCATTCAATCTTAAATCAGACCTAGGTCTCGAGGGACTTCTAAGAAGCCTGCTGGCGCCTTTCCTCATGTTAACGCCACTCTTCATCTGGTCCCTGCCCGTAATACAAAGCATAGCCTACGAGAGAGATAATAAGGTAGTTGAGGTGCTGTTCGCAACACCTGCAAGCAGGTTTGAGATTCTGGCATCCAAGATATTGACCAACCTCATATTTGCAATGGTGCTCGGGGCATTGTGGATGTACTTGGTGCAGTTCTTCGGTTTGAATTTCAGCAATCCATTTGGCGTGTACATAGTCCTGAGCAGCATGGCTCTGCTCATAATAACCATGAACGCACTTGTTTCCTCAATTGCATCAAACCCCAATGAGGCAACGCTGGCTTCAAGCATCTCATCCACCATAATAATAACGATGTTCTTCTCAATTGCAATTCTGAAAGTATTCCCAGCAACGGAGATTGCGGCAAAACTGTCACCTGCAACGTATATAGCTGAGCAGGTTTCAGGTGAATCCACCCCATTCCCATTCAACCTCATGCTTGTGATATACATAATAACTGCAACCGCCTTCCTGCTGACCCTATCTGCATTCTCAACCGAGGCATTCGCCTTTTCCATAAAACCAGGTTTAGTCCAGCTCTATGAGGGAATGCTGGAGATATTGAAAAGCAAGAGAAAAGCTGCATTTGCGATGGGCTTCGTAGCATTCTCTGTTACAATGCCAGTTGAGCTTGTCGCAATTGGGCTGGTGTTCTTCATAATCGGCCCGAGTGTCTTTATACTTCTGCTGTCACTTACTGTAATTGAGGAGTTGCTGAAAGCAGTTGCCATATACGTGCTCAAGCCGAAAAAAGTGAAGGAAGGGGCCATTCTTGGCGGTTTGATTGGGTTGGCTTTTGGCGTAAGCGAAAGTCTGCTTCTTGCTCCTATAATTGATATAATGGTGCTAGTCAGAGTGGTTCCAATTCTGATCCACTCGGTGAGCAGTGGCATTGTGGGGGTAGGCTACGCAAAAAAACAGTTCATTCTGGCATTGCTCATTGCAATAACTCTGCATATGGCGTACAACATGTACCTGGTCTGGCAATATAGGTGAGCTTGTGAAGTTATTTGACAAGGAGTTCGCGGAAATCATCCGAGACAGGGCATTTATAGGTAGTGTGTTAATCCAGTTCATAACAATTTCAATGCTGCTCTTTCTCTACGATACCTACAGCCAAGTGATGCACTCGCCCAACCTGAAGATAACAATATCTGTTGACACCAATGACAGCGCCCTCATAAACAGGCTTGAGGAATCCGGTGTGAGGGTTGTCCTAGCTAATGAATCTACAATTGAGAGGGTTAACGCGGTGATAAACACGAGTTCTGGGGAGATAAAGACGGATCCCAGCAATATATTCTCAGGTTTCGCAATAGCCAAGATAAGCTCTGTCTCAAAAGCAGTCTCTTTTGATGAAGCGCTTGAAAAAAGTAACTTCAGCTACATGTCCGCCGGGCTTGCAAGCGGAAACACGGATTTTGTGCAAATGGGCTATGGACTCATAGTGCCCATGGCAGTGGTGATGCCCGCCATGGTCGGGTTATCCCTGTCAATCCAGAATATACTCAGCGAGAGGAAAAAGAGAACTATTGAGCTGCTTCTGGTTTCACCAATCTCTGATTTCGACCTTGCATTCTCAAAAACCGCTCCTTACGTTCTGTCATCGACAATCTGTGGAGCTGCGTGGATAGCAGTAGTGACACAAAAGATACCTGTATACAACCCACTGCTGCTCGTGCTTGCTGAGTTATTCCTCTCCCTGCTTCTGGTCTCGCTGAGCGTCATTATTTCATCAATTGCTAGGAGCATGCAAGAGGCAAATGTGCTTTCTTCTCTTTCGGGAATGGCACTGGTGCTCTCCATACTACTGCCGAGCTCCTCCACATCTGAGTATCTGCCAACCATATTGATAGCGAGAATTGCTTCCAATTATCCAGACGAGGGAATCGTTGTTGGTATGCTTCTCCTTGCAGTGCTGAGTTTCATCTGCTTCTGGCTTGCGGTCAGGAGCGTTAGAAGGATGAGAAGGAGCTACTCATAGACGGTGTTCAGGCGATAGATTTATAAATAGCACCGACGATAACTCTCTCGTAGCTTCAAGCTACAGATAAAAGATACGAGGTGAGCTGATGGGCCAAAGAATAGGTAAGGAAAAAATAGATAGAGAAGAGGGTTACCTCTACTTCGTAGGTAAGGATGGCTACGTATGGGCCGCTCCCATGAAGCACAAGACTGGTGGGAGGAAGAAGAAAGTTGGTAACGAGAAGATTGCGAAGGAGCGCGGGTACATGTATTATCTTGATAAAGGCGGATACGTAGCAAAGGCAAAGATGAAGAACGCCTAGAATCTTCTTTTTTTTATTTTATTTTTTATTTTCCATAATTTCAAGGGCTTTCTGGTACCCCAGCATAAGCCCTCTCACGAATTCTGTTTTTGGCTTGTTTTCTGCAGTATATTTCAAAGCTGTTATTTCTCCATCAACTCTCTCAAGCTCATCGGGGTTGTTTACAATTTTCTCCCTGTTCACCTCAAGGAAGGCTAGTTTATTCATGATTTTGGAGTGGATCTCTCTGTTCATAGGACGACCTCATACGCATATTTCCATACCATCAAATGCTACTTTGGAATTTTTGAAGATTTTCTTTGCCTCCTTCTCAAGCATAGCAGCATCTTTGTACCTGTTGCTAAGGTGCACGAGCACCAGGTTTTTCACCCTGGCTTTCTTGGCCAGCTCTGCAGCCTGGGAGACTGTCGAATGCATCTTATTCGCTGCATCTTCCCTGTGCTGCTCTGAAAATGTCCCGTCATGAATGAGCAGGTCTGCTCCCTTGCTGGCAAGCAAAACTTCCTTGCAGGGAAGGGTATCCCCGCTATAGACAAGCTTCATTCCCTTCTTCGGCTTTGTGACATCCTCCAGCTTCACTTTCTTTTTGCCTATGGCTATCTCTCCCTCTCTTTCAAGTTTCCTGAACATGCTTCCTTTTATTCCGAGCCTGTCTGCCTTCGCCTTGTTGAAATTCCGGGAATCATTCTCTTGGAATACGTACCCTATGCTGCGCACATTGTGACTTGTTTTGAAAGCAGAAATCTTGAACTTTTCGTTCTTCAGGGAGAAATTTTCATCTATCTCTTTGATGCATATCTGGAAGGGGTAGGCGCCCATCAGAATTGAGGAGACGCACCTCTCAGTCCCTGCCGGGCCGAAGATGAACAACGGCTCCTTCCTCTCATTCATCTTCAGCGTCTGCATCAGACCTGCAATGCCGAGGAAATGGTCTGCGTGCAGGTGCGTGAGAAATATCATCTTTACTCGGGAATAGCTCATACCATGTATCATCATCTGCCTCTGCGTGCCCTCGCCGCAGTCAAAGAGGTAAACCTCCCCGAAGTAGCGAATACCTATCGATGGCAGTGACCTGGCCGGGGAAGGAACTGCCCCACCAGAACCAAGAATTACGATTTTCATCATGCTATAGGAAATGCAGTACATAAGAATAAAAATCAGACCCTCCAACTCTCTTCACAAAATTGATTAGCCGTGCAAACATCTCTCCACATGCGTAACATGGCTAGCGGATTCTTCTTCCAAAAAGCTCGTCGCCAGCTGGGCGATTGTGATATTTGCTTGATTTTTTGGCTGGTTGCACATAGATTGGATAAGTCTAGAATAGTTAACCTATTTCGGCCATTCCGAAGCAGCAGTGTCTAATTTGGGGGGGACAGACAATAGCTTTTTATATTAAACAAAGAAAATTTGTAGTTATGAAGACTGTTAATCAAGAGGTAATTACAACAAAACTTGACGAGATATGCGAGATGCTAGCTTCTTGGAAGAACCAGACGGTTGACATACCCACCCTGGCCAGCAAACTTGGAATCGATCCTGCCATGCTTGAGAAACTTGGTAAGGAAATGCAGAATATGGGTATTGTCGAGGTAATCTACCCAATCAACATACTGCAGAAACCCCAGCTAAAGCTTAAAAAGAAACTAGAGGCAGAGAAGATTTCCGAACCTGAGGGGAAGATAATGGCGGAGTATCAGATTGAAGTAAACCATGTACCTTCAGGCGTCTACATAATGGATATCGCAAAGGAGACTAGGCCGCTGTATTATATAACGCAACCGATACTTGGTCCTTATACAAAAGTGTTCATGGACCAGGTGAGGGATGATCTCGCCAAGGTCGTCACAATAGGGGGGGAGGAGATAAGCGACAGCAGAAAGTTTGGCGAGGTAAGTGATAAATTCTACAATGCGGCTTTCAAACAGCTCTCTGAGGAATTACCCAACCTTGATGAGGAGAAGATAAAAACGATGGCTGGAATGCTGCTGCACAGGATGTACGGGCTGGGGGATTTGGAGATGCTGATGGCTGACGACTGGCTTGAGGAGGTTGCAGTGAATGGGTCCTCAGAGCCTATCTCGGTGTACCACAGAAAGTTCGGTTGGATGAAGACAAACCTCCGCCTTGAGTCGGAAGATGAGATATATAACTATTCCTCGCAGATTGGCAGGAAGGCTGGCAGGGAGATAACGCTCCTAAGACCCATACTGGATGCCCATCTATCAAGCGGGGATAGGGCTAATGCTACTCTGTTCCCGATATCAACTTCAGGGAACACCATCACCATAAGAAGGTTCTCAAGAAACCCATGGACGCTGGTTGATTTCATAGATAAGGGGATGCACACCCTATCTGGGGAGATGGCTGCATTTCTCTGGCTGTGCATGCAGTATGAGATAAATATGCTCGTTGTTGGTGGTACGGCCTCTGGTAAAACAAGCACGCTGAATACTCTGTGCGCCCTCATACCGCCGAGCAACAGGACAGTGACTATAGAGGATACAAGGGAGCTCAGCCTTCCAAAGTACTTGAGGTGGAACTGGGTGCCCTTGACCACTAGGAACCCCAATCCAGAAGGCCAGGGGGGGGTCAGGATGCTGGACCTCATGATGACATCTCTGAGAATGAGGCCAGACAGGATAGTAGTTGGTGAGATAAGGAGGAGGAGGGAGGCGGAGGTGCTGTTCGAGGCAATGCACACCGGTCATGCTGTATGCTCCACAATGCATGCAGAT
>JAPLWV010000025.1 GCA_026396385.1 Microcaldota archaeon | reverse complement strand
GAGACTGCTTTCAGCTTCTCCTTCAGCACGGCATCCTCCCACTCCCAGTATTTCAAGGAAACCATTTCTATCCCATCACAATAGTAAGCACATCCCCATCCTTCAGCACATGCTCTTCCCCAACCTTCTGCCCGGGAAATTTTGCAGAGTTCCCCCACACTAGTGCGTACTCCATATCTCCCTTCAACCTCAGCTTCTCACAGACATCCCTTACAAATGAACCTTCCTTCACTACGAGAGGCCTATCCCCGTCAGCTTCTCCCCCCCTCGGCTTCATATAAACCCTCACAAGCCTCAGCCTTCTGTATATCTCCTCCCTCAGCCCGTCAATTCCCTCCCCGCTAATGGCAGAGACGCAGAAGCCTCCCCCCCACTCCACATCGCATTTGTTTATCACCACAAGAAGCTCACCCTTCACCTTCGCCTTCTCAAGGCCTTTCATAATGCGCTCTAGACTTTTTTTAGAATAGTCGCACACAATTACAACCAGATCTGCTATGGATGCGAAGGAGAGTATCTCCGCCTCACCAAGCTCAAGTGCTGGAGTGTCAAGAATCTGTATCTGCGCCCCCCCGTAATTCATGATTCCTGGAAGTATTTTCTGGGTCGTGAATGGATGGTCCCCCACCTTTGAGTTCGCACGTGTCAACCTGTTGAAAATGCTGGATTTGCCGGCAGATGTATCTCCAATGAGGATTACTGTTGCATCCCCACTCTTCCTGACAGAGAACCTTGCACCGCCCTTCCTGTGCTGCCCAACCATTTTTTTTAGATGTGCCAGCTTTGCCCTGAGCTTCCCGAAATGATGTTCAGTGCCCTTATGGTACTGGGTTCGAGCCATCTCATCTTCAATGGTCTTTATCTTATCCTCGACGCCCATGTCTATCCCTTCTCTTCACCTGCTTGCCACCTCTCCAGTACCACCAGAATCTCAGGAAAGAGCCGAACAGGAACACCATGCTGGATAATGCGCTGTTGAGCAATACTATGTACGCCACCCTGCTATTCATACTCACAGCAACTGCAAATGCCAGAAGTGCAACACCCATGGAGAAAAAGGCTCCCAAACCCAGATCAGCAAAATCCCCCCAGCCCACCGATTCCTTCCTCTTCCTGCCCAGCTCCCTCGCAACCTCAATGCCCAGCGCGATGATCACAATAAGAAAGCCTAAGTAAAAATCCCTGTATATCTGCAAGAAGATTCCGATAACCAGCGAAGTAAGTATGAATATGCTTGACAGCACATCTCCAAACCACCTTAAAACTCCCATATTATTTAAAATGACGCTTCTAAAATAAAACTATGCCTGATTTCTTCACAGTTGTCAAGGGGAGGAGGGCTGTCAGGAAGTTCAAGAAGAAGGAGATTCCTCTGAAAACACTTGAAAAGATAATTGAAGCAGGCACCTGGGCCCCCTCTGCAGTTAACACCCAGCCTTGGGAGTTCGTCCTAGTTAGGGATGCAGAAAAAAAGAAGAAATTCGGGGCGATCTATGAAGAATCAATGAAAGCATTTTACAGACAGGATACGGAATTCATTGAAAACGCAACACTTCTGCTTGTTCTTGCTGATAAAGAGAAAGCGCTTCACCTCCTCTCAACATCAGCGGCCATTGAGAATATTCTGCTGGCTGCAACTGCTATGGGACTTGGAAGCGTTTGGATGTGCCGGCCCCTCATGGTTGAGAAAAATCTTAATGAGCTGAGGGAACTTTTTGGCATTCCGCAGAAATACGAAATTGTGGGAGTAATCGCACTTGGATATCCTGATGAAAAACCAAAGCCAAAGGAAAGAAGATCTTTGAAAGAAATATTGCATTACGAAAAATTCTGAAGTTGTTAAAACAACAGAGTGAACAGAAATGGAAGCAATCTTATTCGCCATCCTAGCCTGTTTCGGTTGGGGAATCGGGGATATTTTTGGAACGATCTCCACAAGAAAGCTTGGCGCCTACTCAATGAGCTTCTGGGGTTTTGCATTGAGGTTGGTAATCTTCGGCTTGTACATCCCCTTCGCCTTGGCGGAACTCTCCCACATAACCGCGGAACTCGTCCTTCTGAATCTGTCTCTAGGCGTCATACTGCTTATAGGTTACTCGGCATTCAATGAGGGCTTAAGAATCGCAAACCCTTCCCTTGTCGGCGCAATTTCCGCCTCATTTGCAGCCGTTGCCGTAATCCTTTCAATAGTATTCCTGCATGAGACAATTACGCCCAACCAGGATCTCGCCATCTTGGTGATAATTCTTGGCTTAATCCTATCAATACTGGATTTCAAAGAGTTAAAAAAAGGAGTGACTGCAAACAGAGGAATCCTTCTGGCAATTGTGTCGATGGTAATGTGGGGCGTCTACTTTACATTTATTAAAATCCCCATCCGCCAACTTGGCTGGTTTTGGCCAGGTTACATCTCTTTCACAGTTTTCCCACTCCTCCCATTATTCGCAAAATTTAAAAAAATTAAGCTGCACGGCCCAACTTTTCAGAACTCACTCTTCCCGCTGCTTTGCGCGGTAACTCTTACGGGAATTGCGGAGTACAGCTTTAATTTCGCCGTCAGCAGAGGACTGACCGCAGTAGTTGCCCCCATCGCAGGTTCCTACCCCGCCCTCTTCGTAGTTTTGGCTTTCTTTGTATTCAAGGATCCGGTAACGAAGCAGCAAAAAGTGGGTATCGCAACAACACTAATCGGAATAGTCCTGCTCTCCATGTTCAGTGCTGCCTAATCAACTGCGCTTTTACAAATTAATCCTTAAGCAGTATCTCTATCCTCTCCTTCCCAGCACCTGGCTTCTTGCCCCGCCTCACGGTTATCTCCCCAATCTCCTCCAATCTTTTTGGGTGTGTCCCCCCGCAAGGCATCTTCGGAAACCCATCAATCTCCCAGTACCTGTAATTTGGCTTGCTCTCATCACTCCAAGTCCTTATCTCCCCGCCTTTCGTGATGAGTTCATTCGCTTTCTTCTCAACAACTGCAAGCCTCTCCCTATCGAAAGAATCAGTCAAGTAATCAGTTATATCCTTAACTTCATTCACAATTCCAGAGGAGGCAAGCTTGCAGTTCTCCCCGAAAACATCAATCATCAGGTAATAAACGACATGCGCTGCAGAATGCAATTTCATTATCCTATATCTCCTCTCCCAGTCTATCCTTCCCTTTACAATTTCCCCTCCTCTGAATGCGCTTTCTTTCTCCAGAAAGTGCGTGATGTTGTATTCTGCATCCTTCCTTGTATCGACAACTCTCGCGTCATTCAAGAAGCCAGTATCCCCAACCTGCCCCCCACCTTGCGGGAAGAAGCATGTCCTGTCCAGCACCACTTCCCGTCCATTTGAAGAGATGACCTTTGCCTCAAACTCCTTCTGATACGGGTCTTTCCAGAATAGAGCATCAGTTCCCATCGAAAAACCTATGCTTGGCACGTTGCGCATCCGCCCGTGTACTCTGCAGAAACCGCTCCATTCTCCTCAGCGCCATTTGGGTGTGCAACAGCCTCCTCCTCAACCAGTTGTTCCTTCTTCCCCTTCTTGAACGCCTCTATGCTAAGTACCTGCCCCTCCCTGCTTTTATCCCTATAAACAGTCACTCCCTTGCACCCAAGCTTGTGGGCAAGCATGTAAACTTTCTCGACATCCTCGGAGGTTGCATCAACAGGGAAGTTGATAGTTTTTGAAACTGCGTTATCCGTATACTTCTGGAATGCTGCCTGTATCCTCACATGCCATTCCGGGGAAACACCATAGGCAACCACGAAAACTTTCTGCCAGTTCTCAGGAACTTCCGGCAAGCCCTGCACGCCCCCACTCTGCGCGATTTTTCTAATCAGCTCAAGACTGTAGAAATTCTCCTTTCTAGCAATTTTCTCGAATATAGGGTGCACCTCAAGAAGCTCCGTGTTATCCATCACCCTCCTTATGTACGCAATTGCAAAGAGCGGCTCAACCCCACTCGAGCACCCTCCTATTATACTCAGTGTGCCTGTAGGCGCAATTGTCGTAGTTGTCGCATTCCTCATCTTTTGGGCACCTGGTTTGTTGTAAACGCTCTTATCAAAATTTGGGAATGCCCCTCTCTTTTCAGCCAGTGCTGCAGATGCCTTCTTGCTCTCCTCATCGATGAACTTCATCACACTCTCAGCAACCTCAACTCCCTTCTCTGAATTATACTGCGCACCCATCTGGAAAAGCATATCCGCGAAGCCCATCACTCCCAAGCCTATCTTCCTGTTTCCCTTCGTCATCAATTCAATTTCCGGTATTGGGTACTTGTTTGCGTCAATCACGTTGTCAAGGAAGTGCACGGCAGTCCGAATTGTTTTCTTCAGCTTATCCCAATCAATCTCCCCGTCATCCTTCACCATCCTTGAAAGATTTATCGAACCCAGATTGCACGACTCGTAGGAAAGCAATGGTTGCTCACCACAAGGATTAGTGCTCTCGATCTGCCCCAGTGCCGGAGTCGGGTTTGCTGCATTCATCCTGTCTATGAAAATAACTCCTGGTTCCCCATTCCTCCACGCCTGCTGGACTATCAGCTTGAAGACTTTCTCCGCAGAGAGCTTATCGACACCATTCCTCTTCCTTGGATTTATGAGGTCATACTGCTCACCCTTCTCCAACGCCTCCATGAATTTATCCGTCACTGCAACCGATATGTTGAAATTGTTGAGAGCATGATTGGAGCTCTTCGCCATTATGAACTCCAGTATATCTGGGTGGTCGATTCTCAGCATCCCCATATTGGCCCCCCTCCTCTTGCCGCCCTGCTTTATCACATCTGTTGATACATCGAACACCCTCATGAACGATACGGGACCGCTCGCAACTCCGCCCGTGGATTTCACGACATCGCCCTTGGGTCTTAACTTTGAGAATGAGAAGCCAGTGTTGTGAACTACAGAAAATCCATTCATGCCAGCAAGATAATTCTGATACTTCTCAACTGTAAAATCATAGAATGGCCCGGCTTCAGAAACTTTTGTAATTTTTTTAACGACAACGCAGGTTTGCACTACCTTTATTAAATTGTCAATTTTTTCCTTCGTACTTTTATTTTTGCTTACTTTATAGAGTTCTTGCAAGAGCTCGAGAAGATACAACCTGTTAATGCCCAACCCCCATCTTAAGCGATGCAACCAGAACTTCTTATTGCCAATATGCATAGGTTTTTTATGTATGGCTGTCGTTCGTGTCTTTATCCCAAGCTCATTCAGGAAAGGCTCGATAAGCTCAAATTTTAGTGGCAGACCGCTTGCCTTGCCTATCTTTGAAATTTTTTGATTAGTAAGCCGTTCTTTCTTAAAACTGTCAACGATGTAAGGCGATAGAAGTTCCTTTAGCTTGCCAGCTCTCTCGCATGTTGAAAAGGTGACATCGTAAACAATGCGTTTACCATTCCCATGCGGAAGCCTTCTTCGGACTTTTGGGTCTAGAGTTAGCAAGGATAAAATGTAAATAAGCTGTTCTGCTAGCTCATAGGATGTGGTGGCAAAAGAGACCCTTGAATTCCTGTTATCGACATAGCCATCAGAATCTATGAGTCCGGCCAAGTATGAGCAAACAACCTTCAATGGAGATTTTATGATGAAGGACGGTACAGTCAATTTGCCCTCCTTTGAACCAACGATTCCATTATTGAGATTAAGCCATTTATTAACGAAATCTTTGTTCGTCGTGGTTAAACTATACGTCTCGCCCCTGCTATCTTTTTGGATTTTTATTTTTATCCCAAACTTACTTTCCAACATTCCCTGAGCTCTTCTCAGGCAATCCGTTCTGCCATCAAATAGGCGGAAACGTAGACCATTTTTCGAATCTCCAATAGAGCCATCCCCTGTCCAGAAGCCCAGCAGCCATGCGATGTCTTCATCTATAGTCATGCCCGCGATATTATTGTAAGATTTGAATGGCCAAACAGAAAGAGCGGTATTATTAGACCTAATAACGATATCCTTAACCTGCAGATCATCAGCCCTTTTCTCTTTAATACGACCTTCAGGGGTTAAGACAAAGAAAGGATGCCACGGGCTTGTAATTATCTGTGGTCCCGATGTCTCAATATTATAAGCAGGATTGACTTTTGGGTATTTCCATATCTTGGTTATTTTATCATTGTAGAATGCACTATCACCTGGATTAAATGCAAGAGTATGAATGTTTTTATCAGATATATCTATGCATTCGCACGATTTATCCTTCACAGGCGATTTTTCCTTAGCGCATTTCCCGTACACAGTTTCTATGTTCTCTATGCCGCACATTGTTGTGAAAACTTTTGAACCTTCCGAAATACAGCCTCCTCCTGACTGGTGAATCAATGCAGTAGCCTTCACGGCGTTGAATATACTATCGATAGAATCCTCGATTGGAAGAACAAAGCACGCTGCCAGCTGGCCTATCTCGGTGCCAGCATTCATGAGCGTTGGGGAGTTGGGCAGGAACTCCAGATTCACCATTGCATCGTAGAACTCCTCCTCCACATTCGATGTATCAACATTCTGGTCATAGAAAACATCAACAAGCGCAATTGCCCTTGCAACTCTCCTGAACATCTGCTTCGGAGTCTCGACAACCTGCCCATTCTTGTCCTTCTTCAAGTATCTTCTCTCCAGAACTTTTATTGCATTCACACTAAGCTTGTTGTCAACCTCATCAACTGGGACATTGAGCAGCTCCGCCTTCAGCTCCCTGAGGATTGCCCTCTTCTGCCTGTAGAGTATGTATGCTTTCGCAGTCTTGGCACGCCCCTCCTCAATCAGAACTTTCTCGACAGTATCCTGCACATCCTCAACGGTCGGTATGCGGCCTGCGAATTTCTCGTACACAATCTCCACAACATTATCCGCAAGCCTCTCGGCAGTCTCCCTGTCCTCCCCTCCAACGGCAACTGCAGCTTTGAAAATAGCATTGGTTATCTTGCTCTTGTCAAAATCGGCTATCCTTCCATCCCTTTTCTTTATCTGAGTAACTGTCACCTTTCCTGCGTCACTCATGCCACCACCTTCAAAATAATAATATACCCTCAACACAACATGTTGTGGTTTAATAGAAGCCTATACACTATATATCGTAATTTATTTAAACCTTGCGTTCTGCAGGATTCACCTCCTCTTCAGCTTCTTTCTCAATGCCCTCAGCTCGTTCTCGAAGGACTCAATATCCGCGAATGAACGATACACAGATGCAAAACGTATGTAGGCAACCTTGTCCAGCTTCTTCAGCTTCCTCATCACCAGCTCCCCAATTTTCCTGCTCTCAACTTCCAGAGTATCCATATTTCTTAATTCCTTCTCGATCTCTTCCACTAATTTTTCAATCCTCTCTTGGCTGATGGGCCTCTTCTCGCATGCTCTCTGGACTCCCGCAAGAAGCTTATCCCTGCTGAACTTCTCCCTTCTCCCATCCTTCTTTATCACAACCAGACCGATCGTTTCAACTCTCTCATACGTAGTGAACCTCTTCTTGCACTTCCTGCACTCCCTCCTCCTGCGCGTAATTTCCAGCTCCCCCATATCCCTGGAGTCAATCACATTCGTTTTTGCGTAAGAGCAGTAGGGACATCTCATTTCTCCACCTCAGTACTGAATACCCTCCTGTGCAGGAATTCCCTTCTTGTAGGGATGCTTCACATCCCTCACCTCATTCACAAAATCAGCCCTCTCAATCAACTCTTTCGGAGCGTATCTCCCGGTTATTACTATCACTGTTCCCTTTGGTGCCTCATCAAGCAGCTTCAACACATCCTCAACCTTCACAAGCCCGACCGAAATGGCCAGGTTCAGCTCATCCAGCACAAGCAGGTTCGGCCTCTTGCCAAGAACCTCCCTGGCGAACTTCAAACCATTCTCAGCAAGCTCATAATCCTCCTTGGCGGGGTTCTTGAGGTCAACGAACTCCTCCCTCCCAAACTGGTGTATCTCATAATTCGGATGCAATCTCCTCGCGATCTTATACTCCCCAATATCCTTCCTGCCCTTCATGAACTGAATTATCTCAACCTTGTGCCCATGCCCCACGGACCTCAGAGCCAGCCCTAGAGCTGCAGTTGTTTTGCCTCCTCCCTCGCCGGTGTAAAGATATAGCAACTGTTCACCCCTCAAATAGCTCCAAAGAATTTGTTCGGTCTATTATATTAACATTTCCTACAGCTATTAATACCACTTACCACAAACTTCTTCCATGCAGCCGAAAATAAACAAGAAAATCTGCATAGGTTGCGGAACCTGCGTAGCTGTCTGCCCCGCAGGAGTTTTCGAGATTCGGAATGACAAATCGGAAGTTGTCAACCCTTCACTGTGCATAGGTTGCAAGTCCTGCATCCTAAACTGCCCTGAAGGTGCTATCTCTTTCAAGAAAAAATAACCTAACAGAAGAGAAAAGAATAATAACAACATCCCAGATATGTATTGGGTGGTTTTGATGGATAATAAGGTAATATACTTGGTTATAGTAGCCATAGTGTTTGCCATTCTTTTCGGGATGCCGCTCTTCTACCTCGGATCTCTTAACCCCTCATCCATAACTCCTACTGAGGGGGGTGGTGGGATGGGTAAAAATGTTAGATATGGAGGCGCCGGCTACCATGTATACAACCCCCTTGTCACGGAAGGTCTTGTGGCATTCTTCCTTGGGTTCATAATCTTCTCCTGGTCGTTTGTTAACCTGAGGGAAAGGATAAAGGCAACAGTCCCAACCATACTTGCACTTCTCGGGGTAATTTTCCTCTTCATGAGCCTCTACAGCTTCGTCTCAGGCTTCCATGACCTGCTGACATTCACAAGTTACGAGACAATAACAAAGCCGACTTTCGGACAGCAGTATGGATGGTTCATCCAATTCGTTGTATATGGGATAATTGGAACTGCCCTCACTTATGCAGCTGAGCACACAAGAAAGAATGCAGGCGAGACCAAATCGATAATTCCATCCATAACCTCACCGCTTGGAGTGTTCATGCTCCTCTCAACCCTGCTACTCTTTGTGACAGGCTTCCACTCATTCCTCTACCTTACAGACTACACAGAATACCGGCAGAGCCTCGCTTGGGTGGTAGAGACCATCATATTCGGCCTTGCATCCTACTACCTCCTGCGCATGAGTGATAATATAAACAGGTCAGAAGGCGCAAGAAAATCAATCTTCGCATTCCCCTCTGCGTCTCTGGGTGTTATCTTCATTCTTTTTGCGCTGGGGGTATACCTCATAGGCACAGCTGATTATGTGTACTCGAATTATGGGACGAAGACTCTCAACTGGCTTCTGGAAACCTTCGTATACGGAGCGCCTGCAGTCATACTCACACTTAAAGCTGACGATTTGTACAGAAAGGAAGGCGAGGAGAGCAACTCCTTCTCAACCTCCATGTACGTTGCAGGAGCAGTTCTTCTCCTGCCAGCAGTGATTATATTCTTGGCCGGCTTCAACGACTATCTCTACAGCTCCT
>JAPLWV010000009.1 GCA_026396385.1 Microcaldota archaeon | reverse complement strand
ATAAAATACCTAGTTTTGGGTGGTATAGCTAGGTTGCATTAGGAATTGAATGCCCGATACTCGTGAGTGTAAAATAATTAGTGGAAATGCTGGGAATGGACTGATTCGTAGGGATTTAAATATTCAAAATGAGCGATATTGTTGTGGTCATATGAATGGAACCGTATCTGTCAAGAAGAAAGACGAGAAGCCAAGCATTATGCTTAATGAACTGTTTAAAAAGCACCTCATGTTCCATGACATGGGGAAATCAACCTGTATTGCGAGCAAGGAAAAGGAAGCAGAAATTATCGGCGATGCTTGCAAACTCTACTACGAGATTGGGGAGCTTGGCTTAAAACACGAAGTTAGGGTGATTCTAGCAATGCAGCTCTCTCTGGACAAGCACAAATGCCCCCTGAACCTACTTCGTAAGTACGAGGGGCTGAGGCTGCGTATGGAGCAAATTCAGGGAGCAAGGACGATTACCGGGGTGAAGAGGGTACAGAAGCCAACGGAGTATGTCGATTCCCTGGTGACTTTCCTGAAGAATATTGGCAAGCTGGACGAGGATGAGAAGAAGAAAGTTGCAAAAACTGCGAAGGAGATTCTCGCCAAGTATGAGGAGAAGGAAACGTCCATTCCCAACGTTATGAGTGTCTCAGTCGCTGTGGTATCGCGTGCTTGCTGTGAAAATGGCGTGCCGATGAGCCCAGCCGTCATGGGCAATATCCTGGGGATGGGGGAGAAAACAATCTCGGATGCAAGCAACAAGGTTGAGGAGATCACCATGGGTTATAATCCTTCTAAATTTGAGGCAAAGAGGCGGACATAGGGGTAAATGTTCGTTTATTGCTTAATCCTTCAACTTCTCCAGAATGTCAACTGCCGCCTGCTTGTTCAAATGTCTATTATTGTTCCCGCACTGTGGGTCAAGGATGCAGGAGGGGCAGCCCCTTGCGCATCTCAGGGGAATCCTGTCGCTTATCGTCTCGCGGAGATAATCCTTCAGCACGTATCCGTATACCTCATCCGAGATGTGCACTTTTCCGTATGAGAGCTGCCCTCCTAAGGATTCACGCTCGCCGAGCAGCTCAATCACTTCGGCTTCCCTGTTGCGCAATGCAACTGTATATTCAGATGTCTCATATCCGAGTCTCTGGACAAAGGCAGTTCTCCTTTCCACGTCAAGCTTCTCGGAGATGTATTTCTCCCCTCCGTGCAGGTAAATGGCTCCGGGGAAGAGCTCTCTGTATGCCATTGTCTCCTCCCTCTCCCCGATGAATTTTTCCTTCCCGGAGTCGTATATGCGGATGGACATGCCAGCGCTTCTTATGCTCATCCCCCTCATCTGGCGCAATGCCTTCTTTGTTGGAATCCAGCCTCCTGCGAACTCCTTGCACAGTCCTTCCTCTTTCAGCTGGGAGAAGAGCTGCTCGCCCATTGGAAAGGCAAGGATTTCTTCAATGCCGGCAGGGTAATCGCGCATGAGGGAGAGCAGATGAGGCTTCAGGATGGATTCATTTTCAGGGTTGATGTAGCAGCTCTCAGGCTCTCCGTTCAGGTATTCCTTGGGATTCTCGAAGTAGTACTGGTCAAGCGGGTTGTCTCGCGCTATGAAGACGGCATTTGCCTCCTTTCCCCTCCTGCCTGCCCTGCCGATTCTCTGGCGGACGCGCGTGACAGTCCCGGGAAAGCCTGCGAGAATGACTGAGTCAACCGCCCCGATGTCCATTCCCAGTTCCAGCGCAGATGTGGTAACAAGCGCGTCTGTTGCGCCTGACCTGAACTCCTGCTCCAGCCTCTTCCTCTCATCCCTCTCCAAGCCAGCCCTGTAGATTTTGATTCCTTGCAGGTTGGTCTCACGCGCAATTATGCCTATCCTCTCGACAACCGAGTGGCTGTTGCCGAATATCAGCAGCTTTCTCCCGTTTCCCATGAGCTGCCTTGCCGCTTTCAGTGCAAGTGCCGTATAGCTCTCCCTGACCCCATCTGAAATGTTTGGGTTCAGAAGGGTGTGCCTCACTGCGCTTCTCGGGGCGTAGCGCGCATCAACAATGGAGAAAGGAAGGCCGGTTAACTGCTCGGAGAATTCAAGCGCATTCCCGACAGTTGCAGAGCAGCAGATGAACTGCAGTTTCTTTTTGGAGTATTTTGAATGCACCCTTCTGAGACGTTTTATTATGTTTGAGGAGTGGCTGCCGAAAGTTCCTGTGTAGGTGTGTATCTCGTCAATCACAACATATTTCAGGGAGGAGAGGAATTTCCTGAAGAGATGGGAGTTCATGAGGATGAAGTGCAGCATGTCCATGTTGGTTATGAGCACGTGTGGCAATTCTTTTCTAATCCTCTCGCGCATATGCGCAGCCGTATCGCCGTCATAAACCTCGCTCTTCACGCCAAGCAATGCAAATTCTCTGAAGCGCGCAAGCTGGTCCCTTGAGAGCGCTTTTGTCGGGTAGATGACAATACTTCTCTCACCCTGAAGTGCAGCTTCTACGAGAGGGATGAGGTAGATTTCGCTTTTCCCGGAAGCGGTTGGCGCTGTCACAACGACATTTTTCCCTCTCCTCACATTCTCTATCCCTTCTGCCTGGTGCTTGTATAGCTTTTCAATTCCTCTTGCCTGCAGCACTCCCATTATCTCCTTTGGAACTTCAACCTCTCCAAAATGTGCAGAGCCCCCTTTCTCAAGGAACTCCTTCATTTCTGCATCTAGGGAAAGCATCAGTTATATTTTGCAGGAAACTAATAAACAGCCTTCGTTCGGTAGCATCAGCAGAGAAGGTGAATTATATTAAGATTGCTTAGAGGAATACGCTTATCTGATTTATAACCCCACAAAATCCTTAGCGGTTTTTCCCCTTGGGAATGCAGTCCCGTTCTTTGCTGAGACTGGAAGTTGGTACTCCTCGGAAAGCCTGAGAAGCTCGCTCATGTCTATGAACTTGTCAACAGACAGCACGGGGTATTGGCCTATAGGTAATGGCAGTTTCTTGATAGCAAACTCCTGAAACTGCAGAGTGCCGGAGCGCATCACCCTTATGTCCACTTTCCCAGCTTTCAATGCATCCCTTGCAGCTTTTGGCAGCATATCAAGCCCTCATAAGATTTTCAATTCCCTGTGCGACTTTCTCAAGGACCTCAACTGGCGGCAGGGCGGTGCTCCTCAGGTGGTTGCCAAGCCCAAAGCCGCTTCCCTTCGTGACCCAGACATGCTCCTTTCTCAACAGCTCAGTGCAGAACTCGTCATCATCCTTGAACTTCGTCCTGCTCAGGTCGATTTTTGGGAATAGGTAGAATGCGCCTTTTGCCTTCTGGCAGCTCACTCCGTTTATTTCATTAAGCCTCTTCTGCATGAACTCGGCCCTCTCCCTTATGTTCCTCACCATGTATCTGAGGAATCTCTGGTGCGCTTTGACATTCCTCAGGGCTTCTATGCCCGCAATCTGCGCAGGAGTGCTTGCCGACAGCCTCATTGTTGCAAGGTTGCCGACTCCTTCCCTCAGCTTCTTTGAGCCCTCGTCTTCCTCAGGGATAATCGCCCACCCGATCCTGAAGCCGGTCGCCCCCCAGTTCTTTGAGAGGCCGTTCATTATCATATGCGGAACACCTTTCGCAACCTCTCCGATGCACGTCATCTTCTCCTTGACAAGAATCATCTCATCATATATCTCATCTGAAACTACCAGCAGGTCATTGTTCTTTGCAACCTCCACCACGTCCTCCAGATCCTTCCTGCTGCACATCGAGCCTGTTGGGTTGCTCGGGTTGGTGACGAGTATGAACTTCAGGTCCACTCCCTCATCCTTTGCCTTCTTTATCTTCCCCTCCAGATCCTCCTTTGAAGGTGCCCAGCCCTCCTCCTCATTCAAGGTGCTGAGCACAATAGTGCCACCAAAGAGCTTTAGTGTCGATGCATAGAGGGGATAGTATGGATTGAACACCACGGCACCCCTGCCTTTCTCGATGAGGGACTCAATAAGGAATATGAGGGCTTCGCTCACGCCATGCGTGGCAAATATTCTTGAGGAGTTGATGTCCAGATTGTAAAGCCTTTTGTATCTCTTCGCAATTTCATCAAGGAATTCAAAATCGCCAGGGGAACGCGAGTAGGAAGCCTTGCCATCCTTCAGAGCTTTGCAGTAAGCTTTCACAATATATTTTGCAGTGCCCAGATAGGGAACAGGGTCTCCTATGTTTGCGTTGTATATCTCAACGCCACTTTTCTTTATCTCCTCGGCTAGGGGATAGAGCTTTCTTATTGGATGATGGGCGTGCTCCATCCTCTCGGCTAGAGTATCGCTCTTGAATGACATATGCACCAACCGATTTAGTTAAGAAATGCAACATATTATAAAAGTATAGCATGATGTATTCAACAGTTGACGAATTGGGATGAACAGTAATAAAAATGTTTTTTACGGAATATAACTGGAGCTGGCGAAATGGCGAAGTTTGAGTCTGATTACAAGACAACCGAGGACATAAAAGTTCCCGAAACCCTCGTAGACCAGGTCATAGGGCAGGAGAGGGCTGTTGAGATAATAAAGAAAGCCGCAAAGCAGAGGAGAAACATCCTGCTCATGGGCTCTCCTGGAACTGGCAAGTCCATGCTAGCCCAGGCCATGGCGGAGCTCATGCCTGCAGAGGAGCTTGAGGACGTGCTGATTTACCCCAACCCTCTTGATGAGAACATACCTCTTGTGAGGGTTGTCAAAACTTACCCAAAGGAGAGAAAGCTTCCTCCAGGTGCTCCGGACATAGGTGAGGGAAGAAGGATAATCGGAGAGACAAGAGCGAACAGGATGGTCGGAGGGGGCGGTATATCACCTTCCTTCCTCATCCTCAGCATTCTCGTCATCGCTCTTCTCTATCTTTCATTCTCAGGCTTCGTGGAGGGGGATAACAAGTGGGTGATAGCAGCAGCTGTTCTTGGATTGTTCGTGTTTGGCGCAGCCATAGTGCTTGCATCCGGCGTCTCAAGGAGAATGGGCGGGTTTGAGAACAACGAGCCCAAGCTTGTAGTGGACAACTCCGGCAGGAAGAACGCCCCGTTTGTTGATGCGACAGGCGCGAAGGCGGGTGCCTTGTTTGGGGACGTCAGGCACGACCCGTTGCAGTGTATCCCAGCTGGCGAGAACGTGATTCTGGATAACGGCAATGTTGTGCCAATAGAGAGAATAGTAGACCCATATTTTGCAGAGGTAGAGGAAGGGGAGGTTCCAGTGGAGAAGGCAGGAGTAAATGTTTTGGGCGGAGTTGACTCAAAATTCATGTTTTCTCCTGCGGCGATAAGAAGAGTCTACAGAAGAAAGTACTGTGGAAAAATTATAAGTTTGAAAACTAGGAGTGGGAGTCTTATCAGAGTAACACCGAATCATCCGATAGCGATTCTTGATGCAGATGGAAACCCCGCCTATCAAGTTGCTGCAGAGATGAAAGTTGGGGATAGAGTTGTTATACCAGAAAAAATAGATTGCGAGAAAGGGGCAGTGATGTCTAGAGAGTTACTTGTATTCATAGCAGATTTGCTGGCAGATGGGTATCTGGGGGAGAGACGTATTGAATTCAACTTCAAAGTCCCTTTCAAGATAGAAGAAGTTCAAAAGGACGTACGAAAACTTGGTTTCACACCTAAGTTGAGGATTAGAGGAGATGGAGCAACTCAGATAAATTTGAATTCCGTCGATCTCTGCAAGAGTTTCTTGAAACTCGGAATTAAGGATGGGAAAGAAAAATTGATTCCTGGTCTAGTTTTCAAGCAGGACAATGACAGAATCGCAGAATTCTTATCGAGGTTGATTTCCCTTGATGGTTACGTAAATGCGCAGGGACAGTTTGAGATAATGTCTTCAAGCAAGAGATTCACGCAGCAGGTCAGGGCTCTTCTTTTCATGGTTGGAGTTAATGCGAAGTATAAAACGAGGAAAGACCGGGGTTTTGCGAAAGGCAAAATCCAGCATATGTTGCGCTGGAACCATTTTGGGTGGGCAAGAATGTACCGAAAGCATACTGTCAATCCAAACCACATGAGGAATCTTGATAGGTACCTATCGGTTACAAGTTTCAACAAAGAGTGCTATGATGATGTAGTGCCACTGAACTTTGAAGTTCTAGATGGTATTAGAATGAAATTGGGGATATCAAAGGAGAAGACCCACAGGGACTTCTGGTCAATAAATCCACAAATTAACGGAAATACAAGGCTTACTAAGAATTTACTTAAAAAAGTGGTAGGAAGATTTCTTGAGCTAGACCTGACTGACGAGAATGCGCTTAGGCTCAGAAAATTGTCTGAAGGAGATTATGCATTTGACGAAATAGTTGAAGTAAAAACTGAGAATTATGATGGGTTAGTGTACAATTTGACGACTGAAAGCGGCAATTATTTTGTTGATTTCGTCTTAACTCACAACTCCGGCGGACTCGGCACACCCGCGCACCTGAGAGTTGAGGCAGGCGCGATACACCGGAGCAACAAGGGAGTCCTTTTCGTTGATGAAGTTTCATCACTAGGGCCGAGGTCACAGCAGGAGTTACTCACCGCAATGCAGGAGAGGAAATACTCCATAACAGGGCAGAGCGAGCTTAGCAGCGGAGCAATTGTTAAAACGCAACCTGTTCCTGCGGATTTCGTGCTTGTTGCGGCAGGAAATCTTATTGACATGCAGAAGATGCACCCGGCTCTGCGTTCCAGGATAAGGGGTTATGGTTATGAGATATACATGGACGACACAATGCCCGACAATGGGGAGAACAGGGTGAAGCTCGTGAGGTTTGTCGCCCAGGAAGTTAAGAAGGATGGCAAGATACCCCATTTCACAAGGGAAGCTGTTGAGGAGATTGTTGAGGAAGCAAGAAGGAAATCCGGGAGGAAGAGGAGGCTGAGCCTGAGGTTCAGGGAGCTTGGCGGTCTGGTGAGGGCTGCGGGCGACGTGGCAATAGAGGAAGGCGCGAAGCGTGTTGATCTGGGGCATGTGATTAAGGCAAAGAATGTTGCCAGGACTCTTGAGCAGCAGGTCTCCCAGCAGGTAATAGACTTGAGGAAGGATTACAGGGTGTTCATGAACCGGGGGTACGCTGTTGGAAAGGTGAATGGGTTGGCAGTGATGGGAGACGGTTCCTCTGGGATAATAATGCCCATAGTTGCTGAGGTCACCCCGGCATCATCAAAGAGCGAAGGGAAACTCATCGCAACCGGGAAGCTGGGCAAAATAGCCAAGGAAGCGGTGGAGAATGTGAGTGCAATAATAAAGAAGCACATTGGCAAGGATGTATCGCAGTATGACATGCATGTGCAGTTCCTCCAAACCTACGAGGGAGTGGAGGGGGACAGCGCCAGCATATCGATAGCCGTTTCGGTGATATCCGCGATGGAGGGAGTTGCGGTTGACCAGAGCACAGCAATGACTGGTTCACTGAGCGTGAGAGGAGAGGTTCTGCCTGTCGGTGGAATAACTTCTAAGATAGAGGCAGCCATAGATGCGGGCATGAAGAGGGTTATAATCCCGGAAGCAAACAGGGAGGATGTCTATCTGGGCAAGGAAAAAAGAGGTAGGATAAAGATAATCCCGGTCAACAACATTATAGACGTTCTGCAGCAGAGCCTCAAAAGCGGCAGCAGGAAGGATAAGCTGCTGGAGAAGATGGAAGGGATGAAAAAATAGCTACTTTATGAGAACCCTCTCACCCACGTCTGAAATTCTGTCAAAGTCAAAATCCAGCCTATGCCCGAAAGGAGTCTGGACCAGTATCAGGCCCTTCTTTCTGTCAACCCCGATTATCTTACCTATGTAGGCGCCAAGCTCTGTGAGCACTTCCTTGTTCTCAAGTTTCATTGAGGTGAGAACGTTCATCCTCATCCATTCTATTATCTTAAGGGATAGGAAGGCAACTATCACGCTCGCAACGACGGTTACAACGAAGTCAGAGAAGTATACCTCTGCAAGTATCCACTGGCTTGCCACAGCGAACACCGCCCACAATATGAACACGCTTGCCCCATACATGCCGTATTTCATCACCGCATATTTCTTATTCTCATGGAGCAGGTCTACAATTCTGCCCAGCAGCACAAGAGTGAATACCCAGGGAAGCAGCAGCAGCATCCTGAGGAGGACAAATGCTCCGAGCTTCAGAGTTTCGGAGGTCACTGGCGCTTTTAATAGGAATTCTTGGTAGCCAAGCACAATTGAGATTATAAAAAGGGGCAAAGCTGAGAGGTAGATTATAAAGCTTAGCTTCTCAACTGAGAAGCGGAAATCTGAGAATGAGCGTATGATGTTCTCCTCAATGCCAAAACCTTTGAGCAGCAGGTACAGCCCTACAACAATTCCAACCAGCTTCCAATCATATCCAAGAAACTCGCTTATTATGAGCATGAGTATGAGCAATGCGGGGATGCCCCATATGATTCTGGCGTAATGAGGTTCCTTGAGTTTCTCAAGAAGCACGAAGTAGGTCTTCTCCAACTCCTTAGCTTGCTTCATCACAACTAATTTTACTGAGTCTATCTTGACCCTTGACTGGATTACGGGTATCATCTGCTCATCGCTTGCCCCATCCGAGACGAGAATGCAGGAGTCTGCATGGAAATTTCTAAGCACGCTATCAAGCTGCTTGGTTATCTCCCTGTCCGCGAAATATCCCAAACTCTTGTCTCCTGTGAGAGTGACAATTTCGGCATTGTCTTCTTTTGATATTGAATCGTATATTCTCACAGCCTCGAACATTGTATTTGCATCTGCTTCCTCAGGGTCTTTCAGAATAAGCTTCGTAGCAGCCTCTATGTTTGCCTCCTTTCCGATTATGGGGCCTCCTATCTTCACCTTCTCGAATAGATCGTTGTCCCTGTCGATACACAGTACTAGTACCCTTTTTTTCGCCATATGGCCACTAAAAAGATATAATGGAGGGGGTATTATAACATTTGCCCATGTCTTTCTACCGATAGGTTTAAGAATAATGCTGCATACTGGGCTGGCGCAGATGTCGGCATAACGAGGTATTATATAAATGGATCAGCTGATGCTGTGAGCTCTCAACTGGTTATTAGGAACAACAGGCTGTTCACAATAAACGTGACAAGCATAACATTTGACGCAGGAGCCAATTTAGTGAATGCAACCTCAATAGCTAGCGGATTTCTTGTATCGCCGGGTTCAGCTGTGCTGGTGGTTCTAAGCTTCACTGGAGCATCCCCATGCACAAAATCGCAGTCCTTCTCAAAGAATGTCGTGATACTTTATAAGGATGCAACCTATGGTGTGGCATACACATTCACTGGGGAGAAGCCGTTGGTTGGAACCTGCCAGTAGAGTCTTTTGATTTTTTATTTTCTTTTTTAATTTCCATTTAGGCAAAGTTATTTATACTCCTTAAAATAATATTCCTGTACTTATGCGGGGGTGTGTTTAATGAGGAATATGAAAAGAGGTCAGGCGGCCATTGAGTATCTGATTATACTTGCAGTGGTTGTTATAATAGCCCTCATTGTCATTGGTGTTATTGGAGGATTCCCAGGCATGACAAGGGGAGTGAGTGAGAGGGATTCTGCTGCATACTGGGCTGGCGCA
>JAPLWV010000003.1 GCA_026396385.1 Microcaldota archaeon | reverse complement strand
ACATCGCAGGTCAACCGCTAAAGCTCATCCACGAGGGGGAGACTGAGACGCTTGCGATAGCTATAGACTTGGGTTTGGAGAATGTCCTGATAGACGAGAGGACAACCAGAATGCTCATAGAAGCGCCGCTTGAAATGAAGGTGCACATGGAAATGGAGTTCCAGAAGAGGATAGACATAAACGAGAGGAACCTCAACCAGTTCCTTGACATGACACGCAACCTGAATCTTTTTAGGAGCGCAGAGCTCGCCGTCATTGGATACGAGAAAGGCTTCTTCAAGGATTATGGGGAGATGGAGAAGCGCGCAATAGAGTCAGCTTTGTACGGGCTGAAGTTTGCAGGCTGCAGCATAAGCTTCAATGAAATTGAGGAATTCTGTAAAACGCTTTGAGGTGTTGCTTTGGAGCAGAGCTCCTTAAACGATTTTTCCGAGAAGGGGAAAAGAACAACCGTGGAAATATTCGTAGATGAGAAGGAGAACAGGGGAACTATTGGCGAAATCCTGAAGGAGCTGGGCGTGGTTGTCAGAGTGAAGACACTTCCGGTTGGCGACTTCATAATATCAGACAGAGCCGTCATTGAGAGAAAAACCAGAAGCGATTTCGAGAGTTCCATAATTGATGGAAGGCTTTTCAAGCAGGCAGAAAACATGATTGACAACTTCGAGAAATGCATTGTTATAATCGAAGGGGAGAGCTTTGAGGAGAGAGTGAACAGGAATGCCCTTCTCGGAGCAATCTCTGCGCTGATTCTAGATTACGGGATACAGGTTTTCTTCACTAGGGATTTGGAGGCTACTGGAGAGATGATATTCAACCTTGCGAAGAGAGAGCAACTGGGCAAGGGAAGAATTGTGAGGCTGAAGGGAAGCAAGAAGGTTCACACGATGGCCCAGCAGCAGAGGATGATTGCGGAATGTCTTCCGAATGTAGGGCCGAAGCTCGCTCTAGCCCTTCTCAGGAAATTCAAAACAATTGAAAACATAGCAAAGGCAAGCGAGCGGGAGCTGATGGAAGTTGAGAAGATCGGTAAAAAGAAAGCCAAGTTTATAAGGAGAGCGCTGAGCGAGGAGTTCTGCGAATAACACGATAACGATTTCTTGGATGTCTCTCCTCCTACGGCCAGCTATCTCTCAAGTGCCAGCATTGCAATCCTCTCAAGCAGCAGTTCCTCAAGCGCGTAACATCCGCACGTATTCTCACTTATCCCAAAGCTGTGCTTTATCCTTTCCGCCTTCTCCCTGCTCATTCTGAGAAGCTTCTCATCCTCCTCTGCTCCCAGGTCTCCCAGCACTTCCCTCTCTTTGCCCTTTTCTATAAGTAAAACAACTTTGCTCGGGTCCTTGACCCCGACCCTCCCGACAGCTTCCCCTATCCTTCTTGTCCCGGCAGCCCAGAGAAGCAGCTCGCTCTCCAGCCTCCTCGCAATAGCCCTTTTTTCAGCAAAAGCCTTAAAAGCATGGTGAGCTGAGAATATAAGATGGTTTTCGGAGAGGATCATATCTGGGTCGAAGGCTTGGATGACAGCTTTTCTCCTTCCTGAGATTTCCTTCATTCTGGAGAGAAGCTCTTCAACGTCTCTGAACTTCGTCCTTGCTGGCACAACTCTGAATTCCATGTGTGGAATATTCGACAAAGTTATATAAAAAGGAGGTTTGGTATGGAGCAGTTTCATGGAAAGCCAAAGAGAAAGACAAGCGGTAGCGGAAGGAAGCAGAGGAAATTCAGGGATAAGCTGCTGAGCGAGTTGGGAGGGCCATTCGCAAGCACAAAGGTTGATGAGAAAAACGAGGGCAAGTTTGTGAGAGGAAGAGGCGGGACTCTCAAGGTGAAGCTAAAAAGAGCTAATTTCGCAAACATATCCACTCCTGAAGGAATGAAGAAAGCAAAGATTAAATCAGTTGCAGAATCACCCGACAACAGGCACCATGCAAGGATGAACATAATAACAAAGGGGGCAGTAATAGAAACGGAAATAGGCAAGGCAAGAGTGACGAGCAGACCCGGGCAGGATGGAGTTGTGAATGCAGTTCTGCTGCAGAAGTAGCTTCTTTTTTTATTTTCAACTGACGGCAAATTTTTATACCCCGCTGCTGGATACTACTCATGGAGACCCTTGAGACATTCGAGCCCGCTCTTGCTGAGAAGAAACTGAGGGAGAGCTGCGAGGATAACTTCTGGAAAGCCTCCTCCCATAAGCTTCATCTGCTTGGAAATTCCCTCAGAAACTATTCAAGGGATGTTATAGAACCTAAAATAAAAAGCTGCGATGAGCTTCTGAAGAAATCTCCTGATGAATTGAAATTTCTCAGTTCAATCATAGCAAGAATAACCAAACTTTTCAAGAAAGTAAGCCCTAGGGAAGATGAGTGGATGCTTCAATCCTCTTTTGAGTTGAGGGACAGGCGCTCTGAACTCACGGAACTCAAAATAAACCTTGAGAATGCTGCAGAGAATCTGGGCAATGTCGCCTACTGGTCCTCTGTGAGGGCGAACGACAGGTCGAACTCCCAGGCAGAAGTCTCCCTCACAATGCTCCTTGAAAAGAACCCCAACCTTCAGGAGTGGGTTGATTTTGGCATAGGCCTGAAAACCCCTTACGGGAAAATAGTGAGCAACTCGTGGCAAGGCCTGACGGTTGGTTATCCAGCCATAAGGGCTGCCTTTGAGAAATCTCTTGGTTCAAAGAAGACAATAGCATCAACCATGGTGGAGAAACTAACAAGAATGCTTTAGTAAAGAAAAAGAAAAAATAAGAAAAAAAGGAAATTGTTGACTTTTTATCCTTCTAAACAGCTGGAGTTTCAGCTTCACCGACTTTCTCTGCAATTGCGCATGTTCTCTTCACGTCGGTTATTTTCACCTTTATCTTATCTCCAACCTTGGCATTGGGGACAAATATAACAAACCCCTCAACCTTTGCAATTCCATCCCCTTTGGATGCAACTGCCTCTATTGTCACTTCCCTCTCTTCCCCAACCTGAACAGGTTTAGGGCCAAAATCGCTTCTTCCAAATTCCATACTTTACACCTCTTATTTTAAACGTCAGAAATAGCTTTCCTTCCTTTCTGCATCAGCAGTCAGACAGTACGGCTTTCCTTCCGTTATAGTCTAATATATGGATTGCTAAATTTATAAACATATCTATAGTCGATTCAGGGGGCTTCAACGCTCATCCGCGAGCTTTGGAATCAGTTACCTTCAGAAGCTCTATATGCACGTTACTGCCGTCCTCCAGCTTTAGCTCTCTTCTCAGATTGTGCCTTGAAATGATCTCAATCGTATCCGAGCTGTAGTGCGACCTCTCAGGGAGGGCAATAGCTCCCTTCACTTTGCCGTTTATCACCACTGGAAAGCACTTCACCCTGCCAAGCACCCTGTTACCAACGCTGAACCCCTCCACAGTAATTCCCTTCATCTTGGTAAGCAACAGCTTCTTGTTGATGTCCCTGATCACCACATTGAGAGTCCCCGGGAAAGGGGTGAAACCCAGCTTTTTCTTGAACTGCTTAACATACTGCGGAAGTGAAAGGTAGTACCTGCCGTCTTTCAGTCCGGATACGACTGTTCCAGAAATGTTGACAGGAAGCTCCTCCCTAAAAGAGCTTTTCATAAGGAAATACAGTCTCATGAGTTCATCCAGCGCTCTGCTGGTCAGGGAGATGCACGAGTGCCCCCTCTCAATGAATCCTGCCTTCTCAAGCTGTATTACCCACCTTGAGGTGCTCTGCTGCGAAATGCCCAGCTCCTCTGCGATATCACTCGTCGTTGCGAAAACTTTCCCAGTCCCTCCGCCTGCCTGAAGTAGCAATAGGAGCAAATCAAGGTGTGTTTTCTTCAACATAAGCACTACCCCAATTGACATACCTCACTGAATATTAGTATAAACTGGCTATCTCTTTTTTAACTGCCCGAACCACAGTAGATAGAATGTTGTTATCTCCACTAGTACGAATATAAGCGATACATTTATTGAGAGAAGAGTCCACAGAGTCGCTCTTGAAATGTCCACATCATTTACTGCCCCTGGCTTCAGCAGCGTGAAGGGGTTAGCCAGAGCCATTACGTAAAGCGTAGTCACAACTGGGAAAAGCACGAAGAGTAGGTGCATCCAGTACGATTTTACGTTCCACCACAGTACCCTATACGTAGTTTGGGGCATTCTATCACCTAAGGGTAGTTGCATTCTAATGTATATTAATCTTACTATGCCTTCTGCAGCTTCACGTATTCATATGCCTTCACTGCAGCAACTGCCCCTTCTCCACAGGCAGCTATGACCTGCAGGATTCCGCCTGTTATATCCCCAGCTGCAAACACGCCCGGTACATTTGTCCTCTGCATGCTGTCCACCTTTATGAAGCACTTCTCGTCCAATTCCACCCCCAGCTTGGAAGCAAGCGAAGAGGTTGGAGTATTCCCTACATAAACAAAAACTCCATCAACCTGCAGCTCAGTTGTCTGCTTGCTGTTCACATCTTCCAGCAATATACTCTCAAGGGAAGCATCCCCCTTGAACTCCTTTGGTGCCATGTTGAGCACGAGTCTCACATTGCTTTTCTTCAATTCTGCCTGAAGCGACTCCTCAGCTCTGAACTCATTCCTCCTGTGTATAAGATATACCTCTGATGCAAACTGCGTGCAGAATATTGCTGCCTTCAGCGCAGAATCTCCTCCTCCAATGACCGCAACTTTCCTTCCCTTGAAGTTCTGGACATCGCAGTTTGCCGAGAATGAAATTCCTTTTCCCATGTATTCATTCTCACCGCAGATGCCGAGGTTGCGGCATTTTGCACCTGATGCAATTACAACGGATTTCGCCTCATACTCCGCATCAGAAGTCTTAACAACAAAATTGCCCCCTCTCTTCTCAATTGAGTGCACCTCCTCCTTCTTGATCTGAACTCCTGCATCACTTGCATGCCCGACAAATCTCTTTGCAAGCTCCTTTCCCTCAATCTTCCCAAACCCGGGGTAATTCTCAATCCAGAATGCATAGAGAAGCTGTCCACCTGGCTCACCCGCTTCCAGGACTAGGGCATTGAGCTTCCTCTTCACTGCAAATATGCCCGCAGTCAAGCCTGCAGGCCCACCACCTATAATCACCACGTCATGCATCACAACACCAATATATTTTTATCAAGGGTTTTTAATAATTGCATAGAGTAAACATTTATTTACCGCATGAGAAATTGGAACATGCGACTGGATGCTGCCATGAACCTCGGGATGGGCGGGACTGACATAGCTCTGGATGGATGCGGAAGGGCCAACTGCTTCGTATCCCATGCCCACTCCGACCATTTCTCCGCACTCAGGTCAGGCGGCAAGAGTATACTGGCTTCGGAAGAAACCCTTGCTCTGGCGGGCCATTCGGGAGATATTTCGCATTTCAAGTGCGATGGAGTGAAAGTCAAGCTTCTGAATTCAGGTCATATACTCGGCT
>JAPLWV010000038.1 GCA_026396385.1 Microcaldota archaeon | reverse complement strand
GAGTCAATTGTGAGTTTCTTTGTCACTGAAACACCTTCTCTGCCCCTTCCAGCCCATTTCTACTCAAAACCACCTGTTAGATGCCTCCCACCATACTCTCACTCATCAAATAGTTCTGTTCTGTAGTATATTAAGATTGCTCTGGCTTAAAAATGGCTTGCTTTTATCCGTTATTAAGCTTTGTTTAAGTCTAACCTTTTCCTTTTACCTTGTCCCTGTACTTATCAATAAGCTCTCTTGTTTGCTCATCTTTGTACCGGTGCATAAGATAGGCCATGTCCTGTAACATATCCCTGTCTTTCTGGTGCTGGCTCTGCAGGTACTTTATTGTTGTTTCTATTTCTTCCTGGGCTGGACCGAGTGATTCTTGTTTTATCTTCGAGGCAAGATGCCCAGCGAATTTATCCTGTTTCTCTCTAAGTTTCTTGCGTAGGAAGTCCGGCACATTTAGTGATATCTTCATCTCCTCCCATTTCTCCAAACCACCATCTTTCACAACTGTTTGCAGAATAGTATCCAACCTCTCGGATGCAGCAATCAGATTGCGGCTTGCGACATGCTTTTTGAAAATTTCCTCCATCTCATCTCTGTTCAGTCCTCCCTTTTCTTCTATGTTCTTCCCTATCTCGTTGAATGCCTTCTGCTCGTCAGGATGAAGCCTAGTGGCGAGATATTCAAATTGTATTTTATCGGAGAAAGAGTAAGTTGTTATTTTCTCTTTTTTAGGAGTCGCCAAAATTTTCATGAATTTTGTTGGTGACATGCCTAAAAGATATGTTGTAGTCAAGTCCGTGGGATTTATTTTATGTTCTTCTAAGGTCTTGAAGTTCTCTTTTAGATTAGTTGGGTTTCTCCTCAGGGCTTCCATTGATTTGCTGAGAGGTAATTTATGTTCTTCTAAGGTCTTGATGTTCTCTTTTAGATTAGTTGGGTTTCCCAACAGGACTTCCATTGATTTGCTGAGAGGTAGCTTATGCTCTTCTAAGGTCTTGATGTTCTCTTTTAGATTAGTTGGGTTTCCCCTCAGAACTGCAATGTATTGGTTGAGAGGTAGCTTATGCTCTTCTAAGGTCTTGATGTTCTCTTTTAGATTAGTTGGGTTTCCCCTCAGAACTTCTATTGATTTGAGATGTAACTTGTGCTCTTCTAATGTTTTTATGTTTTCTAAAAGATTGTCAAGTGGAACTCTAGTTAAAAGCGTTGTCAAACCTTTGAAGGATGCTTTCGGCATTTCTTCCTTCAGCTTCTTAATCAGCTCTCTTTGGTCAGGTGGATGGAGAAATGCCTGTCTCCTTGCCTCGCCCTCCGACATCCCGAACTCCTTCACCAGAAAATCTACAAATTCTTTAGTAGTCAACTCTTTTTTTGAACTACTGCCGGATTCATCTGGCTTTTTCGCAACAACCATGCTTGAATTATGGCTTTCTTCTATTTAAACCTTGAAGAAACCGAGTCTTTTCCGTATATTAAGGTTGCTTTGGCTTCTCTTTCTCTGCTTTTTTTTGTGTTAAAACCCATTCGAAAATAGTCCCAAGTAATACTCCGCTTATAAGTCCGCCAAGACCTCCACTAAACCCGCCTTGAAGAAGACCCACCGCGACAAATAAAACAATAAAAAAACCTTTGACCGACAACCCCTTTTTCTTCTCAGAAACATCCTTTGGCTTCTCCACACCTTCACCAGACTAAAAGTTAGTTTCTGGACGTATATTAAGCTTGCTTTGGATTTTCTATTTTTCAGCAGGAAGTTCAGGGTATTCAAACAGCACTAGCTTCGGGATGTCCTTCACCTTTTTGAGAGATTCCGCGGTTTCCGAATTCAGCTTCACATATTGGTCAAGCAGCTTCTCGCAGAGAGATGCACGAGCAAAACAAGCCAGTTTTTCCTATCCCTCCCTTATCATTACCTCAATCTCATCAAAAACGCCATCAAAATCATCATCATGCAGCTCAACGATTCCATCGCCATCCACATCGCGCTGCTCAATCGTTCCATCGCTGTTAACATCCCACGCATCACTTTTTCCATCTCCATCAGCATCATAAACCTCAGGGATTCCATCCCCGTTCAAATCCCAGGCAGTAGCAGTAACATTCTTTCCTCCCCTTACCAAAGTCACTTGCCACAAATCTGTTTTCCCATCCGAGTTCGTATCGTACAGAAAAACATCATCCTTTCCATCCTCATCAGTGTCCATCGTTATTCTGTCTATTTTCCCATCGTTATCCGTGTCTTGTAAATTTATGCGGCTCGCATCTGGTTTCTTCTCGTCTGCAACAATCGTGAAGTTATTGCCAGATTTGTAAACATCCATAACCCCATTATTATCGATGTCCTGCCATCCCTCTTTCTCAGTAAGGCCGCCTTTCTCAGTAAGACCGCAGCAGCCGAGTATAGATATAACTAGCAGTATTGAAACGATTAACCAAATTCCCCTTGTGTTTTTTCCCAACATAACAATCACTTGTTGACTTTTGCAAAAACAGGTTTTCCCAAATACTCCCCGCTGACTCTCTGGTATTCATTCCCATCATCATCAAAATAATTCCCGTTGCTCCCTTGCTGCAGCGCCTGCCCCTGCGGCCCGATCACATAGCCCTGCTCCCTCTCTTTTATCGCCCCCCCTACTTTTATCACTCCGCCGATTGTCGCATCCCCCATGTTCCCGAAATAGCCCGTCGGGTCCAATATCTTCACTATCTTCATCGTGCCATCAAGCACTATTATTCCAACTTTCGTCCTGTCATCGATGTTCATCTGCTTCAGCGTTTCCGCCTTTGCCAAAAGGTCTTTCGAGTCCTGCACAACTGCAAACACGGTTGTGCCCACCTGTATTGTTCTCACCCCACCAGGCACACTGATATCGCCTCCCTCGAGCTTCATTATGTTGCCGCTCACCATGTTCGCATAGTCAACAACCCCCCCGCTGTTATACTCCCCCCCGTAAAGCCACTTCGGCGGGTTGAGGACATAACTTTCTACATACCCCTTCAGCATCTCAGAATCCCTATACTCCTTAGAATTCTCAGCGATATATGTTTCAAGCTCCACATCGCGCATTATCAAATCATTCTTATTTCTCTCAACTATCGCCTGCATATCCGTTATCTTCTGCGGGTCATCCTTGAATATGCTCATGTAAGCTTCCACTTTCTTCGTTTTGTAAACTTTCTCATTCATGAACTTGCCCATCTCGCTTGCCATTCTCTCTGGATTGCCCCCATATATCCCAGCCATCGTTTCTATATTGCCCACATACATATCCATCCCAATGCGCTTGAGCTCATCTATATAAATCTGCTTTAGCCCCTGCGAAAGCTTCGCCTTCAACCCTGCCTGGCAGTTTTCTTTCGAGAAGCAGTCAGGGTCAGAGCAGTCCACCAACCCATCTTTATCGTCATCCTTGCCATTGCTGCAAATTTCCCAGCCATACTGCTCCTCAACGGGTTCGTTTCCATTCTCACCATAAGGACAATAGCACTGGCAGGACTTATTCTGCGGGCATTCGCAGGAAACGTAAGCACCAGCAGTTTTACTCCACTTTCCGGTGCAGTTCGTTGTGCATGGGATGCCGCTGGGCCCACAGAGGAAACAGTCGGATGCTCCAGCAGGGCATTGGCCCGCAAAGGTCAGTCCCGGCAATATCATCATGAGAAGAATCGCTGCGCCTAATATCAGAACGGTACTGTTACCGGCTTTCATGCCAGACTTACTCACTTTACTTTAATAAGTCTCTCATCCACGGCAAATTCAAAGCGTTCAGAATAAGTAACTCGCGCGTGGGATTGAAGGCATACGAATAACAACTGTTTGCAGGAATCTTATGTAAGCTCGTTGTTTTGTCAAAAGAAAATCCCACCTAATATAGGATCTCATGATACATTAAATTACAATTCTACTTCCGAATATGCAATTTGGATGATTACGCCGTAGTAGCATGCTTATTGAGCTCTGTTTGAACCAGATACTGCGCTATTGGGTTGAATACCAGCGAGAGTATGAATACCAGAATTGCATTCATAGAGCCTCTTGATGCTTGCTCTACTGCTTTTGAATACTTCCAGAAGACGTAAAGATTGACGAATGGAATGAATAATCCTATTAACCAAAACAATGCGTTTGAATTTGATTTGTTTAGTTCTATCAATTCCTTGCTGGTTGCGTAAAACCAGTAGAGAGAATAAATTCCCAGCGTAATTAAGCCGAGTATAATAACAAGTATCGGATTCCTGAATTTAACGCCCATTTTACCACCAGTTAATAGTTAATATTGGGAGTATATTAAACTTGCTTTGGGGCAGGCGGGAGGTGGAATTATGATTATTGCTCCCGGACCTGTTACGCACCTTCTTCCTCTTATAATCCCAGCTTTACCAATAAGCTCTTTTGGTAGTCCTTGCCTATTTTCTTATTAACTCGTTCTATATTCTTATCAAAGCAATTCCTACACAGAAAAAATGTAGCACTTGAACTAACTTTCCTATCCTCAATACGGCAACTTGCTTCCTTTCCACACTCATGACATTTCATCTATCTCACCCCCTCTTCATCTAAATCCTTAATTCTATCTAACTCGCCTAACAACTCTCCCATTCACCCACCCGAAGATAGTTAGTATCCTGGAGTATATTAACCTTGCTTTGGCTTGAAAACTAAGATATACTAAGATTGCTTTGGCCTGACTATTATCTTCTTTTATTCTCTCACGAATCCAAATCTTTTGCCTCTGGCGGTCATTCTGATAAAGTTTCGAAGACTCCGTTCAAATGCTTCTGCACCATGGCGTCTCTGGCTTTCGATATATGCAATACGTATCCGTTTATAACTTTCAGGAAATCTTTGGAAATGCACCCATGCATCTGTGTTTTCCTTTATTGCACCAAGAATATCGTCAGAAATAGTAAAATCTTCATTATCTGAATCCGCTTTGAATGTGTGCGCAATTGCTGCAAGCCCTGCAGGCGTCATTCTCTTTTGTGCGATTAACCTTCTAATGCGTTCCCTATTCATCTGTGAAAGTTGGCTGTTGGGCTTTCTTGGAGAGAATCTCTGCGCGAATCTTTCATCATCAATATTTTTTACTATGCTATCTATCCAGCCAAAGGACAATGCTTCTTCAACTGCATCATTGTAAGGAATTCTCGGTTTACCGGATACTTTTTTGTAATAGATAAGCCAGATTTCATTTTCCTTTTGGTGGTTTTTGACAAGCCAGGAGCGCCATGTCTTCCTATCGGTTGCATAAAATGTTTTTCCGATCTTCATAAGTCCACCAAGCAGTAGTCAGTTTCAGGAGTATATTAACGTTCACCTCGATAATGTAAAGAGCTCTCAGGCCTCTCATGAGCCATTTTCCTTCTTGCGTGTGTCCTGCTTTTCGTTCTCGTCCCGCTTTTTGTTTTCAACAATATACCACCTATCAGTAATAGTTAGGTTCTTCACTATATTAAGCTTGCTTTGAGTAATCTAAACAGGGTGATTTCATGGAGGTAGAGTACCAACCAAGAAAGAAGATAATAATACATGAAATAATGAAACATACTAGCGATGAGCTTATTGAGTCACAAGCATTAGGGGTGCAGCTTGGGGGTTTAGCACCGCCTCTTTTCTGGGTTGACGGGATTTTACTCAGATTCTCAGTAGTTGCGCAGACCGAGACCATAGTTAAAGAAATGATGAAAGGTAATATCCATTGGGACCATGTGTCATTCGCTCTTATGCCAGAGTACAAAAGACAGGTGATATTACAGAATAGCATCACTATCCCGATTATAGATGTAAACAAGAATAAAAATTTTAAAGAAATAGCTAAATTTCTAAAGCAAGTAAAATTAGAATAGTCAGCTAAATGTGTTAAAGACTTTGAATTTTTTTATACGCCGTCTTCAGAACAATTAATCAGTTATGTAACCATGGTTACACTCCCAGCCCAATCTCATCTTCGCTTCTTTATAGACTTTACATCCTCTCAGGTGCCTCAATTCCAAGAAGCTCCAGCCCATTCTTCAATACCACCTTTGTGCATGCAACCAATGCCAATCTTGCCTTCCTCTCCTTGTCAGGGGCAGTCAGCACAGGAGAAGTGGTATAGAATTTGCTGAAAGCAGCTGCCAGATTAATGAGATAATCCGCAATGTAGTGCGGCCTGCAGTCCTTTGCGGCACTCCTCACAACTGAAGGGAACTTGGCAATGAGCTTCACAAGCCTCCTCTCGTCAACTGAATTCAGGATTGAGCAGTCAACCCCCCTGTATTTTCCGGCAGACTTCTCAATGATGCGCGCAGCACGCGCATGCGAGTATTGTATGTAGGGAGCGCTGTCCCCCTCGAAATTCAGGGCATCCTCCCATCTGAATATTATCTTCTTCTCAGGTGTTGTTTTCAGGAAGTCAAACCTTATCCCCCCAACCCCGACTGCATGCGCAATCTCCTCCTTCTCCTTCTCTCCCATCTCCCTGAACCTGCTCTTTATCTCCCCCTTCGCATACTCAACCGCCTTCTCAATCAACTCATCCGCGGTATAGCCAATCCATGTCCCTTCCCTTCCGGAGAATTTCTCGTCAGGCAGCCAGGCATGCTCGTAGGAGAGATGCACAGAATTGCCAGACTCCTTGTCATAACCCATGCTCTGCAGAAGGCTCACAAGCACCTTCTGGGGATATTTCTGCTCCATCCCTATGACATTCACAACCAAATCCGCATTGCCGAACTTCATCCTCTTGCCCTTCCTGCCTGTTGTATAGAGTTGCCTGCCGTTCGGCTGCTTCATGAAGACATTGAACATGAGCTTGTTCGGAAGAATGCCGAACTTCCAGAGCTGGAACGCAATATCCTTCCCGGTGTAGGTGGCAGTGCCGTCAGACCTCACCAGGATTTTGTCAGGGCTTTCCATATCTTTGAATTCCTTCAT
>JAPLWV010000026.1 GCA_026396385.1 Microcaldota archaeon | reverse complement strand
TGCCATAACCTATGCGTTCTCGTGCGGGAGTCGTGCGAAATGGGCTTTACGGCCGAGTTTGAGAAGTCTGCACATTTATTCCCGAACCTGCACATAAAGGAGGGACCGATTCTTAAAAATGGCTAATTTATGTGCAAAGCCCGCTCAGGGCAAAAACTTCACTAGTTTCATTATATAGTAAGCTATGAATGCCAGTATAATCAGAATTACTGCGCATATGGCTATCTTCCTTTTATCCAACCCCCTGTCTTTGTATGCCTTGACTTTTGCCTCATATTCCTTTGCCGCCTTAACCACATCCTCCTTGAACTTCTCGTGCTTGGTATCCTTGTAGCTCTCCAGCCCTATGCACTCGTGGTTCTCAGGCAGCCTGTGGTCTGAGCAGAAGGTACCCCCGCAGAACTTGCATCTGTAAGGCAGCTCGTTTGAAACCTTGTGGCAGTAGCTGCACTCCATAACTTAATTTTGTATACAAGGATTTAAAAATAACTTTCCTACACTAATCATCTTTTTTTGAGAAGACTACTGCCCCCCTGTAATCCTCATCCCTTATTAGTTTGCGGAATGCGTATGGTAAACTTTTTGTAACATCCCCTATCGTTATTATACCAATAATCTTCCCTTTTGAGTCTGTAACAGGCAATCTCCTTATATTATACCTGTTGAATAGTTCATTAGCCTCAAAGATATCAGCTTCATTGCCTACTGTTTTGATCATTTTTGTCATTGCCTGCTTCGCTTTTGCAACTGACGGATCCAAGCCAGCGGCAACAACTTTCTTTAAAATGTCCCTCTCCGTTAAAATTCCATTAACTCCATTCCTAGTCTCAACCAAAACAGAACCTATCCCTTTTCTCTCCATAAGCTTTGCAATTTCTAATATTGTTGCCTCTTGATTCACTAAAGTTATCCCATGCATTATCTCCTTAACCTTTACCGTTCAACCACCTCCTCTATTTTCAGCCTATCCACTATAGTCTATTGTTTCTAAAAAACAAATCTCCTTGGCCCCCTGTATACTTTGCACAACCTATTTAATATATGTTGTTGTAACCGGTTTCGAATCAAAGGAATACCAATACCCCTATAATCGAACCCTCCCCCTCCCGTCGTAAAAAAGTTTGCGCCCCGAGTCGGACTCGAACCGACGACCTACTGGTTAACAGCCAGTCGCTCTACCGACTGAGCTATCGGGGCGTGAGTTAATAGTTAGGAATTCGGAATATTTAAATCTACGGAAGGAACTTCTTCTTCTCCAACTTTTCTCTTATATAATCCCCCACGAATGAGAGCCTGGGCCCCTGCAAAGCATCCTGCTCCAGCTTCTTCTTGGTTGCAATGACTGTCTTCAGTTCCTCCACCCACTCCTTGTGCGCTGTTATCCATGGGTAGGTGAGCATCTCCTCAGCCCTCTTCAAGTCCACTTCCTTCGTCTTTATGGTGAGCTTGCCAAGGAAATCATAGTCCACTATGTCCCTCATTGTAACGCCAATGAATTTTGCCTCCGGAGTTGCAATGTCACTGCCAAGGTACGCAAGGTTCATGCTGCCCGTCTTTATCGTCCAGTAGATATACCACCCCCAGGCATCGCAGTCCGTGAAGCAGTATACTGGGAGCTTCGTGTCGGCCAGCTTCCTTATGAGCCTCCTGCATCCCCTTGAGGCCTGCCCCTTCGGTGTTATAAGTATGCAGTTCTCCTTCTTCCAGAACTTATCCTCATTAAGCCTCTGCCACAGTGCATCCTTCTCCACAACAATTACATAGTTGGCATCAACGCTGACGAACTCCATTCCATTGTCCACATCGCTTGGTATCATCCACCCGCTTCTTCCCTGCTTGGAGCAGTCTATCTCGTCAGTTACTCCCCCGAACTTGTCCTTGAGCACCAGATTGCCTGCAACAACCCCTTTCCTGTCTGTATTAAGGTTCAAATCCTCCCTCTTCACATCGAGTGCAACCTCCAAATCCTCAACAAGCGGGTTGCTCTCGCTCTGCTCCGAGAACAGCTCCTCATCAACATTCTCCCCCAAGCTGAACTTTAGCTGGTAGAAAAGGCCTCTTATACTCGTGTGGGAGTCCTCCTTCAGGAATTTCTTGCATTTTGATGCAACTGCAACTGTCTGCATGAACTTCTTGGCCTGCCCAACATTGAGGAAAGTTCTCGTCTCCCTCTTTTCGCCAAGCTTTATGTAACCGAGGTTTTCATCATACAATATGTTTCCCCTGCTCCTAAGAGGGCACTCGAACCTCGGAGCCTCGCCAACATCTATGTCCTCCAGCATCTCCTTTCCGAGCCCTTCCAATTTGCTCAGGACTTCGGACGAGCTTTCCTTCTCACTCTTCTTTTTCATTCTCCTCTACCTCCTTAACCTCCTCAACCGCCTCTTCAGCTTCCCCCTCAATCTTCTCATACTTCGTCTCAATCATGTTAACAAGTTTCTTCTCAATATCTGCAGGAGCGCCGGTGCCTGCCAAATCCGCCAAATCTGCAGATAGCTCCTTTACATAACGCATTATTATCTTCTTCTTAGTCTCCTTGTCCATCTCCCTTACTTTGCCTCTCAGGTAAACCTGCATGTCCCTTGCAACTTCCATTATTGCATACCTTATCTCCCCAACTATCTCCTCTTCCATTGTTATGGCCTGCTTTCCAGTCCCGGTGTAGGGAACATGCACAGACACGAAGTTTGCGAAAACTGTCACGGGTTCCTTATCAAAATCCCTTACGTCATACCTCTTCCAGTCTATATTCTTCACAGCCTCTGTTATTGCGCATGAGCCACCATCGAACATCAGAGGAACCCTGTTTGCGTATCTTATAATGTCCCCGCCCCTCCCCTCATCGCTTCTGGCTCTTCCTGAATTCCCCCCATAGGCTATTGCAGCCTCAACCATGAAGGGAATTCCGCCTCTGAACACCTTAGGCCTCCTCTCGCTCACGGAAACAAATTCAGGAGCCAGTATGTTTTTCAGCGCTTTGTCAATCTGGTCAGAGCCTATGGGCCTCAGCGCATCAGTGGGAGGCGCAATCCATTTCAAAGTCTTTACTGAATTGACTACCGCCTCTGCCTCCGGCCACTTCAAATCCCTCGGATGCTTCTCAAAGTTGACAGTTGGAACAAGTTTAGCAAGCTCCTCAACCTTCGCAGAGCTCATCCTTGAGAACGTGTTTGTAAGGAAAGAGGAAAGCTTCCTGGAATCCGTCCTGTGAGCCATATCCACCAAATCGCCAGTGGTAATCCCAAGGGGATGCGGCTGTATCTCAGCAGGCTTCTCAGGGATCCTATCAGAAACCCTCTGGAATACGTGCTTCTCACCAGTGGGCTCTATGAGCGTTATCTGCGCATGCGGGTTTGCCATGGCAGTTCTCTTGAGATACTCATAAACTCCATGCTCGCTCTTGTCATACTTCACTTCTGCAAACTCCGCTTCAACTCTCAAACCTCTGAAATTTCCCATGAATTCAATCTGGTTCGTGATAACAGGCTGGTTGTTCTTCACATCAATCTTCATGTCGCACTCATATACCTTTCCATCACCTAAACCCGAGCGCATTCTAGTAGGCTTTCCAGTTGTTATCTGCGAAAATAATGTGCAGCCTGCCCCCCCGATACCCTGCTGCCCTCTCTGCTGCATATACCTGTGGAACTTGGTGCCCGCGAGCATCATACCCATTGCTTTTCCCAAATGGCTCGGAGGAATTCCCGGCCCGTTATCCTGAATTGTGACTTTAACATGCTCGTCAGGCAACTCCTCAACCTTCACCATTATCTCTGGGAGTATGTGCGCCTCCTCCGTCGCATCAAGCGCGTTGGTGCAATACTCGTGGACTATAGTTGTGAGAGACCTCACCTTGCCGGCAAAGCCCAGCATCTGCCTGTTCTTCTTGAAGAATTCGACTACCGAATACTCCTTGAACTCCTTGAAAATCTCGCTTCCGTTTACTTCCTTTTCTGGTTCTTTTTCTTCCTCCATCATCTCTCCTCCCATAACTTCTCCTCCCTCATCTTTCTTCTTCCCTTCTCGAGCATTGCATAAACCTTAGCATGGCTTGAACCTTCAAGCAGTTTGTTCACTGCACTCTCAGCAAGGCCCAGCGCATCCAGCCTGCCAATTATGCTTATGGTGTTGCCGTATATGCACAGGTCAGCGCCGCTGGTCACCTCAATCACCCTCTTCGCCTTCCCAGCGTGTCCTATCACTCTCCCTTTGTATCTTGTTATATCCTTGTCACTGCCGAATATCTGCTTCAAGTCAATGATTTTCAGGGAGAATTCATCGTTGAAGAGCTCGAAAGCCCTGTCAGGGCCGAAACCTCTGCCTATAGCCCTCACAACATCCGCAGCCTTCCACTCATCTATGCTGTTCTCGCTGCTTATCTCCACCTCTCCCTCATAATCTATATCCAGCTTCACTTTTCCCCTTCTCTCTATGTTCCCCTTCACTTCACCCTTTTTTCCTATTACCACCGGCACTCTCTCGCTGGGAATTTTCACTACCTGCATTGTTATTCACTAGTATTATTTGGATAAGAGAATATAAAAAACTTCTTATTGGTTTTACGTCGATAATTTTATCAAAAAAGGCATTTTTTAGCTGTTTGGGCAAAGCTATTAATCCACCTAATTTCACAAAACTACCATGGGTGGAAATGAGGAGATGATTGAGCTTCTTTTACAGCAGGGTTATGCGGATGACTGGGTAGCTGAAGCAATGAAAAAGGTGCCAAGAGAGCTGTTTGTTCATCCCGATTACGCAAAGGCTTCTTACTCTGATACCCCTCTGCCCATAGGGCTTGGGCAGACCATCTCTGCTCCAAGCATAGTTGCGTTCATGAGCAAATCACTTGATGTTCAAGATGGAATGAAGATGCTGGAGATAGGCTCAGGAAGCGGCTACCAAGCTGCAATTCTGGCTGTGCTGGCAGGCGATTCCGGATCCGTCTATACAGTTGAGAGAATTCCAGAGCTCATAGCGCTTGCCAAAGGCAATGTCGAGAAACTGGGTCTGACAAATATAAAATTTATTGAGGGCGATGGCACGAAAGGGTATCCCCAAGAAGCTCCCTATGACAGAATAATTGTCACAGCAGCATCTCCCTCAATTCCTCAGCCTCTGGTAGACCAGCTTGCGGATGGCGGAAAGCTACTCATACCTGTGGGCTCCAGAATGTTCCAGGACTTGGAGCTTGTTGTGAAGGTTGGAAAAGAAGTAGAAACCTCAAATCTTATGCCGGTTGTTTTTGTACCTCTCATTGGAGAATTCGGTTATAAATAACTACCCTGAGCCCTTCACCCACTTGATAACCTCCTCTCCATTCTTCTCAATTCCATACTTCCTGAAATACCTCAATATATTCTCAACATCTCTCCTCATGAATTCCTCTGCTTTGGGATGGTCCAAGAGAACTCCCTGCCCCATATCTATCAGGTAAGGAACATCTCCATGCATCAGTATATTAAACTCACTTATATCCGCATGAACGAACCCCCTATTGTACAACTTCCTTACATAGCCAATCAGAGTGTTGCAGTCTTTCTCAGGGTTGTCGCTTCCCACATCAACAAGCAGGGAATCCGGAATTCCCTCCTCACCAAGGAACTGCATGAGCAGTACATTATCCTTAAAAAAATACGGAGTTGGGGCAGGCACTTCTGCATCCTTGCATATCTGAAGATTCCTGAACTCCTTCCTACACCAGGCAAAAATAATTCCCCTTTTGACTCCCCCCACACCAAGGAAGCGCGGGTCTCCCCTTATATATGTCTGCATCCTCGCAAAACTGCTCGTCTCAATCTTGTATATCTTGATTGCTATGTGCTCCTCCTCACCCTCAAATTTCTCACCTGCGGTTGCCCTGAAGACAACTGCCTCCTTCCCGCTGGCTATGGGGTAGTCTACGCTCCTTATTATCTTCTTGTTCAAAAACCCCCCCAGAATGAGCATTGTGTATCTGTCAAAAACCTTTGACTCAATCTTCTTCTTTTCCTTTAACTGTTTATCCTCCCTACGGGGTCTTTTCCTTGTTGAGAGCTTCCTCGCCATGCTCTCACTTCATGTGGCCCGCTCTTCTAAGCCAGTCTGCCTGCAGCCTGGTATACCTCCAAACTAAATCCCCTTTCTTATCGCTTTCAACTATCCAGGGCTTGATGAGCACAACATCCCCATCCTTCACCCATATCCTCCTCTTTATCTTACCCGGAATCCTGCACATCCTCTCCTTTTCGTCTATACAGTCGACCAGAAGCCTGCTTGCGCCCATCATGCTAATTACTACCCCCAGCACTTCTCCCTTCCTTGGTAATCTCAACCTTCCAATAACTTCCTGTTCTTCCTCTACCATATCAAGCCCTCACTGGAGACCGGGCTCCACAAGCCTCACAAACTATAGCCCTCGTTCCCCTCTCAACACCAATTATCTTAGTATCTGCCTTCTTGCACTCCTTACATATGACGAATGAAGTAACATACTTCTTCAGCTTCTCGTTGAGCACCCGGTCATAGAATTTACCCTGCAGTATAAGCCCTGGCCCCTCCCTGCTCATGGGAATTGCAAGCTCCCTTGTGAGGTATTTCATAATCTCCTCAGGAGTTCTCCTAAGCTTTCCGGCAATCTCGTCAAAATTCTTTATTATAGTTTTGTTCCCCTGCACGAAGCTCTCAACCACGGGCATCTCAAACCTGGCCCCTCCGCTAGCCTTTTCAGGCAGGCAGGAATATGCCCTCTCCAAAAGTTTGTCGTATTCCATAGCAGCATCTCTTATGCAAATACAAATTTATAAAGCTCAGTGTAGCAGCAGCCTTGATAAGCCAAAGGAAAGCACTCCGAAGAAGCATAGGGGCGGCAGGGCAGGCAGGAAAACCTTATTTTTCGTGACGTAGTAGAGCACTATAACGAGCCCTATTGTCGCGCCCAGCACAACTGCAAATGCGTCTATGAAGCTGAAGTCAAACCTGTAAGCTGAAACTGCAAGCATGAGAGGCAGGGCAATATCTCCGCTCCCAAGCTCAACGGAAAACTCCTCCTCCTTCTTGTGCGCTTTCACATACCTCTTCTCCCTGCTGGAGATGGTGAAGGACAAATCCATCTTGCTCATTTCCTTCGCCATGTAAATCATGTGCTTTGTCACGAAGACGGAAACAAAATCATAGAGAGAGGCGAAAGTTATGAAGATGAGCGCAGGTATCATGTCGAATGAGAAGCCGAAAAGCGCCCCCGCAGCAGCGCTGGAGATTATTGCTGCCACATTCCTGAACTCCGGGCGCTTCACCTTTAGAAGAACAAGCAGAAGGGAAAGCACAACAGTTATCTCCATGTAGTAGGGCACTCCAAAGTATGTCAGGAAGATGAAGAAGACGAGGGATGAAGTTCCAAATATCATGACAACCTCAAACAGCCTGAAGAGAGAATGAGACCATTTAACGTATCTTATGACAAGCACAACTATTACTGCAACTAAAATTACATAAAGAATGAATAGAAACGAGTTCCCCATATCGCCTGGCTGCTGGTTGGGGGTGACATTCAAATCATTGTACACAGGGTTTCCAACAAGTTGGATTCCAACAAACAGTCCAATGAACTGTGCAATGAGGAACATTGCAACTATTCTTGCTATGTGATTCATCTCACTCAACCTTTGGCCTCACAACTTTCACATGCCCGTGCTTTGGCTCATAGAGTTCACCGGTCTTCCTCAGCATTTCTTCAATTATCCTTCTTGTTGTTGTTTCATCCAATCCGTATTTCTTTGCCTCTTCAACAACTTTCTCCACTTCAACCAGGTCGTATTCCTTCTCAAGATCCTTCACTATGTCAAGCACATTTCTTATTCTGTCTGCTTTTGATTTTGGCTGCCCTGTAGTTATTATATCTATGTCAATTCTGCCCAGCCCCTTATCCATTGTTATAGACTTAAGCATGAAATCCATGAGCTTTGTAGCCCTCTCTGCATCACAAAGCTCCACCCTTCTGCTCAGCCTCACCTTTGCGCTCGCCTCTGCCAGCCTCACCATTCCCTCAATATACCTCGGTGTTATAGGCACTGCTCCCTGACTTGCGCCAATTCTTCTCAGCTCTACATAATACTCCTTTATCTTCTCATTCGCCTCCGAAGTCAGTATTGGATTCACTCTGGTTCTTGAGTATGCTATATACTTCCTCAGCAGAGTTGCGTCAATGGGCGGTCTTATCTCCTCCTCCTCGCTTATGGTCTTCTCCACCCTCTTCCCGGCTATTGTGTGCTGGTTGAGTATAAAATCCGCAAGCTTCCTGTCCTTCTCCTCATCCAGTATGTCCTTTATCGGGAATATTAGGTCAAACCTGGAGAGAATTGTTGGAGGAATGTCAAACTGCTCTGCGGGATATCTGTTGGGGTCAAACCTGCCATACTTGGGGTTGGCTGCCGCAAGTATTGAAGTTTTCGCATTGAACTTTGCGACTATGCCTGCTTTTGCAACACTTATGCTCTGTGATTCCATTACTTCGTGCATTGCTGCTAATTCCTCATCCTTAATCTTGTCAAATTCATCTATGCCAGCCAGGCCTCCTGATGCAAGGACAAGCGCACCTGCCTTCAGAGTCCACCCTCCATCGCCAAGTTCGTCCTTCTCAGCACTCGCCGTAAGACCGGCGGATGTCACCGCCTTGCCGCTCACATATATACTCTTTGGGGCAAGGTTTGTTATGTACTGCAGCATTCTCGTTTTGCTGACTCCCGGGTCACCTATGAGAAGCACATGTATGTCGCTCCTTATACGCCCTCCATCAGAGAGCATCTTGTTCGGAGTTCCCCCGAAAAGCTGGAGCGCAAGCGCCTCCTTCACCTCATCATGACCATATATAGAAGGTGCTATCGAGCCCACTATCTTCTGGTATATGCTCGGATCTTTTGAGAGCGTCAGTATCTCCTCCTCATCCTCCTTATTGATATCCACTTCCTCAAACTCCTTCTCAACCCTCTTGAGGTGAACGGCATCAAGGAACTTTGAATATACTGTTCTTGAGGCCTGCCCCTTCGACTCGTTGAAAGGTCTTATCCTCAAAACGCCGGTTATCTCAACCCTCTGCCCCGGGCTGATCGTATTGACTAAGTCATCCTCCAGCCACACCTCAATATGGCTTGCGGGAGCGCCTCCCCTCGTCCTCTCAAGGGGCTCCTGAGCCTCGGCTTTCTGCAGGTTTACGAATCTAGACTCTTCCTCATCATGCTGCAGGCCTTTCCTCTTGCAGCTTGAGCATGCCTCGGGTATTACGGTATTTTTCTCAATAAGAATTTTCTCAATATGCTCGCAGTATGGGCATCTCAGCACCATCATTTTCACTTTCGGCCTTATCTCCGTCCTCTTGGTTATAAGACAATCAATACAGATGAGTTTCCCAACGTGATCCGCCCCTATGTCTTGAATCAGGGGTCTGCTCTGTTCTGGCAATTCGAAAAATCTGACATGGGGCTCGAATGGCACCTCGTACTGGGATGGCATGGCCATTCCCTTCAATGCCTCAATAGCGGCTTTAATGAATAAGTCAGGCTTGTTCAGCAAATTATCTGCAATTTTGCTGCTGTACTTGCTGAGCTGCGTATAGCTGACATCCAAGCTTCTTTTCTCTGGGTACCTGTCAAGAAGCTTCTCAACATCCTCCTTACAGAAAGTGTCAAAGAACTTCTCGAACTCGTCCACTATGAGCGAGATATCCTCGGCCATTCACCTCTCCTCCTAAAAAGAGTATTGCTATTTTATACCGTAGTGCATAAATATCTTTTGCTGACCTATCCCTTATCCGGATGGGTTTAAATAGGTAAGGAGAGGGTAACTTTCCAGTGGTGATTGGATAAGAATAACAATAACTGCCGCATTGCCCTATGCGAACGGGCCGTTGCACCTAGGGCACATCCGGAGCACATACCTGCCTGCAGACATCTATGCCCGCTACCAGAGGCTTGCAGGAAATGACGCAGTTTATATCTGCGCAAGCGATGAGCACGGCACGCCCATCGTAGCTGCTGCCGAGAAGGAGAAGAAGACGCCTGCTGAATTCGCTGACTACTACCACGAGAAGGACAAGAGCGAATTTGAAAAGCTCGGCTTCAGCATGGACGTATTCCACAGGACTTCATCAAAGGAAAATAAAGAAATGGCGCAGCACTTCTTCCTAAAGCTGAATGAAAAAGGTTTGATTTACGAGAAAGAGGTTGAGCAGGCTTACTGCGAGAAGTGCAAGCGCTTCCTGCCCGACAGATTTGTCATAGGGAGATGCCCACACTGCAATACAGATGGACAGTACAGTGATTACTGTGATGCTTGCGGAAAAGCTCTTGGCGCAGGGGAGCTTCTCGAGCCCAAATGTTCCTCCTGCGGCTCCAAACCAGTAACAAAGAAGAGCAGGCATTACTTCCTCAAGCTCAGCCAGCTCTCCCCAAAACTTGAGGCTTGGCTGAAGGGAAACAAGGAGCTGCAGTCTGAAGTTGTCAACTACCTGCTGAACTGGATAAAGGAAGGACTGAAGGACTGGGACATCAGCAGGGATATGGAATGGGGCGTGTCCATACCTGGAGAGAAGGGCAAAGTCCTCTATGTATGGTTCGATGCTCCCATAGGATATGTGAGCTCAACGGTCGCATGGGCAAAGCTCAACGGAAAGAACTGGGAGGACTATTGGAAGAAGGATTCCCGAGTGGTGCACTTCATAGGAAAAGATATAGTCTACCACCATTACCTCTTCTGGCCTGCTATGCTGATGGAAGTTGGGGAGGGTTTCAAGCCTCCAGATGCAATTCCCACAAGAGGATACCTCAACCTTGAAGGAAGGAAATTCTCAAAGAGCAAGCACTGGTTCGTTTCCCTGGAGGACTACCTCTCGGCATTCCCTCCGGATTACCTGCGCTATTACATCACAACAATAACTCCTCATAGCGTGCAGGATGCGGATTTCTACTGGAATGACTTCCAGGATAAGGTGAATAATGAGTTGATTGCGTGCATAGGCAACTTCGTGCATAGAACCCTTGTTCTAATAAACAAGTCCTGTTCCTCGCAAATACCGAAACCCGAGAACTTGGATGGAAATGAGGAGAAGCTGCTCAGGCTGATAAGCGAGAAGAAAGAATCGGTTGGGAAGAGGGTAGACTCCTTTGATTTCAAGGAAGGGCTTGAGGAGATAAACTCCCTTGCCTCGGAATTCAACCGATACCTCAGTGAGAGGGAGCCCTGGAGGGAGAAGGACAAGCAGAAGCTTGGAAACTGCCTTTATGTCTGCTCCCGCGCGGTCACCGCTCTGGCTGTGCTGCTCTCACCATATCTGCCGTTCTCTTCTGAGAAACTCCTGAGCATGCTGGAAATCAGTGAGAAAATCACATGGGAGCATGCTGACAAGGAGCTTCTGGCACCTGGGAAAAAGATAGCTACAGCCAAGCCTCTATTTGAGAAGGTGAGCGATGAAAGCATAAAGCAGCAGGAGACTAAGCTCAGGAAATAATAAATACCAATAACTTCACAATTCTAAGAGTTTCTGAGGGCCCGTAACTCAGCTTGGCCAGAGTACCTGGCTTTTAAACTCACACGAGGAAACCAGGGAGTCGCGGGTTCAAATCCCGCCGGGCCCGCTGAGGAGGAACTCAAAAGTGATAGAATGAAGATTGAGGAAAAGTTTGAGGGCATATTCTTCATAAGTGGCAGGCTTGCAACTAGGAACCTTGTGGAGAATTTCAAGGTGCATGGGGAGAGGTTGGTAGAGATAGGAGGAGTTCAGTACCGCTACTGGGACCCATACCGGAGCAAGCTGGCGGTTGCAATAATCAAGGGCATGAAGCAGATGCCACTCAAGGAGGGTTGCAGAGTACTTTACCTAGGTGCTGCTGCTGGCGTTACCCCAAGTTTCATTTCAGATATTGTAGGTAAGAAAGGCGTGGTTTACTGTGTTGAATTCGCCCCAAGAAGCATGAGGGACCTGCTTTATGTTTGCGAGAAAAGGAGCAACATGCTGCCACTGCTTGCGGATGCCAGGAAGACTGAGGAATATGCAAAAGAAGTTGGAAAGGTGGATGTGGTATACGAGGATGTCGCCCAGCCAAACCAGGAGGGCATAATGATAAGCAATGCAAGGCAGTTCCTCAGGAAAGGGGCCTATGCGATGCTTGCAATAAAGTCGCAGAGCGTGGATGTAACCAAGAAACCTAGCGAGGTTTATGAGAGTATGCTTGAGAAACTAAGAAAGCATTTCGAGATTCTTGAGCAATACGAGCTCTCCCCGTTTGACAAGGACCATCTTTTCGTTTTGATGAGGTACAGAGGTTAGATATTTTAAGCAGATGCTACAAAATTTATAGTGAGCTTATGGCTAAAAAAGAAACTGCTTTGAAGGATGACGGAATTAAGAGAAAGATAAAGGATTTTGCAGCGAGAACTCTTACCGTTGGCCTGCACACCTCAGTAAGCGACATAGCCAACAAGATAATGAAGGATATCGGGGTTATGGATGAGAAATGGAGCAGGTACACAACCATTGAGCTCTATAACGGGATAAACAAGGATTTCTACAAGGTAGTTCCAAAAAAAGATAGAGTCGTATTCCTGCCGCACTGCTTGAGAAACATAAAGGAATGCAAGATGCCGGTGGATGAGGATGGATACCACTGCCTGAAATGCGGCAAGTGCGTACTTGGGGATATAGTCAAGGAATGCGAGAAGAACGAAATGAAGTATTTCATAGTTGGAGGAGGCTCGCAGGTATTCAATATAGTACAGAGGCACAAGCCAAAAGCATTTCTTGGGGTTGCATGCTTCAACGAGCTTCAGATGGCGATCGAGAAGCTTGGAGGAGGCTCACACTTCCCTGGGCAGGGAGTTATGCTGAAGAAGGATGGATGCGTGAACACTGAAGTTGACTTAACCGAAGTTTTCGAAAAAATGAATATGTAGCTACCTGCACTCAGGCAGTTCTGGGTGTGCGTAGCATATTGCTGCTTCTGCATACGCCACTTCTGCTTTGTACATGCAATCAACTGTGACCACAGGTGCGCCCACAGCATACAGCTGCTTGGTCTCCACAATCGAGTAGGTTTCCGCAAGTGTCCTATCCCTGTTTAGGTCAACGTAGTAGCTGCCCATGCACTCGTCGAGCGCGGTGATGTCAAGGGAGGTTGAGTTAACGCATTGGCTAAGTTCATCAGGAGTCAGAGGAACCTCCTCATGCTTCATGTATGCATCTATCGCACATCTCTTAAATTCCTCAAGCTTGCCCTGCGCCCTGGAGCAGAGAAGGTAGCCCGCAGCCTTTGTTACATTTTCAAGCCCGTATTTTGGAGCAAGGTCGTAGGAATGCGTTAGTATTATTTTATATTCAAAATCCATGCTGCTATTGAACTTCTGCCTGAGCTCATCAATCTTATTCTCAGCTGCTATACAGGGTGGGCAGTATAAATCGAAGAATACGAATGCCCTTATCTTGTCCTGGGAGCAGTTGAGCTTACCACTTAACTTTACCACCCCTTTCGTTACAACCTCATCATTGCTCAGCACAATAGGCTTGGGTCCTTCAACAAAAATGTTCTCGAGCGTGAGGTTTGAGTCGTAGACTCGTATCATGACATTCTTAGCACTGCCGCTCTTGTTCATCAAAACTACTTCCTCCCAAAGACCTTTTTCATCTCTGAAATAAAGGGTGGTGGGGTCCGCATAGGGAAGGTCGCTGTAGCTGTCCATAACCCTTGCCATGAACCTTTTCACTTCAGAAATATTATGTTTCGGAGTGGGGGTGAGAATGGTGAGATTAATGACGTTATACTGCGGCCCTGCTGGAGGTCTGCTCACAATTATGTATGAGAGGGCGGCAATTACAATTATTGCCAGGACTAAAAGAACGGCGGTATAAGGGAATTTAGTAGCCTTTTTTTTCTTCATAGAAACACCTCATGCGTTATATCTTTTTAACAGAAAGTCTCTTGAGCATGCCGCTATATCCCCCGAATGTATAGGAGTGCATATATACTGGAGTTCAACCTGGTTCGGGAACTCCTCTTCTAAAGCATTCAGGACTTCTCTCTGCGCTGATGAGAAGCCGCAGGAGGGGCTGTGGAAAGCGTAGATGAGCACCTTGCCTCCAGAATTGCATTCGCTAGAGTTTATGGTATAAAAACCTTTAGGAGAGCCCCAGAATTGGCTGCAGAATATGGTGTTATGGGTTGCAGCACACAATGCGTTGCCTATATTATTCCTCTCCACATCAGCTGAATATGTCGGGACGAAGGAGCCAATCAGCATATACCTACAGTTTATCATCAGAATTGGAGTCTGATTTATCTTGTCTATGTTATACTTACCCACAAGCGGGCTGAGTTGCCACCTGTCCTCTGTCAGGTTTGGCTGCGGGGCTTGGTTGTTTGGGTTTATGCCTGCCATGCTTGTGCCTGCTTTCATGCCCCAAGATAAGTAGTAGAATGAGAGCACCAGTGCTGCTATGATAAGTATGCTCAAAACTGCCGCAACCCTTCTTGAGACAAGCGGCTTGTCTTCTTCCTTCATGCTATCCTATTTGTTATGAACGGTTATTAAAATTAATCATTTGATTAGGTTCTTTCTCCTTGCACGAATGAGCAGCTTGTGCATTCCAGAGCCGTACTGCATGGCTTTCTTGGGTCTCTCAACAGCATCCTCTAGCAGGCCCATTTCCCTCGAAACCGCTTTAAGCACGCGTTTCTTCTCCCCTCTCCTGCTTAGATTCAACTCGGGCTTTACCAGAGTGGCAGCTTCTATCACACCTAAATCTAGGAAAGGATACCTCAGTTCACACTGATTGAGGGATGCAGCATACTCGCCGTTCTCCAAATCTTTTGAGTGTAGCGCTCTCAGCTCATCACGGAGCATTCTCCTCAAGTCGCCTCCGGAAAGGAAGCACTGCAGATGCCTGTCATAGCCTGCGAAAAGCTCCTCGGCACCGGAGCCCGTCAGCATAACCCTCACTCCATCCCTTCTTGCATGCTCCGAGCAGATGAAGATGGGAATTGCAAGCTCAACCTTCATGAAGCCCTTGTCATAGAGCAGACCCTGGACTTTTCCGTAATAGCTCAAAAGTTCATCCTCCTCTAAAATTATCTGCTTTGCCTCGAGCCCAAGCTCTTCTGAGAACTTTGAAATGTACTTCATGTCTTCTGACTCCTCAGTTCCAACCGAGTAGAGGAACAGCTCTGAATTGAACTTCTTGGCAACATGCGCTATGAGCGTGCTGTCTATTCCGCCTGAGAACATTATCCCGATTTTCCCAATACCGAGCATCCTTTTCTCAACTGAGTGGATGAGAGCTTCCTCCAGTTTCCTCTTAACCGAGCCGGTGAATTCGGAGCTGAATGCAGGCTGTGGCAACGAATTGCATTGAACGAGTTTAATCCTCCCTTCCTCATAGCTCAACATGCTGCCGGGTTTTAGGGAGATTACACCAACGCCAAGCTTCTGGAGCAGTTCCCTGGAGGAGGAGAAAGCAAAAACTTCATTATTTTCTCCATAGAAAAGCGCCCTGGCCCCCACAGGGTCTCTTGCAAGTTTGAAGCTTCCTTTCTTGTAGTAACATAATGCATAATCCCCTTCAAGCATTCTCACAGATTCCCCAATGCCTTTCTTTTCAATAAGTTGAATCAACTCTTCCTCATCAGCAGGAGATTTATAGAACCAGCCATTGAAGGAGAGAAATCCTTCGTCAGAGTTTGGGGGTAGTTGTAGTTCCTCTCCATTTACTCTAAGCATGTTGCTGCCTTCCCCATCCGAGATTCCAAAAATTGAACTCATTCAATCCTCTCCAGCTCTGCAAGCGCTGCCTTCTTTATCATCGGGCTGTTGAGCTTCTGGGAGGCAACTTCTTTCAGCATTGCGTGCATCCTCTCGCTTCTTTCTTTCCCAGAGTATTTTGAGTTTATGTATAATACGAGGTGTTCCAACGCACGAAGGCCGACCTGCCTGCTGTTCGTGATTTTCACCAGCTCGAGTATTGCAGAGTATTTATCGAAATCAGAAACAGCCTCGTTGCCAATGAATTTCAGCAGGGCGAGATAATCTCCTTTCCTGGCGAGCTTTACCCTTCTATCCGCATCCTTAAGCTCGGCTGTCAGCTTGCCCTTTTTCAGACCAATTGAAGAGCTCATTACAATCACGAAAGTGCGGGCCCGGCGGGATTTGAACCCGCGACCTTCAGCTTAGGAGGCTGTCGCTCTATCCAAGCTGAGCTACGGGCCCACGCTCCTAAATATCTAGCTGTGTAGCTTTAAATCACTAACTCGCCCATAAATTTAAATAAGGGACTTCAAGAATATACATGATAATATGAGATGCTTCAAACATCCAAAGTCAGAGGCAGTTGGCATATGCTCCTCGTGCAACAAGGGAGTATGCTCGAAATGTGCAGTTGAGGAAGATGGAAAGGTATACTGCAGGGACTGCCTGTCGCGCTCAAAAATTGTTGACAGGTGCTACAACCATCCTCGTTCCGAAGCAATCGGGATGTGCTCGTCATGCAAGAAGCTTATTTGCGCAGACTGTGCGATAGAGAAGGACGACAAGCTCTACTGCAGGCTGTGCTCGGCAAAGATTCCTGCGGAGTTTGAAGTTCCAACTCCAACTGACATAGTAGAAGTGCAGCAGAAAAGATACGAGGAAAGGGGGATGCCTATCGCAAGAACGGAAGAAAGAATACCTGCAAGGTTTGAAGCTAGGCGCATACCTGTTTCAAGGGTCGAGCTATCGGTAAAGCCTTCCGAGACGGTAAGTTCAACTATAGTAGGCGGGATAGTCGGGGGGTTCCTGATGGGTCTTCCTTTCATAAATTTCCTGCTGATATGGCCCGCGATTGGAGGTGCAGTTTCCGCTTATCTCCTCAGGCTCAGGGTTGACAGGTGTGGAAACGGCTATATAAACAGAAGGAATGCGCTGGAAGTCGGCGCAATAAGCGGAGTTTTTGCAGCGCTCATAGCAACGACCTTTAATATAATCTACACAGTGCTTTTTGAGGGGCTCGCGCACCAGGCCGAGACTACTCTCAACTCCTGGCTTGATATTGGTATAGCAGACCTGCTCGTAAAGTTTGCCTTCACTGACCTATCGCTTTCAAGCATATTCATACTCCCTAAACTAATAGCAACAATAGTATTATTCGCTCTGCTGGGTGCAGTTGGAGGCGCCATCTCCGCAGAGTTCTCAAAAAGGTGAGTTTTCTCCGAAAGGGTTAAAAATAATCAGGTACAGAAGTATATGGCTTCTAAAGCATTAGATGGATATTTACAGATGTCATAAAATATTGGAGGTATATCTATGGCCGAAAAAGAACACCTAAACTTGGTCTTCATTGGGCATATTGACCACGGAAAATCCACTTCAATTGGAAGAATCCTGTATGATACCGGTGCATTGAGCGAACAGGAATTGAGGAAACTGAAGGAGGAGGCTGGTAAGGTAGGCAAGCCAACCTTCGAGTTCGCCTTTGCCATGGATCAGCTCAAGGAGGAGAGGGAGAGAGGAGTCACCATAGATGTTGCCCACAAAGAATTCCAGACTCCCAAGTACTACTTCACAATAATTGACGCGCCAGGCCACAGGGACTTTGTCAAGAATATGATTACAGGCGCATCGCAGGCAGATGCTGCAGTTCTTGTAATTTCCTGTAAGGAAGGCATACAGCAGCAGACCAAGGAGCATGCCTTCCTGGCAAAGGTGCTGGGAATACAGCAGATGGTGATTGGAATAAATAAGATGGACAGCGTTGGCTATGAGAGAGTTAAATTTGAGGATTTGAAGAATCAGGCCACAACTCTGCTGAAGAATATTGGTTACAAGACGGAGTCACTCCAGTTCATCCCGTACTCTGCTTACGAGGGAGAGAACGTTGGAAAGAAGCCGACCAAGATGGACTGGTACAAAGGCCCTACTCTTGTTGAGTCATTCGACAAATTCACAGTTCCGGCAAAGCCACTGGACAAGCCGCTCAGGCTTCCAGTGCAGGACGTGTTCACGATAACAGGGCACGGCACTGTGCCAGTAGGGAGAGTTGAGACGGGCGTCATGAAGCCAGGTGACCTTATCGTGTTCATGCCATCAGGAGCCAAAGGGGAGGTGAAGAGCATTGAGATGCACCACCAGCCTCTTGAGAAAGCAGTGCCTGGTGACAATGTAGGATTTAACGTCAAGGGAGTTGACAAGAAGGATTTGAGGAGAGGGGAGGTAGCTGGACCGGCAAGCAATCCGCCTACAGTTGCTCAGGAGTTCACGGCAAACATTGTTGTGCTTGAGCATCCAACAGCAATACTAAAGGGGTACACGCCAGTCTTCCACATCCACACTTCGCAGATGGCCTGCACAATCACTGAGATACTTGAGAAGAAGGATCCGAAGACAGGCCAGACGGTGCAGAAGAACCCGGACTTCATCAAGACGGGTGATGTGGCAATAGTGAAGGTGAAACCACTGAGACCTCTCGTTGTTGAGAAGTTCAATGAGTTCCCGCAGCTGGGAAGGTTTGCCATACGAGACATGGGGCAGACCGTTGCTGCCGGAGTTGTTCTGGAGGTAGTGAAAGTCGCTTGATTTCTTTTCTTTTTTCCTTTTCTGTTTCTCATTATGACCTAATGAGAGCGAATAAAGGTGCCACACATGACGCGCGCAAGGATAAAACTCATAGGCAAGGACCCCAAGGAGCTCGACGATGTCTGCAACCAGATAAGGGATATCACAAAGGCAGCTGGCGTTGAGATGCGTGGCCCGATTCCTCTTCCTACGAAAAGACTGAGAATAACTACGAGAAGGACTCCCTGTGGAGACGGCTCGGACACCTACGAGCATTGGGAGATGCGGATAAGGAAGCGCGTGATTGATGTTGTTGGTGACGAGCGGATTCTGAGGCAGATCATGCGCGTGCGCGTGCCTGATACGGTTCACATTGAGATAAGCTTGGAGTGATTCTCGTTCTGCAGAAATTAATAATGCTTTTTAAACCTGAGAGGACAGAGTATATCTCGTGCCAGGGTGGCAGAATCTGGTCAATGCGCCAGACTTGAGATCTGGTTACCCTCACGGGTAGTGTGAGTTCAAATCTCACCCCTGGCGTTGGTTCTATGAAAATTGTCTATTCGGAAAGGTTTCTGGAGCATGAGACTGGTCCGGGTCACCCGGAAAACCCCCAGAGGCTTATTGCGATTATAAGATATCTGAAAGAAAACAACCTAGCCGTCTCATTTGACAAACCCAAAGAAATCTCGGAAAGAGAGCTTTACATAGTTCATGACGAGGAATACATAGAAAGGCTGAAATTCCTCTCAGATACGCAGCAGGGGGCAGGGGACAATCCATTCTCAATGAACACATTCAAAATTGCCAAGCTTGCGGCAGGCGGAGCTCTGAAGGCTGCAGAGAACTCCAAGAAAGAATTCTCCTTCGCTCTCATCAGACCGCCGGGGCATCACGCCAGCAGGAATGCATTTGGGGGCTTCTGCTATCTTAACAACATTGCCTTTGCCACTGCATCCATGCTTAAATCTGAAGTAAAAAAGGCAATGATTGTCGACATAGACCAGCACCACGGCAATGGAACCCAGGATATATTCTACGATGACAGGAGGGTTTTCTACCTCTCCTTCCACCAGGACCCGAACACCTGTTTCCCCTGGAACTCCGGCTTTGAGAGGGAGAACAATGAGCATATCCACAATGTAGTGATCCAGCCAGGGACCAAGGATGCCGGATACCTGAAAATTTTTGAAGAGAAATTCAGAAAAGATGTGAATGCATTCAAGCCAGAACTCATAGGAGTCAGTGTTGGGTTTGACACGTTCTACAGGGATTACTCCTGTGGAAATGCAATTGATATAGAGGACAGCGCAACATACAACAGGATTGGCGGCATTATACAGGAAGAGGCCGAGAAGCTCGGAGCGAGGGCATTTGCGGTCCTTGAGGGAGGCTACTACTTGGGAACTCTTGGCCAGAACTTCTGGAGCTTCTGCAGCGCTTTTCCGTGAATAGTTTTAAATGCAGGTTGCAAATACTATGTGATACCTATGGAATCCCATGAAATTGAGGAGAAGTGGCAGAAGAGATGGGCCGACGCGAAGACTTTCGAGCCGGATGTGAGCGAGAGCAGGAAGTTCTTCCTTACAGCTGCCTTTCCCTACCCCAACAGCCCCCAGCACATAGGGCATGCCAGAACGTATACCACAACAGACGTATATGCGCGCTTCATGAGGATGAAGGGCTACAACGTGCTCTTCCCAATGGGCTTCCATGTGACGGGTACACCCGTGCTTGCCATGGCGAAGAGAATAGCCGAGGGGGACAAGGAGATATACGAAATTTTCAAGAATATCTACAACATACCCGAGCACATCATCTCCCAGCTGACAACTCCTGAGAAGCTCGTGGACTACTTCAGCAAGGAAATTGAGCTGGGCATGAGGGAGATGGGTTTTTCCATAGACTGGAGGAGGAAATTCTATACATATGATAAAATATTCAACAAATTCATTGAATGGCAGTTCCTGAAGCTGAATGAGAAGGGCTATCTGAAGCAGGGCAGCCATCCTGTCCCCTGGTGCCCGAAGGATAACAATGCGGTTGGTTCCCATGACACCCAGGGGGACGTTGACCCCAATATTGACGAGTACGTACTCATAAAGTTCAAATTTGGCAATTACTACCTACTGACTGCAACATTCAGGCCTGAGACAATATACGGAGTGACAAACATCTGGGTGAACCCTGCCGTGAACTACATGAGGATTGAAAGCAATGGGGAGAGCTACATTGTATCCTCTGATGCAGCCGAGAAGCTGAAGCACCAGATGAAGCTTGAGGTGAAGGAGCAGATACGCACAGTTGAGCTCATTGGAAAGAACTGCAAAAACCTCATGACTGGAGAGGAAATTCCCATCCTTCCTGCCGATTTCGTAGACCCAAAGAACGGCTCAGGGGTTGTGATGAGCGTGCCGGCCCATGCTCCCTATGATTTTCTCGCCCTCCGCGATTTGAAGGGAACCTCTTTTGAGAATTATTCCGATAGGCTAATTCAGGTAATAGAGCTTGCTGGATATGGAAAATACCCTGCTAAAGAGATTTCAGAAAGAATGGGCGTTGCAAACCAGCAAGACAAAAAGGCAGAGCAGGCAACTGAGGGGCTCTACAGAGCAGAGGCGCATGGAGGAAGAATGATCGTAGGAAAATACAAAGGGGAGAAAGCACTCACTGCGAAGGAGAAGATAAAACAGGATATGCTTGCAGAAGGAAAGGCGCTTCTCATCTATGATATAATAAACGGTCCGATATACTGCAGATGCGGCACCCTCTGCGTTGTCAAGAGAGTGGAAGGGCAGTGGTTCATCAACTATGGAGATGAGGGATGGAAGGAGCGGGTCAGAGAATGTTTGAAACAGGTTAACATAATACCGAAAAAAACTATAGTTGAATACGAATATACGATAGACTGGCTGAAGGAGAAGGCATGCGTGAGGGCAAGCGGGCTCGGAACTCCCTTCCCATTTGACAGGACCCAGATAATTGAATCCCTCTCTGATTCGACAATCTACATGGCGTTCTACACAATTTCCCACTATCTCAAAGATGTTGATGCAGAGAAGCTCTCTCCAGAGTTTTTCGACTATGTGATGCTGGGAAAAGGCGATGCAAAGGGGCTTTCTGCCAAAACCGGCATTGAGGAGAAGCTACTCAACAACATGAGGGAGGAGCTGCTCTACTGGTACCCCCTTGATTCGAGGCATTCTGCGGGAGATCTTGTTCATAATCATCTTACCTTCTTACTTTTCAACCACGTTGCCATCTTCCCGCAGGAGCTCTGGCCCAAGCAGATAGTTACAAACGGCTTCGTGCTCATGGAAGGGAAAAAGATGAGCAAGAGCATGGGCAACATACTCCCACTGAGGGAAGCTATAAAGAAGTACGGAACAGATGTCGTGCGCTTCTCCGTTGTTTCTGGAGCAGACCTATCCCAAGATGCCGACTTCAACCCTACAATGGCAGAAGGCATAGCTTCAAGGATGGGCTCCATTGCCATGCTTGTTGAGAGATGCAACGAATTCCCTGCGGAGGTCAACAGCGTTGACAGATGGCTCCTGTCGGCAATTCACAAGAAAGTGAAGCTGTCCGAAGAGCGCTATAGGAATCTGGAGTTGCGCGACATTGGTCAGGATGCATTCTACGGGGCAGTGAACGAGCTGAAGTGGTATCTTAGAAGAGATGGAAAGAACCGCAAAGTGCTCAGGGAGTACCTGGAATACATCATACTGCTGCTCGCTCCCTTTATGCCGCACTTCTCTGAGGAGATGTGGGAGAAGCTTGGAAAGAAGGAGTTTGTCAAGGATTCTGAATTCGTTTCCATTGCAGAATGGCCCAGGCATGATGAGATGAAGATAGATAAAGTTGCAGACCTCTCAGAGGAGCTCATCTCGGATACAAGGGAGGATATCGAGAACATAGTTAAGATAAGGAAGGCTACGCCGAGGAGCATCTACATATACTGTGCGTCAGACTGGAAGAGGAAGCTCTACTCCATGGCATACAAGGAGAAGAAATTTGATGTTGTCATGAAAGAAGCCATGAGGGATGACAGGATGAGGGCCGACCCAGATGAGACGCAGAGGGTTCTGCAGCAACTAATCAAAAACGTCAACTATCTCTCCCCACTGGTGCTGACCCTGAGGCAGGAGATGGAAGCGCTTGAAGGGGCAAAGAAGTTCCTATCAAGGGAGCTGAATGCCGATGTTTACATTATGCCTGAGGAGAAAGCTCAGGAAACTCATGCAAAGAAAGCAAGGCAGGCAAAGCCAATGAAGCCTTCAATATTCTTTGAATAATCCGTGGTCGAATGACTAAGTGCATAGAAGTTAATAGAAATGAAGCGGAGCACATCAGAAGGGAGCTCATCTCTCTGAATCTTCTTGACAATAACTACGCCCCCAAAGCTGAGGATGATGGCATTTACTTCCCAGTAAAAGGTCAATTCAGGAATTTCAAGCTTGTTGAAAAGAAGCTTAAGGAAAGAGCCCCCGGGGTCTTTTCTCTTGAGGATAGCTTGAGAAGTAAACTTACACCAGAAGAGTTCGGCTTGATTGTGAAATCCTTCGATGTAATCGGAGACATCGCGATAGTTGAAATTCCCAAGAAGCTTGAGAAGAAGGAGAAGCTCATTGCAGCTTCATTGCTCAGCGTCCACAGGAATGTTAAATCAGTCTTCAAGAAGCTCGGGCCCATGGAAGGAGTGTACAGGACGAGGAAGCTGAAGTTCCTTGCGGGGGAGAGGAAGACAGTCACGGAATATAAAGAAAACAACTGCAGGTTCAGGCTTGATGTGACAAAAGTATACTTCACCCCTAGGCTGTCTTTTGAGAGGAAAAGAATAGCAGAGCAGGTGAAGCCCGGCGAACGTATACTTGCGCTTTTCGCAGGTGTAGGACCCTTCCCTATAGTCATTGTGAAGATGCAGCCCCAGGTGAAGATTCATGCAGTTGAGCTCAATCCAGATGCATTCAAATACATGGAGGAGAACATAAGGCTGAATAGGATGCAGGAAGCAATAATTCCCATACTCGGAGATGTCAAGGACATCATTCCAAAAAGGTTTGTGAATTCTGCGGACAGGATTCTAATGCCTCTCCCGAAAGGAGCCGAGAAATTCCTTGGAGAAGCTTTCCTTGCAGCCAGGAAGAACTGCATAATCCACTTCTACCAGTTTGCTAGCGAGCAGAACCCTTTTGAGGATACCGAGAGGTTTATCACAAAGGAAGCGATGATAAGCGGGAGAAAGGCAGAGGTAATTGCGAAAAGAGTTGTGAGGCCTTTCGCTCCCGGAGTTGTGCAAGTGGTGCTTGATTTTAGAGTGAAATGACCCTTGCGAACGGCAGGGATGAAATCGGATTCAATGAACTAGCCGCCGTCTCCCGTTTGGTCCAAGTTCTTCCATCAGCTTTCTAAATCGTTCTTGTTCACCCTTCCTTTCCTTTTCCTTTGCAACATCTATTCCATTTGTTTTATTCCTCTCCTTCAGCCATTCCTTTACTGGTAGGGTATCCAAAAATTCCCTCATTTTTCTTTCTAACTCTTCAATGTTAGCACTCCATAACCTATCTCGATCCAGAATAACGTGTTCGATTCGATTCAGCTTTCCATCCTGTTTGAAGTTTAAGCTGACATCTGATAGTTCCTTATCATCAATTGAACACGTAAGTCTTGAACACCAGGTTATTGTTCCACCTTCCTTGAAATGTACGGATACGTGTCTAGTTTCGTCGTCAACTGTTTGTCTTCCTGCCCAACTCTTATCCTTCGTCAGTTCAAGCTCAATATCATCCAGCATTGGTTTTCGCGCTAGTGCTACTGCACTTCCTCCTTGGCCCGCTGCCATAGGCACCACCCTCTAGAATAGCTCATTCCAGATATTTAAAGCAAGCGCTCGGAAGAGGGAAATGCCGTTGATGTTTTTCACGCGAGATGTGCCGGCTGGAAAGGTTAATATTGTTCCAGAGTGAAATCATTGCGATGGAACAGAAAGAAGGAATAAATCTGGAGCAGCTTGTCGCCCAGCCCACCTGGAGGGAGATGCTGTTTGACCTTGTGGTGAGCGAGAAGCTGGACCCCTGGAACATAGACCTTGTTGACATTACCTCAAAATATCTGGAGAGGGTGAGGAAGCTGCAGAAGCTGGACCTGCGCGTGCCGGCAAACCTCATCCTTGCCGCATCAATCCTCCTGCGCTTCAAGAGCGATGCCCTCAGGTTTGAAGAGGAGGAGCAGGTCGTGGAGCAGCAGACCTTCATTGACGAGACGCAGGCGCCTGTCGAGATACCCATGCTATCCCTGAGGACGAGGATACCGAGGAAGAGGAAGGTGACGCTGAACGAGCTCATGACAGCTCTTGAAGAGGTTTTTGAGGAGCAGAAGAGAAGGCAGGAGAAGCCGGTGATAAGGGAGAACATGGTGATAGACATACCGAAATACAATATCACCAGGCAGATGAATGAGGTTTTCGCAAGAGTGAAGAAAACAGCAGATGCCAGCGGGCTTGCGACCTTTTCATCCCTGCTGAAGGAGAGGAGCAGGAAGGAGATCATATACACGCTCATTCCACTGCTGCACCTTGCCCAAGATGGGAAGCTCTCCGTCTTTCAGGAGAAGTTCTTTGGCGAGATTTTTATTCAACTTCCGGTGATGAACATGCAAAAGGAGTTGCAAAATTCAAAGCTTCGGCTTGAGAATACTGCCTTTAAAGAAGAAGGAAAAACAAAGCTGCAGTAAAGATTAATATTAACTAGAGAACAAGGGACTAAGCATGGAAGAGGGAACGCCGCAGGATAAAACCGGAATGGGGAAAATTGAAGAGGAGAAGTTCGAGCAGATGCTTGAGGAGGAGGTAGAAGGGCGGCCTGCAGGGGAGAGACCACAGGAACAGGCTCGGAAGCCCGAAGAGACGCTTGATGCGAAGAGCATTATTGAGGCTGCGCTTTTCATGAGCACCTCCCCCATGACCGTGAGGACGCTTTCAAAGCTTGCAGGAGTCAACTCCTGGAAGATAGTGCAGGAGAAGCTGAAGGAGCTGCAGCAGGAGTACGAGGCGAGGGGCAGTGCAATCGTGATATCTTTCGAGGATGGAGGATATATAATGCGCCTCAAGCTTGAGTATGAGAGGAAGGTGTCCAATCTGGCAAAGGAGGCAGAGTTATCAAAAGGCGCAATAAAGAATCTTGCAGTAATTGCGAAAAATGACGGGATTGCCCAGTCCAAGCTTGCCAAGATGGTCGGCTCAGCAGTATACGACCATGTGAAGGAGCTTGTGGAGAAAGAGTTCATCACTGCCGAGAAGCAGGGTAGGACGAAGCTGCTGAGGACAACGAAGAAGTTCAAGGAGTATTTCACCGTGTAGTGGTCGCATGAAAATCATAAAGCTCAACCATGATAAATTCAAAAATGGTTTTGCTAAGGGACTTGTCATCGGTTTGGTAGTCCTTTTCCTCTGCCTTGAAATACTCACATTCATAGGGACTGGAGGCCCCCTGCTGGTTGCAGCACTTGTCCTTACCATATGGCTTCTGCCGACCCTTTTCGTCTACCGCGAAATCAAGGATAACAGCGAGCGAGTGGGTCTTATAGCCAGCCATTACTGTGTCTTCCTGCTTGGGCTCCTCATCATGCTGCTGTGGCTTATCAACAGATAGAGATTTGAATTCTGCACATAATATACTCATAAGAGCTACCCCTGGGCAAGGGGGAAGTAACGCCTGCAATTCCATAAAGGAGAGAGATGTTGCAGAAGCAACGTCTGTGAAGCAGGAAGCCCACACTTATTCATAAGTGGAGTATGCCACCGTAAGTATTTATTAGGCAATCGCCTAATCCTATGGGGGTATCTTATGCAGGCCGAATATCGAAAAGTATTCTTGCAGAACGCAATGAGCAGGGACTCAACCCTGATACTGGCAGTGGATACTGCTGACTGGAAGAAAGCGCAAAGAGTGCTCTCGGAGTCGGCAAAGAACATTGCGGCTGTGAAGGTGCACCCCGAATATGCCGATATATGGGGGTTCTCCCATGAAAACGCCATAGGTGCATTGAAGAGGGCTGGCGATGGAGTCCCAGTGATACTTGACGCCAAGATTGCTGATATAGAGAAGAGCAATGCAATGAAGGCGGAATACTACTTCACGAAAGGGTATGATGCCATAATCTGCCATGGCTTCCAGGGTGAGAAGGCTGTTGAGGCAGTTGTCAGTTCCGCCAACAAGATGGGAAAGGGGGTTTTCCTGCTTACTGCGATGACAAGCCCGGGCCATCTATTCAAGAAAGAGGTAACTGAGGAGATTGCGCAGATTGCCAAGAAGCTGGATGTTGCAGGTGTGATAGCACCTGGAAATCAGTACGATCTGCTCTCAATGGTGAGGAAGCTGATAGGAGAGGATATCCTGATTCTGTCACCAGGCATAGGAGCACAGGGAGGGGATGCTGGAAAAGCATTCAGAGCAGGTTCCAACTTCGCAATTGTTGGGAGAGGCATACTCGATTCAGCAAATCCGAAGGAAGAGTCGCGCAAGCTGAGGGAGATAATGAGGGGAAGCATACCGGCCCGCTAAAAAGCATTACACCCAACTTAGAAAAAGCGTTAAATATCTTATCCAGCATAATAAGAGCAATTCAATTTGCCAGTCTCTCTAGGCTTGTTCTGGTGTTTGATATGATAAGGCAGCCTATTGTAGTGGTGATGGGTCATGTAGACCACGGGAAGACTTCCCTGCTAGACAAGATAAGGAAGACTTCTGTTGCAAAGAGAGAGAAGGGGAGCATAACGCAGCACATAGGGGCAAGCGAGGTGCCGACAGAGGTGATAGTCAAAGCCTGCAGCGCGATGATGGCCCTCATGCAGACAAAGCTGGAGATACCCGGCCTGCTCTTCATAGACACGCCAGGCCACGAGGCATTCACAAACCTGAGAGAGAGAGGAGGCAGCATCTCAGACATGGCTGTGCTCGTACTGGACATCACGAAAGGGTTTGAGCCCCAGACACTTGAGACAATTGAGATTCTGAGGGATTACAAGACTCCTTTTGTAATTGCAATGAACAAGATAGATTTGGTAGACGGCTGGGTTTCTCATCCCGACTCAACATTTATGCAATCCTTCAACTCCCAGCCGCCGCATGCGCAACAGGAACTTGAGAAGAAGCTTACCAGTTTGTAGGAAGATTAAGCGAGCTGGGCTTCCAGTCAGAGAGGTTTGACAGGATTTCAGATTTCACAAAACAGATCGCAATAATACCCATAAGCGCAAAGACGGGCGAAGGGGTGAACGAGCTGCTCATGTTCATAGCGGGTTTATCCCAGAGGTTCCTCAAGACCAGGCTGCATCTTAAGGTGAAGGGGGAGGGAAGGGGGAGCATACTGGAAGTGAAGGATGAGACAGGGCTTGGGAAGACTGTTGATGCAATATTCTACGATGGCGTAATCAGGAGAGGAGACACGATAGTGTTCGGAACTATCAATGGAGCAAGGACTACGAAGGTCAGAGCGTTACTAAGACCCAAGCCGCTTGATGAGATGAGAGATCCAAAGGAGAAATTCCTGAATGTGGAGGAAGTGCATGCTGCCGCTGGAGTGAAAATAGCAGCTCCTGGCTTGGAGGATGCAATTGCAGGCTCACCCATATTCGTTGCAGGCAAGTCTGATGAGAGGAAGCTGAAGGCAGAAGTAGACAAGGAGATAAAAGCAGTACTCATCGAGAAGGGTGAGGAAGGAGTTATACTGAAAGCTGATACGCTGGGCTCTCTTGAAGCGATAACGAAGCTTCTGAAGGATGAGAAGGTGCCCGTTAGCAAGGCAGGCATAGGCGCTGTTGTGAAGAAGGATGTTGTTGATGCATCAGGGATAAGGAACCAGAACAGGTATTACGGTGTAGTTCTCTCATTCAACGTTGATGTTCTTGAGGATGCAGAGGAGGAGTCCAGGAGGACTGGGATAACAATAATGAAAGAGGGGATAATATACGCGTTGCTCGACAACTACAAGAAGTGGGTTGAGAAGGAAAGGGAATCGGAGCGCAGCCAGGCTTTCTCCTCACTGACACTGCCCGCCAGGCTGAAGGTTATGGCCGGCTGCTGCTTCAGGACTTCCCACCCCGCAATATTCGGAGTGGATATAACTGCTGGAAGAATAAAGCCGGAGTATGAGCTGATAAATGAGAAAGGAGTGGCTGTGGGGAAAATAAAGGCAATACAGAGCGAGAAGGAGAGCATAGCAGAAGCAAAGGAGGGAATGCAGGTTGCAATCTCAATGAGTGAGCCCACTTTCGGAAGGCAGGTGAATGAGGGAGATGTACTGTATTCCAATGTCCCAAGGGCACATGCCAAGCTGCTACTGAGCAAGTACAGGGAGTTCCTCAGCCCAACTGAGATTGAGCTGCTTGGCAGGATACGAGGCATTTTAGGTGATACGTTTGCGGCATCCTCACACGGTTGACATGTGAACAAAGACGACAGGATTATAAAGATTAATAACGATATTCATATCCCAAATTTTAGACATACTAAAGAGGAGGTATAACGATGAAAGTTGTCATTTCAGACCCGAAAACAGGAAAGAGCTACCAGACGGATATAACGAAGGATAAGGAAGCTTCCCTTGTTGGCTTGAAGCTTGGAGACCCGCTTGACGGAGGAGCTGTTGGCGCAGCAGGCTACAAGCTGAAGATAACCGGAGGAAGCGACAAGGATGGCCTCCCCATGAGGAGCGATTTGAGAGGGGCAAGAAAGGCAAGGCTGCTGCTCTCTACTGGCGTTGGCTTCAGGGCGAAGAGGAAGGGGGAGAGAAGGAAGAAGAGCGTGAGGGGCAACCTAGTCACAGACCAGATAGTCCAGCTTAACACAGTGATTGTTGAAGCAGGCGAGAAGAAGCTCGAGGAGTTGTTCCCGCCAAAGCCAAAGGAAGAGAAGAAGTGAGCGGTGGTTGATTGGGTCAGGCTGAAGTTAACATAGGTCTTCTTGGTCATGTGGAGCATGGCAAAACATCTGTTGTAAGGTGCTTGACAGGAGTTTGGACTCTGGTTCACAGCGAGGAGAAGAGGAGGGGCATAACCATAAAATTGGGTTACGCGGATGCTGTTTTCAGGAAATGCCCCCAATGCCCGGAGCCCGAGGCATTCACCACTGAGGAGAAATGCCCGAAATGCGGTGCCGCATCCGAGATTCTCAGAAGGGTTTCTTTCCTTGATGCGCCAGGCCACGAGACGCTTATGGCAACTGCAATTGCAGCTTCAACCATTATAGATGGTGCCATACTTGTCATAGCTGCAAACGAGGAGTGCCCCCAGCCGCAGACGCTTGAGCATATGATGATTCTTGACATTCTTGGAGTGAAGAACATCGTCATAGTGCAGAACAAGGTAGATCTGGTAGACAAGGCAAAAGCAAAGGCGAATTACGAGCAGATAACGAGCTTTGTGAAGGGGACAATCGCGGAGAAGGCACCCATAATCCCTTTCGTTGCTAACTACTGCCTCAACATGGACGTGCTGATTGGGGAGATACAGAAGCACATTCCAACTCCAAAAAGGAATTTGGAGGCATCGCCCAGGATGTACATAGCTCGCTCATTTGACGTGAACAGACCGGGTACTGAAATAAACAAGCTTGTTGGGGGGGTTGTGGGAGGTTCCCTCATACAGGGAGAGCTGAAGTGCAATGACGAAATTGAGATAAGGCCTGGAGTTTCAAAAGGGGAGAAGGACAAGGAGGTTTACGAGGCTATAACCTCCAAAGTTACTGCTCTCAGTGCAGGAAAGGAGAGGCTGGGGAGCGCAGTTCCCGGTGGGCTCATGGCAGTTGGCACAGGGCTTGACCCCTCCCTTACAAAGGCGGATACTCTTGTGGGCAACATCCTTGGGAAGATTGGAACACTCCCCGAGACGAGCAATATCATTGAAATTGAATTCCACATTCTCAAGAGGCCGGACATGGAGAACCCGCCCTTCAAGCTTAACGAGCCTCTCGTGCTGGGAATTGGCACCTCGACTTCGGTGGGATTCGTTCAGAAGATAAAGAAGAATGTGATGACTGTAGCCTTAAAGAGACCCGTGTGTGCTGAAAAGAAAGGCAAAATAGCCATAAGCAGAAAGGTAGGCCAGCGATGGAGGCTGTGCGGGTTTGGGGTTCTTCAGTAAAAAGTAGCTAGTTGGATGATTCTCGTAGCAACATTATTCCCCAGCTCTATCTCAACTGCCTTTCCCTCCATTGCAGGTGGTACCTTGATAACCTTCGTGTTCCCAATCATCACTTCCCCGCCCCCCTCGTGAATATGTCCGCATATATCCATGAACGGCTTCTTTTCCTCAATGATTCTCCTTATTGACTTGCTGCCTGCGATCACACCGGCAGATGTTTTGTCAATACCAGAATTATAAGGAGGGGAATGGGTAACAAGAATTGTTTTTGAACTCATTCTAAACTTGCTCAGCTCATCATAGATCTGCTTTTCCTCATACTCAATTGGAGTCCCGAAAGGAGTTGGGCTGCTGCCGCCAAATCCTACAAAATTCCATTCTCCCACCTCCACTTTGCTCAGATGGAAGAAAAACCCATTTCTCTCCAGCAAGTCAATAACCTGCCGCGTGTCCATATTCCCGTGTATCGCCAGAACTTTCTCTCCTCTCAGCACGTCAAGCAAGTCCTCTGCGTATGAGAGAGGTCCTCTCTGCGTTATATCGCCTGCAATTATGACCAAGTCAAACCTCTCCTTGTCAAGCAGGTTCTTCAGGCCTTCCAGTACTGTCCCCTCACTGTGCAAGTCAGAAAGAGCAAGTATCCTCATTCCTATCCCTTTCTTATCTCTTCCATCCTTCTGTCCAAGTCTACCTTAAGCCTATCCGCAATGAAATTCTTTGAGTAGAAGTCACCTTTAAGGGCAATTGCTATCTTTGTTGAGAGCAGCCGTGCTATTCTCCCCCTTTCCTTCTTTGGTGCGGAGTTCACCCATGGGTGCTGGAAGAGAATGCCGTGCTTTGGTGGTCTCGTGTGATTTCTCAAGTGCTTGAAAAGAGCCTTCTCAGCCCCCAGCACCTGAATTGTGCTTGCAGGCATATTCGCAAGCCTCCTCAGACTTCCGGCATGGGCTATGAGCTTCGCAGCAAGCGGAGCCTCAATCAGATAGGTTAGATTGGGGCAGAGTCCCTTCGCAAACCCTGTTTCGTACTTCTCAAATGAGCTTCTCATTGACTGCAGATTCAGAATTTCTTTTGCAAGCTTTCTTATCTCACCCAAATCATTATCGCCCAAATCAACTCCCATGCTCCTCCCAGCTTTCTCGGCAATGACATTTGCGCTCTCCTCGCCAACTATCCTGGAAAGCTCCTCCCTGTTAATACTCTTCCTATCGATTCTAAGCACAAGTTCGCAGTATTTCTCGGGCTCCTTCACTCTGAGTTCTGGAAAATAAATTCCGTACCACTCCTGCAGCCTTTCGAAAAGCAGGTTGCTCGTCTTGTCTATCTCATCTATAGCATTGACGCATTGAATGAGTTGCCTGTCCTTTTCAAGATAAGCTTCCTTGACGCCCGCCCTAGCCTTCTCAAGAAATTCTTCCCGTCCCATCAAATCACCTACGGAATATTTAAACGCTAATCTTTATCTATTTTCTCATGTCTAATCAACTCGGATGATTGCATGATGCAGAAAGTGATGGAAATAGCGCTCAAGCGTTCGATATTGATTCCTTCCAATGAGCTCTACTCGCCTGTAGGGGGGTTCTATGACTACGGGCCTGTGGGAAAGGCTTTGAAGAGGAAGATTGAGGACTGCTGGAGGGACCTCTTCCTTAGAAGGGAGGGGAACTTTGAAATAGAAACTGTTTATATCCTGCCAGAAGCTGTTCTCAAAGCATCCGGGCATCTCTCCTGCTTCGGTGACCCCGTGGTAGGCTGCTCAAAATGCGGGAAGAAATTCAGAGCCGACCATCTGCTTGAGGAGAAGGGGAATTTCACGTGCGGGGGAATGAAGCCCGAGCAGCTCACAAAAGAGATGAAGGAAAAGAAAATTGTGTGTCCAGAGTGCAGAGGTCCCCTTGGGGATGTGGGCTGGTTCAACCTCATGTTCAAAACAAACATAGGTCCAACAGAGGGGACTACCGGCTACATAAGGCCTGAGACAGCGCAGGGAATATTCCTTGATTTCCAAAGAGTATTCAGGAGCCATGGATCAAAGCTGCCCATGGGAATAGCCCAGATCGGAAAATCCTTCAGGAATGAGATATCCCCGAGGCAGGGGCTTGTGAGGCTGAGGGAGTTCAGCCAGATGGAGCTTGAGTATTTCTTCAACCCAAGTTCGCCAAAGCACCCGAGATTCAAGGAGGTTGAGAATGAGAAGTTCATAATATACACAAGGGAGGAGCAGAAGAAGGGAAGCGAGAAGTGCATAGAGCTCACTGCAAAGGAGGCTGTCGAGAGGAAGCTCGTTCCAAACGAGATAATGGCGTATTTCATGGCAAGGGAGATGCAGTTCTACATGAAACTGAGAATACCATATGACGTGCTGCGTTTCAGACACATGCTTCCTGAGGAGACTCCTCACTACTCGGGAGGGAATGTGGACTTGGAAGTGAAAACATCCGTGGGGTGGGTTGAGGTTATAGGCAATGCCTACCGGACAGATTATGACCTGAAGAGCCATTCACAGTCAAGCGGCAAGGATTTGTCTGTTCTGCTTGAGGATGGGAGCAGGGTCATACCCCACGTAGTTGAGCCAAGCTTTGGAGTTGACAGGACTATAATGTGCATGCTCGAGTACTGCTACAGGGAAGGGGGCGGTGCTGAAAGAAGGGATTGGGAATGGTTCGACTTCCCAGCTTTCATCTCACCTTTTGAAGTTGCTGTGCTTCCTCTCATGAAGAAGGATGGGCTGAGCGAGAGAGCATCCGAAATTGCAAACTCACTCAGAGAAAAAGGTTTTGATGTAATCTATGATGAAACAGGGAGCATAGGCAAGAGATACGCAAGGGCAGATGAGATAGGAGTGCCCTACTGCTTGACAGTGGATTATGATACCCTGAAGGATGGAACTGTCACAATACGTTTCAGAAATGATGGCAAGCAGAGCAGGGAGGATTCGAAGACTCTCCCGGAAAAGTTACACTCCCTCTCAGAAGGTAATGTAGTATGCCTGCCATAACCATTCCAGTAAGCTGTTTCAGCCTTGAACATACAATGCTCAGTGGGCAGCCCCCGTTTTTCCTCATGAGCTACGAAAAGGGAGCAGCACGTTTTCTGGTTGAAGGAGCTATTGTATCGCTCCAGCAGAATAAGTATGAATTGAATGTTGAGTGGAAGGGAGATACAAGCGAGGAGGAAATAAGAGAGGTTGTTGAGGACAGGTTCAGGCTGAAGGATGACATGAAGCTCATCTACAGGAGGCTCATAAAGGACGAATTCATGCTAAAGGCAATTGCAGAATTCTATGGGTTACGGCTTACTCTCTCAGACCCCTGGGAGACTCTAGCATCATTCATCTGCTCAACAAACAACAATCTGAGAAACATAAAATGCATAGTAGGAAACCTCTCCCGCACTTTTGGGGAAAAAATTGAGGTAGAGGGAGAGAGTTTCTACCGCTTCCCAGATGCCCTTTCCCTTTCTCAAGTCAATCTTAAATCTCTGAAGCAGTGCAAGCTTGGCTTCAGGGCGGAGTATCTGAAGAACGCTGCAAAAGCATGCTCCGGCAGAATAGACCTGAGCTGCATAGCTGACATGAGCTACAACGAGGGCAGGATGGAGCTAATGAGAATGAAAGGAGTCGGCGAGAAGATAGCAGATTGTGTCCTGCTCTTCTCCTATGGAAAGCTGGAATCATTCCCCATAGATGTGTGGGTCAGAAGGACTATGAGAAAGGTGTATTTCAAGAACAAAAATGTGAGCGACAAGGAAATAGCGGAATTCGCAAGGAAATACTGGGATGGATACGCGGGGTACGCACAGCAGTATGTATACTGGTACGGAAGGAATATAGAACATGCCTAATTCTGATGCATAGCTCTGGTTATTCGCCTACATGAACTCCGCCAGGCTGAACTGCTTCCTGTTTCCATCACCAAAAACAGAGCATATATCCCTGTCAAGCAACACGAGCCTCTGCTTCAGGTAGGCAGGCAGTTCATACCTGTCAACGAGCTCCTTAGAGATCTTCAGGTATTTCTCAATCCCGCCCTTGGATATAGTGAGAACCAATTTTCCCCCGCACCTCCTGCACTTCCCGGAGAGCGGGACTCTCCTGTACTTGCTGTTGCATCCAACACACCTGAAAATCTGCCTTGAGAACGAGCGCAGGTTGCCGTACAAGTCTGGGAGGAAGTGACTCAGTATAAGCCTCTCGGCAGCATCCCTCACTTTCACAGCGCGTATCTTCTCTGACAGTACGAATTGGGCGTCTATCTTCTCCCTCATCGTCTTCAGCTCTACGTATTTGCTAACCATCGGGATATTCTGAAGGGAGCCTGTCTGGTGGGTGAAATTTATTCCTACATACTGTTCGGGCTTGCCCAGCCTGTCCACAACTTTCTCCACCTTTACCTCTCCCGGATTATCAAACCTCAGGCTCGCCTCGTACAGCTCCAGAGGGTATTCCATGCACGTCTCCATTGCATGCACTTCATCATCAACCTCCTTGGGGTCGATTACAGTAGTCAAAACGAGGCAGGCATCCATGGTCCCTCCTCTGCTCTCAGGCAGGAATTTTTTGGAGAAGTTTATCAGCGCATCAAGCAAAAGCATCATTGAATCCTCGTCGCCATCACAATTACGGCGACGGGCGGAGATCATGTAAGGATGAGCGTACCCCACATTTGCCTTTGTGAAGCCAATCAACCTGCCGAGCACTCCGCAAGAGGTGTGCGGTGAGAGGGTCACAATGAGTTTTCCAATCAGCTCCTCCTTGCTCTTGACATTATAAAACGGAGGCAGCCCGTAGAGGTATACCAGCAGGTCATCAATGAAGTTCGCAGTCCTTGTCAGATAGTCCCCGCCCCTCTCTGAAATTATCACATCCTGCGGCTTCAGCTCAACCAGCTGGCTGGCATCCTTCAGCTCCTTGCCCTCAAAATCCTTCTCATAACCCAGCTCCTTCACTTTCTCAACGCTCACCCCAATCTCGCTTGGGTAGAAATGGGTGAGCAGGACATTTGTCGAATCAAACCTTATGCTTCCATCCTTGAAAACGAAAACATTGTGCTTTGCCCTAAGGATTCCCTTCTCAAGGGGCTCAGGTATCTTGCTCCTGCTTGTCATCCCCTTCACTCCCTTTATCTCCTCAGGAAGCTCTCCGCACTTCTTAACTGCCTCATCAACCAGCATTGTAAGGTTAACTCCTCTTGAATCTGACTCGGATGCCCTTGTCTTGCATCTCTCGCAGACCTCTCCTTCAACATCCTTTCCGCACTTCAGGCACACCCTTCCAGTCAGTGTTCTCATATCGCAGGATGGGCATTTGTTGCTTGTGAGGAGCCTCTTGCACGAGGGGCACACCATCCTGGCGACCTCAACAACAACCCCTCTTCCCTCAAACCTCTCGTTCTCCTTCGCTTTCTTGTATGCTTTCACTATGTCCCTGGTCTTCCCGCCCCAGTTCCCAATGGGAAAGAGCATGTGTGGCGCCGGCTTCATCTTCCTCTCCCTTGCCTTCTCCGGCCTTCCCATCCTGGCCCCAATGTAGACCGGGGCCTTCTCCCTCAGCTTCACTCCTGCAAGCTCCCTCACAATATCCATCACTTTCTTGTCTTTCGAAAATGCGCTGTTGAACTTCTCAGCGCTTATTTTCCTGTTCTGCAGTATCCCAAGGCTCATGAGAAGCGTGAATGCATGCTCTCTGACCACTACAGTTTCACCCTCAACCTTGTGGGGCACGCACAGCTTCTCCAGAACGGCTTTCCCGTTTCCTTTCTCCACCCTCAACTCCTTCAGCTTGAACCACTCGTAGGTGAGCTTGCCAGCTGCAAGCCAGTCCACCAGCTCCCTCAGCTCATTTGTGTCTATATCGTGCCAGAGATACGTGTAAGAGGGATGCAGTGGCACTCCAAACTTTTCAGATATCCTGAATGCATCCTCTCCGCTAAGCTCCTGCGGGACGATGGACTTCGAGTCTACCCCCTTCTCCTTCGCGCTTTTCTCCAGTTCTTTGTGCCAGAACTCCTCGCAGTAGCCCGCAGGCATGAGAGGATGGTTTGACTTGTAGAAATCGCCGTATGAAATGAGTAAGTCTCCAAGGGAGAGGATTAAAGCGACATCATCTTTCACTTTCTGAGCTTCCTCTGCGCTCTTCAGCTGCATCACGCTGCCGCCCTTCAGCTTCACGAAAGGGCCTTCCATTGTGCTGCAGGGTGTGACAATGCACCCTTTCCCAGGCCTCTCAATCTTCATCTGCGTTCCTATCGTGAGGAAGTTATCAAGCAACACCATTGTCGCGGGATGGATTGCCTTTGCGGCAATGCCGCTCATCCTGGTCCTGCCGTACCTCAGCCTGAAACCCCCCTTCTCGGAAGGATAGCTGAATATGGGCCTGCCCGCAACTATATCATCAAGATAAAGGCTGTTCGGCTTCATCTCCCCCCCAGCCTCCTTCTTCGGGACTTTCACGCAAGCCTCAAGCCAACTCCAGTTCAAACCTATGCTCTTGGTATACCTCAGCACCTTGCTGGCTTTCTGCGCTATGCCCTCTCCAATCACAAGGCACATTCCCCCCCTTATGCGGTTGGTCGCAATTCTCGGCAAATCCTTGTGGACAGAAACCTCGAATTCTTCTGTAGGCTCCCCGTCAATACACACCGGGCAGTTCTTTACTATGACTCGCACCTCATCATCAGTCGGCCTGTACTGCAGCCTTGCAGCCCTCACGTCGTAGAGTGCTATCTCCTCAACATATCTCTCAACCTCAGTGTCGGTGGGCCTGTAATCTGCAATATTGAACTTTCTCCTTGCGAAATCGGCAAGCACAACGCTCAGTCCGGCAACAGTCCCTCCAGCGCTTCTTATAGGGCCTGCGAAATACATCCCAAGGTAATCGCTACCGTCAGGGTTTTTCCTTATTTTTATGCTTGAAATTCCCTCTGTTGGCGCAACCAGCACCCCTTCTGTGAGTATGGCAACACCAGTTCTAACGGCCTGTTCTATCACGCTTTCCTTATCGCCTTTGCCGGTCTCGAGTATCTCCTTCATTATATCGAACGCCAGCACCTCTCTCCTCTTGTCCACTCCCAGCTCCCTTATCCTCTTGGCTATCCCCGGAGGGCCGACTATGCCCTCAACCCTTGCGGCTATGTCCTCTGCCGGCAATATCTCCACCTTGCCGTCAGGGTCGAAGTTCATTGCCCTGGCCTTCTCTGCAACCGAGAATGCTTCCGCAAATCCCTTCTGCAAACTTTCGAAATACTGCTTCATCCAACTGCCTCCCTTTTCAGGAAGTTGACAACATTTATCCTGCCGCTCCTCAAATCGAGAATCGGGAGTACGCACGGGCTTGGCGTATGCCCCTGCCTTATCTGGAAGTCGGTCTGGTCCTGCCAGGTCCCGGAATTTATCACGACAGTTCCCTTGTAGTTTTCATAGCCGTTCTTGTGCACGTGCCCCATGTGCACAATGTTCGGAACCTCTTCTATGAGCATATAATCCCTGCTCTCAGGCACTATAGGATTCTCGCCGTATATTGGGCTTAAATTCCTCCTCTTGAGCAGCTCCACCATGGGCTTTTCAGGATGCTGGTAGCTCATGCCGGATATGCCGGCAATGATGGAGTCCAGGGATGTGCCGTGGTAAACAAGCGTCTTGAATCCCTCTATCTCGACAAACGAGGGGTTGCCTATGAGGTGCATCCTTCCGTCATTTGCCTTCAGAAGTTCCTTGGAGATTGATGGCTGCGGCTCAGCCCTTCTCACAGCATCATGATTGCCTGGCGATATTATCACTTCTACGTAGTCGGGTATTGAGCTTATGAACTTCAGGAGCATGTCATACTGCTCGTATATGTCCTTCATCACGAGCTCCTTCTCCTGCTCTGGATAGATGCCTATTCCGTCAACCAAATCCCCTGCTATGATGAGGTATTTTATCCTCCCAACCAGCTCCTTTCCATTCTCTCCGCCCGCCTCCCCGTTCAGCCAGCCCAGCATCTTCTGGAAATGCTCCTGCAGGAAGAACCTGCTCCCGATGTGCAGGTCAGAGAGGAATGCTATGCACAAATCCCTGTCTATCACCCGGACATTCCTTATGGGCAGATCGGGCCATATTACGTCAGTTGCCATGACAAAGGGCTCCGAAGCCCTTCCATCAACTGCAATTACCTCGTCAAGCAGAAGGGAGTTCGCCTTCTCGAAGCAGCTCCTCTCCGGTTCTCTTTCGGACTTCAAAGCGAGGACTTTGGCAACTCCCTCCTCGCTTTCAAGCTCAATCAGGATATGCCCGTTCTTCGTGACAATCTTGCTCGTCACCATGCCGATAATCCTCACTTCCCTTCCCTTCGCAAATCCGCCAAGCTCGGTCATGTTGCTCATGCCTGTTGCGCCCACCCTCATCTCCAGCATCCTTCTGGTCCTCTTCAGCCTGTCCCTGAAAAGATTCACGAAATCCTCAACGCTTCCGCCGCAGTTGCACCTTCCGCTCACATCGCAGTCCTCCATGAGCTTCAAATCGGCAGAATACTCCTTTGCTATCGGCTTGAAATCGCTTGCCCTCTTCACTTCGACAGCAGGCAGCGGAATCTTCTTTTCCTCCTCAATCAGCTCCTCAATAAATTCCTTGCTTATGAAAACCTCCTGCCCCCTCTTCTCCAGAATCTTCTTCAAAAGAGAATCGTCACCCTTTCCCTTCAGGAACTCCACAGCCTCGGGACTAAGCAAGACCTCCTCCTTCTCGAAGAATTTCACAATCTCCTCGTCATTCATTCTGCTCAGCTTTTCACGGTTTCCAGGGCGCTCATCAGCGTCCAGATTTGCGTGCGGGCGTGCATCGGCATATTTATGTCGTTGCTCACCTCATCCAGCAGGTATATGGCAGAGCTCGCCCTCGTCCTCAGCTCGACTTCGTCGCTCTTCATCTTTTCCTTCGCGTCGCTCACCGCCTTCCTGACGTTCCTCGGAATGGAAGTGTCGCTCTCCACCTCTTCCATCAAGGAGATTATCTGCTCCAGTTTTGTCTTTACCATCTTATCACCAGAGGAACCTATCGGTTCCCTCTACCCTCCAAATAAAAGCGGGCCCGGTGGGATTTGAACCCACGACCTTCAGCTTAGAAGGCTTACGGGATTGCTCTTGCCGCGCTATCCAGGCTGCGCCACGGGCCCTCTCGTAGATTCCGCAAACTAACCGATTAACTCTGCTTCACCTCTCGAGCATTAGATTTATGCAAGCAATATTTATTAATGTGTTTTCCGCATTCCGAACATTCCTTTAAATATCGGAAATTAGCAATTTATTCGGTGAAGCTGGCGAAGCATGCAGGAAGACGGTTACGGCTGAGGATATTAGGTTGGCAAGGTAGCAAAGTTAATATATACAAAAATATTAACGCTAGTCTGGTGGATTATCATGAACGAAAAGGAACTTAAAGATTCGATGAATGTTGCGGCAATAGCGACTTTTTGGGGAGGCCGGGACTGGAAGAGGACTGTGCATTATATGATACCATCGAATGCATTTTTTAGGTATTATCTTAATCTGCTTGTTTTGTTATTGTTGCCTCTTCTGCTTATAGTTGCTCTGCTTTCTTGGTCGGCTATTCCTTTATCTCAACAAACTGATATCATATACGGCTTATTACTATTAGAAGCGGTTATCTTTCTGTTTTCGTTTACTCGCTTTGCTCCCTTTCTCTTCCGTCCTATAAGCAACTGGATGTTGGAGAATGTTAAGTGCCCATCATGCAACGAAAAGATAAAAAAAGTCACATGGGGGCATAAAGTGGGTTTTAGGCTATCCCCTGACTTTTGCGAAGTTCAATGCAAGAGGTGCAGTAGGAGGTTCGTATTTACAAGAATCAATAATACTCTTCTACTTACGGACGAAATTAGGGTTTAGTCTCCAAGTATTTTTATGAAGTAAATTCTTCCATGGACTGGGCTGGATTTGAAAGAGAAATCCATTTGGTTTCTCTGGGTGCTGATTTTAAATATCAAAAATGAGCAATTTTAATGTTGATGTTTATGGTAGAAAAAGTGAGAACGAATGAAGACATTAAGAAAGACATTACGGACAAGATTAAAAAAATCCCGAAAATAGACGAAAGGAAGAATAGTGGAGCGATAGTCATAAAGGGAGACCTGATATTGGAGAAGGACATGGTGGTGGATGGGGACCTGATAGTGAAGGGCGAAATTCGGGGGAAGGAGAGATTTAACCTGACAGTCAAAGGCAACTTAACCTTAGAGGGATACGCAGTGATGGGGGACCTAAACGTAGGGGGGAACATGCACGCAGGGGACGTGGTAAACGCAAATCACATAATCGTAGGGGGGAACATAACCTCAATGAGCAGCGTAATGGCAGTATATGGCCTAAGCGTGGGAGGAGACGTAACAGCGTATTTTGACGTAATGGGGGGGAAAACAAACATAAGAGGAAACGTAACCGCAGGGGGAAACATGGACGGAGAGGACGTACAAGTGGACGGAGACGTAACAGTAGGAGACATAATTTATAGGCACATGAATGTAGGGGGAAACATACGCGGACGGAACATATACGCACACAGTGATTCCTGGCTAAACGTAGACAGTGACGACAGGAGCATAAGCGCAGGAGGGGACATAACCATGGAGCGTATACTCACGGACGGGGACGTACACGCGGGGAGGGATGTAATCGTAAGCGGGGCACTACGCGCAAGGGACGTACGTGCGGAGAGGAACATAAACGCAAAATTACTAGACGTAAGGCACGCAACCGCTGGGGGAGTCATAACCTACGAAAAGTGGATTAAAAGACAGGATGAAGTGGCTGACGAAGGGTGAGCGGTTTCCCTTGGCACTGACTTTAAATATCGAAAATGAGCAATTTCAGCATGGGCGGCGCATACAAAGCAGCAGATGAACTAAAGACAGGGGAAGGGAATCCATGGGCAAATTTGGCGCTTGATAAACTTGGGAGAGCGCCTCATGCCGAAAGGCGTTTTGATGCTGAGGGGTATGCCGGGGCAAGGAGGCTTAAGGTAGATCTGGAATTTAAGCCCCAGAGCAAGCGTGAGAAATATACAGATATGTACCTGAGCCTGGTTGACTCAGTTGCAGGCATACTGAAGGGGGAAGGAGTATCCGGCTATGACACTAAGACTGGCAAAAACACCTACGAGGGGCTTACAAAGGAAGGGAAGAAGCAGCTGCAGGAGGATTTCATAACAGGAATCTGGGGCATACTATACGGCAACTTGTATGATTTGGGTGTAAAGTACGAAGAGAACAGGGTTGGCTTCCTGTATGAGTCCCTTGATAAGGGCTTGTGGGCTTGTGATAACTGCTCCACGCTTGTCTTTGATGTCGGAAGGGAATTGGGCGTGCCGGTTGAGTTCGTTATAGTTCCTGAGCATACACGTATCAGAACCGAGGATTTCTTCTTTGAAACAACCCAAGACTCAAAGCCGGGCTATTGCTCTGTTGATTGGCTGACGAAGAAACGCCGTGTGATCTATGCCATAACTTCCAAGCTTGAGGTTATTGACTCGATTGCTTATGACAACAGAGGCACTGATCATCTCGATAAGGAAGAGTATGACGAGGCTATACGGGACTTCAGGAAAGTAATTGAGCTTAACCCCGACGATTTGGATGCGCAGCATTCCCTGAAGCTTGCTCAGAAGAAGAAAATGCAATAGCAGGGAGTTAGAAGAAACCAAGGTGTCTCTTGAGGTTATGCTTAAATACTCAAAATGAGCAATTTAATTGGTGGTGTTTATGGTAGAAAAGAAGGCGGAAGAGATAACGTTTCAGGGTGTCAAGCTTGAACTAAATAAAGAAAGGACGTGGGTTGGAAAGGAATTGAGTTGGGGAAAAACGAACGATAGAGACACAAGAGAAATAATGATACATCTTACGGACGATGGAACGCTTCAGTGGCGTAGTCGTATTAGTGGTAAGGAAAAACTTGCACAAGATGTCAAGTTGGATTTCTCACAGAGTGGAGAATTAAATAAAATCCAAGTTTACTCAGATGCCGTCCACCTGTGGAACGCCGAACCCAAGAATTTGGAAAAAGAGATTGGGGATTTCCTAAAAAACCCCCAAGTAAAAGAATGGCTGAAGGAACATAACAAGGAGTTGGAGGAACGTAACAAAAGAATTCGGAAAACAGTACCTCAGTTATTGCTGGAAAAACAACCCCTTGGGTAACCTAAAAGCTTATTTTGGAAAAGGACGAAGGTAAAGCAGCTATGGCTTATGTTTAAATATTGAAAATGAGCAATTTTAGTGGTGATGTTTATGGTAGAGAAGAAAGTTGAGGAAAAGCCCCATAAATTTTCAGGAGATATAACAACCAGCTTTGAGGGGACATCTAAAGCTGCAAAGCTTCCGGCTATCCAAAAAGGGCCAAAGGAGACAGTAGTCGAGAAGAAAACAGTCGGGCAGAAATTAAAAGAGAAAGTGGAGAGTAAGGTAAAGACGCTTGAGGAGCAGCTAAAAGAGCTGCGGGAGATTGCGAAGGATAAAATTGCGCGCAGTGCGAACTATATAACTGCCGGGGTAATTGCATGCGCTGCAGTTGGCATTACGGCAACCGCGGGTGAACTGCTTAGGCTGGGCCTTCCGCAAAATGCATTGGAGCTTGCATTCGCAGCCGGCGTTGCCCTGATTGGTTACGGTTTCGGCAAGGCAGCCGGGGTGCATGAAATGGATGAGGAAATTAAAAACTTGGAAAAAGCGGGGAGTGCCAGGATTAAAGAGGAGAACCAGGCTGCGAAAAAACTAAAAATCCAGCACTGAGGTTCTTTGATTAATCATGCGCTAAAGTTTGGCTTTTCTTGGCATTTCCGAAGCATCTTGGGCTTATGCTTAAATATTCAAAATGAGCAATATTGTCGTGATCATATGAGCGAAACCATATCCATTAAGAAGATGGATGAAACGCCAGCGAGGACGTTTGATAAGCTGCTTGAAGGCTCCCTTAAGTCCTATCACGAGGGAAAATCAAAATTGTTTGTGAGTAAGGAAAAAATAGCAGCAATTATCGGCGATGCTTCCGAATTCTACAAGAAGATTGAGAAGCTTGGCCTGAATCCCAAACTCCAGGCGAGGGTGGCAATGCAGCTCTCCCTGGACAACAACAAATGCCCCGTGGACTTGCTCAGGGGTGCGCACATATGGCAGACAGTGGATCCGGCTGAGATGCAAAAAGCAAGGAAGATGACAGATGTGAAAATGATAGAGAAGCCGGCCGATTACGTTGATTCTGCTGTGTCTTTCCTGGCGGAGAGCGGCTGGCTGGACAGGAAGCATGAGGGGGAGGTTGCAGGGATTGCGAAAGACACTCTCTCCAGATACGAGAAGAGGAAGAAAACGCCCGTTTCCGACCCCATGGCGCTCTCAGCTGCGGCGGTATACCATGCCTGCTACAAGGCCGGCAGGCCGGTGAATGAATACGTGATTGGCGACATCATGGGGATAAACGCGAAGTCAATCAATGATGCGATCGACAGGCTTATAGAGGTCGCCAGGCCCGTTGAGCTTTCGGAGTTCAGGCGAATGAAGAAGGGATAACCTCACGTTTGCCGCCTTTCAGCCTTTTTTCTTGAATCTCTTTGAGCGCCGGATCCTCAGCTTCTTCCTGCAGTTCTTTTGCCAGCATTTTATTTCGCCCATCCCTTTCTGGCATTTCCCTGCCGTCATGGAAAGCTCCTCGCGCCTCTTGAATTTCCTCTCCAGGAGCTTCCGGTGCTCCCTCATCTTTGCACCGGCTGTCTTTTCCGGCTTCCCGCTTTCCGCGATTTCCATGCGTGAATTATGGATTCCCTGTTTTTTAAAGCCGAGTGGTCCCGCACAGCTTGCAGACCAGTTCGTCAATTTCTGCATATTCCGTTCGGGTATAAAATACGTCTGTAGAATCGGTCGAAACGGTAGCCTGTTCAAAATAAGCTGTCGTCGCTGAAGCAGGCTTTACCATTTCACCTGTTTTTCTGCTTCCTCGTGAAACGGTCGAAATGCCATTTGCTGCGCTTTGGCGCAGGCAAAGCAGGCTCACGCCTGAACCGGCTTCTCCGGTCTAGACCGGCTTTTTCTGAGTTTTTTAGAAATTGTGAGAAAACTGCCTATCCTGCCGGATTTTACCGCTTTTTTTCAGAAACCGGACGGTTTCGAGGATTTCAGTGATGTTATATTATACATAACTGGTTAAACTCTAGTAAAAGTCTGATGAAATTCTAGCGTGAAACTAGCGTGTTACCAGTAATATATACTCCAGTTTATATTTCCCAGTAAGGTATATATACATATATTTACACATACTAGTACGTGGCTGGTTTACCGATCCGTAGCCAACACACTCGAGAAATCGAGGTGCCTACGACGCAAAGGTAAACCCACTTGAGGCGGCGAAAATCCGCTGAGCCACTTAGTTCTTTTTCTTTCCAAACAATCTGGACAAGTCTGTTTCATCTATAACCTTATCCGGCTTTCTAATGCCCCTGTACGTTTCATTTGCTAACTTGTGGACGTATATATCCTTCCCAATCTGGAGGGAGGTTATCTGCTCTTTTTTGAATTCCGGATATTTCCCTCTTATGAGTTCCAGAAGCTGGCTTTTGATTTCATTCGATTTGCCCGCATATTCTGTATCTATCACGATTGAATCATCTTTTCTGAGATACGGCATGGCAAGATAGACGCAGAACGAGAAAATCTTCACAGTGGGAACCTTTCTATGGCGGGCAGCACTGGGATAATGCTTTATCTCCTCGCATATTCTCTTCTTCCAATAGCTTGGGAGCATTACCGTATAGCTCTTTTTTTCCGATGCGCTTGTCGCTATGACGGTATGCTTATTTGTCTTCTCCACTTTTCCGCTCTGGTCGACGAAAATAATAGCCATGGTTAACTTATCTACTGCAATATTTTATAACCTATTTCAAGCTATCTTTAATTATTTTCTTTTCTTCATCTGTAATCCTATATAATTTATAAACCAGTTCATCTATCTCTGCATCGGTTTTGTTTATTTCGTCATTGATTCTTACTCACTCACCTTGGGGGCGGGTTGTAGCTTTCTACTCTAGACTTAAAGAAGTTCTCCGTATCCTTATCCATAAAATAGATGTAAACTCCCTTATGCGCCCTTGACATCAAAACGCGATATACGTTTTTCAAGTGTTTTGTCAAAGTTTCATTATTCCTTTTTATCATGCTGTCATGCGAACTCTTCGGATCGCTCTTCCAAGTGTTATTCTCCTTGTCATAAATCAAATCCTTCCCAAAAATAACCCCAATGTAGTCAAATTCAAACCCCTGTGCAGTATAAACTGTTCCAACCTGCTCCATTCCGCTCTCATCTGTGGCCCATTTCCAAAACTCGTCCTTCCTCTCCCACGGCATCTCAAAACTTCCTATTTTTACATCATTAACTAAACTACCATCAGCGTTCGGCTTACTCCATGGCCAGCAGAAACCTGCTGCGATTCTAGCGAAATTAGGCCTTGCCTTGTTCTTCTCGTATATCGCATCCCTAAGCGCTTCTGGGCTGTCAAATATTTTAAATTCCATCTGTTCATTTTTACCCAGCATCCGCACCTCGGATTCTGTTATGCCAAGAGTATTCTCCAGCCATTGCAAATAGGCTTCTGAACCTCCGCATCTAAATTGAGTTTTTAAATCAAATTCCTCTACTTCAGCATTAAGCTTTAAAGCAGCCTGTCTAATCAGTGCAACATCCCCAACTTCACTCGGCCTTACTATCTGATGCTCATCTATGAAGAAGACAGTTAGTCTAGCTGGCCGTATCAAGTCTTCAACCTGCGGCAACTCTGATTTGAGATGGGAAGGAACTCCGTAATCTGCGCTATTCTTCCTTAGCCTATGTGCCTCATCGCACACTAGCACATCAATCTCATTTTCTTTATGACGCGTAAAGCTGAAGAAATACTTGAACCTGTCTTTTGCCCTTTTACCCGCAACCTTCCTAAGAGTATTTGTAAATGCGGATGAGCCTGTTGCATAAAATACGTTCTTCCCTTTCCTCAGGAGTTCTGCCATTGTCTCCAGTGCAATGACAGACTTTCCAGTGCCGGGCCCTCCCTTTACAATTATCACGAATTTCTTACCAGACTTTGCCAATTCCTTTGCCCTGCTGATAATTGCATTGCGTGCCGGTATCTGCTCGTCAATTAAATTAAATATCTGTTGCTTGTTAATCATGTCCCCTACGTGCTGTATTAAACCTTTAGATGGCCTTACAGGACTGTTTACGAAGCGATTAAAGACTTCTATCCCGTTATCGTCTACCAGCCTGTCTCTGAGATATTCGCCAAGTTTTGCATTGTCCTCTTTTGTAAATAGTGGATATTTGTCGGTTATTTCTTTGAATTTATCCTGGTATAGCACCTTGTCATTCTCTCTAGAGTAGTTATGGCAGTATGCAGAAGCATGCAATTTTATCTCTGGTTTCTCATCAAAAACTTGTAAGTTGTCTATTAAGCTAAGGTAATAACCCTCAACCTGTGATGATGGATGAGCCATTTTCACCATATGCCCATTAATCTCTGCTATCACGCTTCCCTCATCCTCACAGTCGCTTACACTATCATTTGACCATTGCTTCAATTCTGTAATGACTACCTGGTCCGACCCGTTATGCTTACCAAAAAGAATGACGTCTATTCTTCCGCCATAGTTAGGGAATCTGTATTCGAGTATAATCTTGTTATTATGGAGCTGAGAAACTGCATCTTTAAAGACTCTTGGAGAAATCTGCCAAGACCTATACTCGGATCTGCTAACATTTACTTTATACTCATTGGCTTTATTCCGCATTATATCTGCGATTCTATTATTAAGAACGTCTTCTCTGAATTGCTCTAAATCTCCTTCATATAATTTCATATCTACAGCAGCTCCGTATATTTTTTATTAGAGCCTCTTGATTTTTCAACTGGGTATTTCTTCTCATTGTGTGCTATTTTCTTACTCAGCTCAGAACCGAGGTCTATATCATACTTCTGAGCCAGTCTAAGGAGGAAGTAGAATACGTCCGCCATCTCCTCTGAAATCTCACTTTTTTTCCTTGAGTCCTTGAACATCTCCTCTATCTCCTTTTCTGACTTGAAGCGGAAGTGCTCCAACAGTTCTGATGATTCGGTTATAATCCCTATTGCTAAATCTTTCGCATTGTGGTACTGATCCCAGTCCCTATCTTCGCAAAACTTTTTAACGGTCTTCTTTAAGTCATCCAAAGTAGCTTCTGAATCCATCTGTTCACCTCACACGCTCACGTATGCCGCATATCCTCTTACATCCTCGAACGTTACTCTCTCCTGCTCCTCTTTCTCAAGTTCCATTTTAATATGTGACTCCACGAAGCTCTTAGTATACTCCTCCTCGTATAATATTATTACCTCATCAAACCCATCTTTAAAATCTTTCTTTATATTAGAAACAGCATTCTTGTACTCAAAAGTAACTTCAACTGCAATTCTCTTCTTATGGGGGCTTTTCTCAGTAGGAAATACCGCAACATCCGCCCTCCCACCCTTCATTCTCTCTTTCTCAACAACGGCATTATAACCCTCAAACTCAAATTTCCTCTTCACAACACCTTATAGAAATACCAGTCAATCAAATACTGCGATTGTAACCATGGTTACATCCCTCACCCAACCTCGCACTCCTTCCCCTTCTCCACCACTCTCACATTCTCAAACATCTCAGGATGCTCCGTATGCACTGCAAAGAGCTTCTTCGGTTTAATCGCGTCAATCGTCTCCTTCAGATCCCGCCCGTTTGCATGCCCGGACACATGCGACCTGGTTATCTCGGTTATGTTGAAATGCGCGAGCCAGTTCATCACTATCTGCTCGTCAAGCTCCATTACCACGTCAAATGGCTCGGTAACGCTCCACACGTACTTGCTTGCCTTCATCGGCTTCACGTCAATAAGCTCCTTAAGCTCGAAGAAGTCGCAGTGCCACAGATATTCATCTTGGTTCTTCCTGAGCTCCTCGCAGGTTATCGAGTTGCCAGCATCAATAAACTGGCACTCCCATGTTTCATAATCACCGTGCACCAGGTCAGGATCCATGTCTTCTGTCACCAGGCCCCAGGACTTGCGCGGAATGTAGATAGAGACATCCTCCAGCCTTGGAGCTTCCTGCCCTGCCTTCCCGAACGCATCAAGCAGGAAAGCCTGCTTCAGGTTTACCACCAGCTTCCTGTCATGGTCCTTTGCAGCATTCAGGAAAGTCGTCATCCTGTCGGTATCACGGAGGGGGTAGTTTGCGATTATGAGGGCCTCGCAGTCCTTGCAGAACTTCGTCACCGTGCTGTAAACATCCCTCTCAGTCTCTGTCTTGTTGCTGTCAATCCTGGTTCCTTCGCAGATGAATGCAGCCGGCTCAAACCCAGAGGCTTTTTCAACGAATTCCCTTGTCTTCTTCTCATTAAGGCCGTGGAACCTGAAATCCCCGGAGTAGATGACTGCACCTTCGCTTGTCTCTATTGCGAATGCCAATGCACCCGGAAGGGAATGGTCCACAGGCATTGGCGTGACTTCCAAATCCCCGACTTTAAACGGCTTTTCAACCACGTTGACAACTCTCTCAACAATCCCTTCAGGCTCCCTGCTGTCCAGCCGCTTCAAACCTTCCCCCCTCTTCTTCGGGACGAAGCGGAAGCTTACCTTTTCCCTCAGGAACTCGCCGCCGCTTGTTGTGTCAATCATCTCCATTATGCATTTCGAACCCTGGGAGCAGTATAGCGGTATGTCAGGCCTCACGAGGTCCAAATGCCCGTTGTGGTCAAGATGCGCGTGGGAGAGCAGGATCCCGTCAAACCCGCTTTCCTCCTTGTCCCTGCCCATCTTCTTCAGGTAGTCCTCCCGGTAAAGCCCCTTGATGTCCGGGACAAGCCCCAGTTCGATGTAATCCCCGATTCCATTGCACTTCTTGGGACCGAGAAAATCCGAGTAGAACTCGGCAGATTTGGAGAAGCTCATCCCGAAGTCAAGCCATATCCTTGTCTTCCTGTCCTTCAGCAGTATCTTGTTGCCGCCTATCTCCCCGACCCCGCCGAAGAATGTTAAAGAGACCATCAGTCATACTTGATGTTCGGAGATATATTAAGATTGCTTTGGGTTCATTTTACATCAAGCCTTGCCGCTTACTTCTTCTGGATGTAAAGCTTCCCGTACCACACTTCCAGGGTAATCCTGTCTCCCTCCTTGAGGGATTTGCCGATATCATCTGGTAGGTAGATGCTGAATATGTGCTTGGGCGTCCTCTCCTCTATCACTGCGGTAATATGCGGGTTCTCATGCGTCAGCTCAAGCCATAGCTCCCCCTTATGAAGAGTCCAGACTCCGTGCATCCCATTCTCGATTTTCAGTTCCTTTGCCATTGAATTTGTAATGGTTGCTTGCAGGCTGTCGCTGCCATAACCCCTTATCTTTGTGATGTTGCGCAGCTTGTCTCCAGTCTCTCCGGGAAAGTCTTCCATTCGCCACATGTAGAGCTTCCCGTCCCCCATGCCCTTGATGATGACTTCATCGCCTTCCCGGACGGCTCCCTGTACTGCTCTAGGTATATACAACCTCACTCTTTTGTGATTTTCCGTAATTTTTGATACGAGCTGGTCCTTTTTTTTGAACTCCAGAGGAGTTATTATCAGGCAATTCCCCTCTTCATTCCATTCGCACAGCTTCTTTCCCCCAAGCCCCAGCGCAAGAGCCATATTTTTAGGTAGGCTGACTGTCCCGTGCTTTCCGCCGCTGCTAAGTGTTACGATGGGAATTATACCAGGATAGAGCACTTTTTCCAGCGAGAGCCGGCTCCTTCCCTCATAGCTCCACTCCACGTCATCCCCGGCTTTGAATTGCTGCGCAGGCTGCATGCCCTTAGGAAGCACTGCCATGAATGAATTGCTAGAAGGGTTGAATATTATTTTCGCTTGAATTGCTGCTTTCTCCAGAGGAGTCATCATAATGGAGTCTCCCGCCTCTTCCCATTTGCACGACATCTTTGCTCTCAGCTGCAGTTTTGAAACAGTTTCTTTGTCTAGGAATATGAATCTGCCGTGTTTGTCGTGTACCCTTTTGATTATTTCTTCCGAACCCACGTGCCTGGAAAACTCCTCTATCCTGCGTGTGGTTTCTGCAGCCTTCAGGAATTCCGCCTGCACTTTATTCCCGGCTTCAGGCAGTCCTTGATACTCTCTTGTCTTGAGCATGATTAAATTATGCCTTTTCCGATATTTAAGCTTGCTTTGGCTTCATGCTACTGGGTCTGTCAGTTCCGGTGTTGCAGGATTAAATCATTGATTCGATCCATTGCGTGATGCTTCCCGCTTTATCAGTTCATCCCCTCTAACTCTCAGTTCTTCTGTATTATCTATCTTTCCTGCCCTTGCCATTGCCGGGAGCGTATATCTAAACAGCTTATATGGATTGATACCTGCTTCATATGCTGCCTCCCCCAGTTTCACAAGTTCTTTCAAATAGTCAATATTATCCACCAGCCCTGCTCTCGCCAATGCGGGTACTGCATATTCAAATATCGGGGATGGATTGAAGTCTGCTTTGCATGCCGCCTCTCCCAGCTTCACAATCTCTTTCAAATCTTCAATATTATCTATCATTCCTCCCAGTGGAGGAAGCGCATACTCGAATAGTTTAGTTGGATCTATGCCCGCCTCGTATGCTGCCTCCCCCAGCTTCACAACTTCCTTCAGATATTCACTATTCTTTACAACTCTTCCTCTCGCCAATGCGGGTACTACGTACTCGAATAGTGGAGATGGATTGAAGCCTGCTTTGCGTGCCGCCTCCCCAAGCTTTACCAGTTCATTTCCTATAACTCCCATATCCTCCGTATTTTCTATCTTTACTGCCTCTGCCAGTGCAGGCAGTGCATGTTCAAATAGGTGAGACGGATTGAAGTCTGCTTTGCATGCCGCCTCTCTCAATTTCACAATTTCTTTCAAATCTTCTGTATTCTTTATCAGCCCTGCTTCTGCCATTGCAGGGAGCGCATATTTGAATACCTGATATGGATCGAAGCCTGCTTCGTATGATACTTCCCCAAGTCTTACAATTTCCTTCAAATATTCTTTATCCTTTATGATTCCCGCCTTTGCCAGTGCAGGTAGCACGTGCTCAAATAAGGAAGATGGATTGAAGCCTGCTTTGCGTGCCGCCTCCCCGAGCTTTACCAGCTCATACCCCATAATCTTCATATCCTCTGTATTCTCTATCTTTCCTGCTTCTGCCAGCGCAGGCAGTGTATGTTCGAATATACTACATGGATTGATGCTTGCTTTGCATGCTGCCTCCCCCAATTTCACAATTTCTTTCAAATCTTCCATACTCTCTATCAGCCCTGCCCCCACCATTTCCGGAAGCGCATATTTGAATATGTCAGATGGATTGAAGCCTGCTTCATATGATACTTCTCCCAGCCTTACAAGTTCTTTCAAATCCTCCGTATTCTCTATCAGCCCTGCTTCTAACATTGCCGGAAGCGCATTTGTGAATATGTCGGATGGATCGAAGCCTGCTTCGTATGACGCCTTCCCCAATTTCACAACTTCCCTCAAGTCTTCCGTATTCTCTATCAGCCCTGCTTTTGCCATTGCAGGGAGCGCATATCTGAATATGTCAGATTGATGGAAGCCTGCTTTGCATGCCGCCTCTCTCAATTTCACAATTTCTTTCAAATCTTCTGTATTCCTTATCAGCCCTGCTTCTGCCATTAACGGAAGCGCATGTTCGAATAGACTGCATGGATCGAAGTCTGCTTTGTATGACACCTCCCCAAGTCTTACAATTTCCTTCAAATAGTCACTATTCTTTATCAGCCCTGCTTCTGCCAGTGGAGGCAGTCCATATTTGAATAGTTTACGCGCATCGAAGCCTGCTTCATATGCTGCCTCTCCTAACTTGACAATTTCTTTCAAATCTTCTGAATTCCTTATAATTCCTGCCAGTGCAGGCAGTGCATATGTGAATATTTCAGATGGATTAATACCCGCCTTGCATGCCGCCTCTCCAAGTTTCGCAATTTCTTTCAAATCTTCAGTATTATTTATCACTCCTGTCAGTTCTGGAAGTGCATTCTTGAATAGGCCATGCTGGTTGAAGCCTGCTTCGCGTGATGCTTCAGCCAATTTATCGAGAAGGAGGATGTTCTTATCATTTTTTTCAAGCTTTATTTTTTCTAATACTGACTCGTAAAGTTCCCTTGTTTCTTGAGAGAGTCCCTTAACGTCCTTTATCCTAGGCTCCGGGATTTCCTGTTTTATACTTTTCTCCTTTGGCCCCATTTGGATAGGCAGCTTTGCAACTTCTTTTTGTATCTCCTTAGAGTCGACCGTTGTCACAGGCGGTTTCTTATTTTTCTCCTCTACCATAAGTTCGCCTATTAAATTGCTCATTTTGAATATTTAAAACAGCAGGACGAATCTGTTAATGAGTATATTAAGATTGCTTCGGAAGTTGGAATCTGAACTCAAAAACAGCTTCTCGTCCTTGGCATCCTGAACTGAAATGTTAATGCCCAGCTGTAGCTTTGAACTGAAATAGTCAAGAACCTTAATGCACTCTTTAATAACAGACCACCTTTTTTATCTTTCTAGTTCCAACCGTTCCGTCAGGAAGAATAAATGCCTTATACCTAGCCCTCCGCTTCTTTTCCCGCTTATAAATGCAACCTGTTGGAGCTTTCATTTATACCACCTCTATTTTTTAACTTCTTTTTTTGTTAATTCATCTTTTTGTTTCGTCATGATTTCACTTCCACAATTTTTTAATTACCTCATCAACAGTTATCGTTTCAAAAATTGGGCAGTCCTTTTTTTCAAAGTCTATTATCTTCTGTATCTTTTCCCTGTTCCATTTTTCTACTCCTCTAAATAAGTTATCTGGGCCGATAGCACAGAAATCAGGTCTTTCCTTATCCCAAACCGAGCAGTAATATTTTCCGTCTTTCATATATAGTTTAGCACACTCTTTTTTGAATGTTATCTGCTTCATGTCGAGTCCATCCCCAAATGTAAAAGGCGTGTCCTCTGTGATCTCTGTGATAATTGTATTATCGAGCATCCATCTAAACCTAAGTGCGGAGTCTAAAGTATCGTATAGAGTATATTCCTTGCAACACTTGGCACATCTTTGGCATATCTCCGAGTTTGCCAATTTGCTTTTGTTCCCGATTATTGTCATCTGCTCACTTCTTGGGGACTGGCAGAGGTTTTGCATAGGAAGCCAGAAGCTTTATCGCCCGCTCCAGGGCATACTTCACTTCTCTCTCATTCTTGCAGCCTGTGCATATTACCTTGCCGTTCTTGAAGAGCAGAAGAGATGCCTTTGGTTCTTTCAGCTTAAGAATTGCCCCTGGGAACTGCTCTGGCTCATACTCTATGTTCCTGATTTTGCTGGCAATGGTATAAAGGTCAAGCTCCACTCCCAAATTGGCTGAAGCTACTATGTTCTCTATCTTGAACGCTGAGTCAATTGTGAGTTTCTTTGTCAATGAAACACCTATATTCTATTCCTCTACTCCTTTATAACCAAGCCTTTAATGGACTAATTTTAAGATTGCTTTGGCTTCATTTGCCCCAAAATGTTAATATACCTCTTTCAGCAACTATTGATAGATGGTTTTATGACCAAAACACAGGCACAAAGATTTGGCAAGCCATATCAAAACTTACAACACAAGAAACTGAGAAAAACGGGAAAAGATAGAAAGAGGCAAGGCCTATTCTAAGATTGCTTTGGCTTGAAGAGAGGTGCACGCCGCTGGCTTACGTAGAATAAAAAGCTTAAATATCGGAAAAGGCATAATCTTTTATACGTTTTTAGAGTTATTAGCCTATATGGATTTTACTGCAATATCTGAACTTGCTCCATTCTATTTGTTTTCACTGGTTTTTCCACTTTTGCTTATTCTGTGGCAAATTGTCGGTAAAAATGAATCAAAAGTTGATTGGATTGTGCGTTTTATTTTTAGTGCTTCATCCATTATCTGGGTTTATTTTTTACTTCCTTGGGCTGGAATCAATTATTATTTAAGATACTTTTTTCCAATAGTGTTTTTGATTGCCAGTATTTATTCTTTTCAAAAAGTATGGATGATCCAATTAAAGACAAAACTTCCAAGAAATGCAAAAAAACTTCCTTTATTTAAGAAACTTGGAATCAAAGATTATTTTTATTATGCTTGTTTACTAATAATGGCAGTTTTGTTTTTGCTTACCGCTATTACTTGCTTTAACGCGCAGTTCTATCCTGTGGAGGCAGTACAACTTGAGTTTCCTTTGAAAGGGGGGCAATATTTTTTTGCGGAAGCAGGAAGCAATGCTGCATTAAATAGTCATCATGAATCTAAATCACAGAAATATGCGTATGACATAATTAAAATAGATTCTCTTGGATTTATGGGAAAAGGATTCTTTTCAAGCAATTTGTCTGATTATTATATTTTTGATGAAACAGTTTATGCGCCGTGCAGTGGAATTGTTTTTGAGACAAATAATCTTTCAGAGGATATGCCAATTATGCAAAGAAATGAAAAAGAACCTGGCGGGAATCATGTTATTTTGGATTGTTCGGGGGCGAGAGTTAGTCTTATTCATTTTAAAAAAGGGAGTTTGCTTGTTCTTGAAGGAGAGTTGGTTACAACTGGACAGCCTCTGGGAAAAATAGGCAACTCAGGAAGAACAACCGGACCGCATCTGCACATTCATGCAGAAAATAGGTTGGGAGAAGGAATTCCAATTGCTTTCAATGGAAAAACTTTTGTAAGAAATGACATTTTTAACGCAGAACAAAAATGATATACTTTTCTTTCTTCCAAAATCATCCAGCATGCACTCACTCTTGCACTCACTCTATTAGATACTTGTATAGTGAGTATATTAAGATTGCTTTACATGGGGCTATCCCTTCTTGGGGACTGGCAGAGGTTTTGCATGGGAAGCCAGTAGCTTTATCGCCCGCTCCAGGGCATACTTCACTTCTCCCTCATTCTTGCAGCCTGTGCATATTACCTTGC
>JAPLWV010000044.1 GCA_026396385.1 Microcaldota archaeon | reverse complement strand
TGTGCTTGATGCTCTTGAGAAGATTATAAACTATCTTAAGATATTCAGAGAGCCTCCTGAGAATGGGATTGCGATATTCTGCGGCAATGTTTCAAAGGAACAGGGCAGACCAGACATACGGTTGTATTCCATATCTCCTCCTGAGCCGATACATGTGCAGCTTTACAGGGCGATTCCAGCTTCTTCCTAGAGCCCTTGGAAGAGATGCTTGAAGCCAAAGATACCTACGGGCTTGTGGTGATGGATGGGAGGGAAGCTACAATTGCAGTCCTTAAAGGGAAACAGACAAAGATAGTGAGGAAGCTGAACTCGACTGCGCACTCAAAGCTCCACGGGAAGGGGGGGCAATCCGCGAGACGCTATGAGCGACTTATAGAGGAGAGCATAGAGAAGTATTACAAAAGGATTGGAGAGGCCATGGATGAGGTGTTCGTCAACATCAAGAACTTGAAGGGCATCATAGTGGGCGGCCCTGGGCCCGCAAAGGAGGATTTCATGAAGCTGAGCCCTTTCAACTACCAGCTTAAAGTCTTGGGGGTTGTTGATACAGGTTACACAGAGGAGTATGGGGTGAGGGAGCTTACTGAGAAGGCAGAGCCGCTCATCGCGGAACAGGAAGCAGTGAAAGAGAAGGTGCTTGTTGACAGGTTCATAAAGGAAGTTGTGAAGGATGGGTTGGCCACATACGGGGAGAGAGAGGTGAGGGAGGCGCTTGAGAAAAATAAAGTTGAACTACTGCTTCTTTCAGAAGGGCTGGATGTCAAGAGGTCTACTGTGGAATGCCCGAGTTGCGGAAAGAGGGAAAGCAGCATCACCGGTGAGTCGAAGGAGTGCTCCTGCGGTGCGAAGATGAAAGTTGTTGAGGAGAGGGAGCTGGCTGACGAGCTGATAGAGCTTGCAGATTCAAAAAACGTGAAAATCGAGATGATATCCACGGATACTGCAGAGGGAAGCCAATTCATGCAGGGATTCAGGGGAGTTGGCGCATTTCTGAGGTATAAGTAATTAGCTGATTAGCCTTTCTATTGAGCATTCACTCAGGAAGTTTTCATCTCCTTCAATAACTGCTTTTGACTTGTAGAATGAAGTTGAGTTTTTTGCTGCGTTATATCGAAGGTAGAATACCGTGGAATTTGATAGCTTTGACTCACATTCATCCACCGAAGCATTTAGGACAGGGCTGGTTGCACCGCTAGATGAATAAGAGCAGCGCTCTTTGTCATAGGCGAACTTCTTTGGGCTTATGCCATTATTCTCAAGCGCCTGGGTCAGCTGGATACCACAATTAAATACGACGGATGTTGATGGCGAGTTGCGGGCATCCATTACTATTGAAACGTTTTTGCTGTTGTTGAGCTCGTTTTTGAATTCACTGAAACTTATTGTCGGCTCACTCTTCGGGTAATAGGTATAGATGATTAATAGCACTGCAATAAACAGCAGAATCAATAGGACGTTGTTGTATTCTTTCATTTTAACACTACTCCAGAGTTTTTGTAATCAAGCAATCTTCGAAGAATTTCTCTTCACCTTCAAAAATTGCCTTCTTTGTGTAGAAAACCATGAATGTTGTCTTATCCTCCTCCCCACTTCTCAGTATCATCACTGGGTTCGCATCAATGTCATTCTCGCAGGAGTTTTTGCTCTGCGTTAGATTGCCTGCAAAGCAATTGTCACCGTCATACCTGAAGTCCATAACGGATTTGTTTAAAGAGGTAAGCTTTGACACAATCCTTTCCGAACAGTTTACCATCTTCTCCTTCATTGTAGCATTCAAGTCTGTCAACTCAACGACTACCCCTACTTTTGATGAGCTCTTCAGCTCAGAGAGGAATGGACCGAAGTTGGTTGGGTGGGACTGCAGGTCTGCCACGTTGTGGATTGCAAGAGTGGACAGGGCTAGCAGCACTATGAAGAAAGCGAAGATGAATGCCCAGGCTATTTTTGCTACGCTGTGAAGCTCTACTCTCTTTGAACGCACAAAGAAGAAGAAAGCTCCGAATGTGAGCAGCAGGATGAATAGGTCTATTGCAATGAGTATAACCGCTATTATTGTTGATATATTCTTCTCTTTATCTGCGTAGGAGAGCGGGATGACTGAATCGATAACGCTCAGTGAAAAAGATACTGCAGGTTTTGTGATAACGGATACGAGACTGTTCATCTGATTGGAAGTTGCAGCTGATTTCTCGTCCACTGTGGCATCGGCACTGAGTTGGATGTTTAAAAGCTGATCACTCAACTGGTTTGCTTGTGATAGGGAGAGGGGCGAACTGTTGTAGATTGTAAAGTCTACAGATGCCTTCTGAGTCCTTAAAAGCTCTAGCTCATCATTCAAAACAAAGTCCTGCGGCTCCAGGTACAGCCATGCCTTGAAAAGTGCGTCTGAAGCTGACTCATTGTTGGCCAAAAGTTGGTTGTATGTTGTTTCAAGCCCGGATACCTGCGAGTCCGCCATATCCGCCATTAGCGAGAAGTTCTTTGAGAGGCGAGAGGCATTGTCATAATCCCTCTTGTCGCCAAGCTCGGCTATCTGTGATAGAGTATCATCAAGGCTACTCAGTTGTTTGATAGTGCTGTTATCACGTATGTACAAAAGCGACTGGTTGGCTCTTCGTACGATGCTATTCCTCCTGTCAAGAAGCACCGCATAGGCGGCATCAAACTTATCTCTATCCTCCCTTATTGTCCTGTTGAGCTTCCTTGTCGGAGTGTTATCGAATATCGAGGATACCCGTCCATCCAGCGTGCCTTCTGTCGGAACTCTTGAGCTGAGCTGCGTTGCTTGGTTTATTGCAGAGTTTAGGGCAGTTAGGTTGTAGAGCCTATAGAAGTTCTTGCAGAATCCCAAAGCTTTGGGGTTGTGGAAATCGGTATACTGTTCGTAGATTATGCTTACTGGTAGTTTTCCTATGTCCTCCAGGAGAGATTTTACCGATGTTAGGCTCTGCTGCATTGCAAGGAGCTAGGCAGATACATCAGTGGAGTTGCCAATGCTAGCCATCTGACTATTGAAAACGGATGTATTTCCTCTGATGAGTGAGAAGTCTACTGACATCACCACGATTGCCTGAACAAGGGAGCTGGACATGGGGTCGGGTGTCTGCTGGGTCCCCTTCATCACGTCCCTGCAGACTGGAACGGCTTGGCAGGATTCGCATATATTGGCTGCAGTGCATGTGAGGCGTGGTGAGCGATCTGGATTTTCAAGACCAGTCACAACTAAGCAATCAGCCTCCTCTAGCCCTCGGCTGGCTAGGAAGAATTGGAATGAGGAATTCAACGAATTAAGTTCAGCATGCGTTGGGTAAGTGGCTGTTGTATAGTACTGGCGAAGCACGGAATCTATGTTAGCTTGATTTTCAACCATTTCTATTCTATCGCTCATGTTGAGGAGGAAGGTATATTCATTGTTTATTATAACAATTGAATAGTTGCCGGAGGATATTTTTGCATCTACCACCCCCACATCTCTCGAATAGTTTTCTCCTTTGTATAGATAGGGGGTGACGAATTCAGTGACGTTTAGCTGAGCTTGCAGGAATGAAGCCAATACCAGTAGGGATAACAGCAAAATTCCTTTTCTCATCCGATCGCCTCATTAAGAATTAGTTGGACTGCTATATAAACTTAATGTATTCTTTTTTCGGGGCATGGGATAAACTAGAGGTTCATGAAAAATAAAAAGGAGAAAAAGGGCTTTCGCCCTTTCAGTTCATCTATTGGGCTGCTGCAATCAGTGCCTGGATGAACTGGTCGGCTGCAGTCTGTGTGTCAGCCGCCGTGTAACCAGCCACCAGAATCCTGTTTGTACCGATTGGTTGCACAACAACCTTGTCTGTTACAAGATTGATGCTCGTGGTCTGCATGACTTCTGCAGCCACTGTGTTGACAAGGTTTCCTCCAACTACTATCAAAGTAGCGGACTTGTCAGCATCCTTATCCAGTACAACAAGCTTCTGCGATGCTGGGTTCAGGGCGACTCTCACATTTGCAGCTGTTACAGACGGAGTTGCTGTCAGCCCGTCCGCACCAGTCACAGTGCACAATGCGTTTGGACCTGCTGTGCAAGTTCCAACTGTCTCGGTGATGCTGTTAACCTTTACGGTCACTCCACCGCCGACGTTGGCGCTCTCGTTCTCACCAAGAGGTCCTATTGTGGTTGCTGAAGTTGTGTTTGCACCCTGGGATTTCATGAAGAACTTCATCTCTCCCAGTCTTCTTGCCCTGCTGATTGATGCTGCGAAGGTGTCTACTCCAGAGAATTGAGATCCTCTCTCAGAGTAGTATCCCTCCTCTGCCCAGTATGTACCTATGTCCATGAGTGGGTCTATGGCGGTAATGCCTGTAACTCCGGTGTAGTAGATCTGTCTCGTAGCCGTAGTCGTCAGCAGGAACTTGTCCTTGGAGTCAGTGTCCCTGTATATTGGGATTGTCCAGAGATCCGTGATTCCCGAGCTGGGCGATGCAGACTCCTGGAACGATATGGCTGCAGGTTGAGACGGCGCTGTGTAGTTGATGTGTGGTGTGTATATCACTGGGCTGTCGTCAAGTGTTGCATCTCCTGCCATGTACGATATTGAACTGGTGTCGAAGTAGTAGCAACTTCCAACTGGTTTCTGGAAGATGACATCTCCTTCCGTTACACCGTTCATGTTGTCGTCAGTGGCGTTTCCTAGGTAGATGTAGAAGTCCTGCACCTGGTAGGTATCGGCACCATCGATTTGGAATCCACCTCGTACATTGGAGTGCACTTCCATGAAGTTACCCGAGATGTATTGGATATTTGATCCAGTTCCGGTACAAGATGCGGCGTAGTTGGCCTGCACTGCAAATGTTGGTGTTGGTGCATAGGTCATATACATTGATATTGTGTCGTAGTCCGCACTTCCTAGTGTTAGCCCACCAAACTGTACCTGGTATGCAACTGGTGTCTGTATAAAGTTATATGTGTCACCACTGCTCAGGTAGTTCGATGTAGTCATTCCTGCGGTAGAGTCGTATAGTATTATCTTCCTCAATGCATCCGCGCTCTTGCTGTTGTATGTCGGATCCTTGTTTCTCCAAACAAGTCTCACGTTCCAGTTCTGGTTGTCGGTGTTCAGCTGCTGCCCGTCATTCATTGTGAACTCCGAAGAGTACACAGCCATCTCAGCCCACTTTGCATAGGCATAGTAACCTGGGTTTGTCTTGTATACTCTAATTCTCACCTTGGATCCATCTGGTGCTGTCCAAGTGTAAGAGTTCTGACCAGGGTAGTACTTGTCCTCTTTCAGCAGAGTTCCGGTTGAGTCGTATATGGCAATTGAAGCTGCCGAGTCCTGTCCGCTACCTAGTGGGGCCTCAATATCCTGGAGCTTCAGTGAGTAAGCACCAGCTGAGAGGTTCTCACCCACGTGCACAATTCCATATGCACTCTCTTTAGCCAGGTTTATCGAACCACCAGTGCACTCATGTGTGGTAGATGTCAGTGGATAAGCATCTGGACCAGTGCAGTCAGCATCTGCTGGTGCATTCATCTGGCTTATTATATAGCTATCTCCAAGGAACCCTACGTGCACTCTGTGCCTATCAGTCTTGTCTGCGTCACCGCATCTTGTGTAGTCACCCTGATATGCAGTGTTGTTTTGGTAGTCGCTATCCAGGTTTGTTATTGAAGTTGCATCGCATGTACCAACCGGAAGTCCGGACTGGTCCTGCGTGAACTCAATCTGGTACGCACCTTTCGGGTACATGGCTGACAGCTGCTTGTGCTGTGTGTCATACTCCGGCCATGCCTGGAACCAAAGGGTCTGCACTTCAGTGTACTGCTTGTTTGAGTATGGGTCCGTTACTGTTGGCGAAGCAATTGCCGCGAAGTCAGTTGAGGTTATCTTCCTGAACGAGTACTGGTACTGCGTTGGTCCCACGCCTACGTAGTAGTATGGGGACCAGTCAACTGCAGTGTTGTACATATCGTCCGCTGTTACTCTCAACCTATTCTGAAGCTTCTTGTCGACCCAGTCGTTTATCAGTGTGTTGAATGGGTACACTCCGCCCACCGTGCCCGGAACAGTCACATCAAGCGTGACCTTCTCGTTGCTCACGGCGCAGGTGCCAGCTCCGCCAGCACCACTTACTGTGCATCCTAGATTCGCAGCTCCAGCAACAGTTGCCGTTACAGCCTGGGACTTAAAAGCCAAGTTCCCAATCAGTGCGGCGATGTTTGCTGCT
>JAPLWV010000018.1 GCA_026396385.1 Microcaldota archaeon | reverse complement strand
GGATATCTATTGGGTGGTCTTGATGGATAATAAGGTAATATACCTAGTTATAGTAGCCATAGTGTTTGCAATTCTTTTCGGGATGCCGCTCTTCTACCTCGGATCTCTTAACCCCCAATTCATAACTCCTTCCAAGGGGGGTGGCGGGATGGGCGAAAATGTTAGATATGGAGGCACCGGCTACCATGTATACAATCCACTTGCAACGGAAGGTCTTGTGGCATTCTTCCTTGGGTTCATAATCTTCTCCTGGTCGCTTGTTAACCTGAGGGAAAGGATAAGGGCAACAGTCCCAACCATACTCGCGCTTCTCGGGGTAATTTTCCTCTTCATGAGCCTCTACAGCTTCGTCTCGGGCTTCCATGACCTGCTGACATTCACAACATACGAGACGATGACAAAGCCAACTTTCGGACAGCAGTATGGATGGTTCATTCAATTCATCGTATATGGAATAATTGGAACTGCCCTCACCTACGCAGCTGAGCGCACAAGAAAGAATGCAGGTGAGATCAGGTCGATAATTCCATCCATAACATCACCGCTTGGGGCGTTCATGCTCCTGTCAACCCTGCTCCTATTCGTGACAGGCTTCCACTCATTCCTATACCTTACAGATTATACAGAGTACCGGCAGAGCCTAGCATGGGTTATGGAAACCATAATATTCGGCCTTGCGTCATACTACCTGCTGCGCACCAGCGATAATATAAACAAGACAGAAGGCGCAAGAAAATCCATCTTCGCATTCCCCTCTGCATCCATGGGAGTTATTTTCACACTGTTTGCCCTCGGGGTGTACCTCCTTGGCACAGCTGACTACGTGTACCGAGACTATGGGGCGAAGACTCTCAACTGGCTTTTGGAATCCTTCGTATACGGAGCGCTTGCAGTCATACTCACACTTAAAGGTGACGACCTATACCGAAAGGAAGGCGAGGAGAGCAGCTCCTTCTCCACCTCCATGTATGTTGCAGGGGCAGTTCTTCTCCTGCCAGCAGTGATTATATTCTTGGCCGGCTTCAACGACTTCCTCTACAGCTCCTCCCCAGATCTAAAGTGGTTCATTGAGTTCATCCTGCTCCTCATCCCGGGCGCGCTTGCAATTGCGGCAGGCGAATACACGAGGAGGATCCAGAAGCCACCAATGCTGCCAGTGGAGAAATCAAAGAGAAAAACAAAGGCGTAAGTTCTTCAATGAGAGGCTTGTCGTAAGCCTCTCCTTTTCTAAATATTTTTTAGAAAATCTTAAACTATATTAGAAACAGCATTTAGATTACGCCTGGCCTTCCTTCGCTTCTTCCTTCAACTTCTCAATTATAACCTTCCTTCCATCTATTCTCATCCTCACTTTCTCACTTATCTCGAAAGGGAATGCGCTATCCTTGAAAATATCCATGGGAATGTAGATGCAGGCCCCACCTCTTCCGAATTTGTATATCTGGGTTTCTTTCTCTTTCATACCAACCGCTTAATTCATTTAGTTAGTTCCTATATAAAAATGTTATATACAATTCCATAAACAACCTCTCCGTCGTAATCGCTTTTTTTGTACCTCTTTTGCCTCACAAGGGGGCTTTCTTCACCCACGGGCATTAAATTCCATATTCATGAAACAAATCGGTTTGTGAAAATGCCTTTTCAGGCTTCTGAGATTTGGTCTGGAATTTGGCTTGAAAATTGGAGGGAAATTTCAATCCATGGATTTAGGTGCCAAAATGAGGTGCTCGGTTCCTTAACAGCTGGTTAAATGATGAATCTAAAACTTATTTAGAATTTCTAAGATAGTTTAAGAAACATTGTAAAAAGCCTCAAGAGCCGGGCCAAGCTGTGGCGTTCATGGCAATCAATTCGACAGCTTGAAAGAAACTATGCCATTCACTTCTTCCAGCAGGATTTTCCCCCTCTCCTCTAATGCGTTCAATTCAATCTTCGTGCTTCCCTTGAATGTCTCATCATTCATTGATTTCAGATTTATTTTTACATTGAAAATTGCTCCATACAAACCTGCTCCCGCAGCCAGTGCTGCCCCTCCAGCGTCACTTACTGAATTTACATTTCCCCTGAAAGCGACAATTTTCGCCAATTCCAGAATCCTAACTCCGATTCTCGCAACTTCCAGTGGAGTTGCCGTTGCATTCTTCAATGCATTCTGGATTATAATACTCCTCTTTGCATCCTCTTCGGGAATTTTGTAGGCTGCTATAACCTCCTTGAAAGCATTTGTATCCCCATCAATCAAACCCTCTGCTTTCTTTCTCAGAACTTCTGCTTCCTCAAGAACTCTCTTCAGCTCATGCTCGCTCTCCTCATATCCTTTCTTCCCAATTGTCAGATGGCATACCATGCACACCAGTGAGGCCGCAGTTGAACAGAGCAGTGCGGAGGCACTACCCCCTCCTGGCGCAGCAGAAGGGGAAGCCAGTTCATCAAGGAATTCGTACAACTTTATATCCTTCAACAAGTTATCACTCCCACAACCTTGTCTCAAGAATCTGCCCTTTCTTGAAATTCTCGAGTTTCAAGTAAACATCTGCAACATCAACCATGGCATCAAGCGGCACAAGCCCGATTATCTCGCTGCCAGTTATTGGAACCCCGTACCTGTCAGCCTCGCACTTGACCATCTCAAAAGCCTTGGAGATAGGGGTCTCCCTGTAGTTTGTCAGGTTCATGGAAACCTGCACTATGCCCCTCTTCTTTATTTCAAATCCCTTTGCCTTCACGCATTTCAACCCGCCGCTGCTGAACCTCACGGTCTTTGCAATCTTCTTCGCAATTTCTATATCGTCTGTCCCCAAATTAACATTGAAAGCAATGAGAGGCTCCCTTGCACCCACAACAGTCGCTCCCGCAGTTGGATGAAGTTTTGATGGGCCGAAGTCAGGCTTCCTGTGCGGGTCGGTCTCAATATCCTTCCTCAAATCCTCGTATTCCCCTTTTCTTATATCCGCAAGGTTAATGCACTCCGGCCTTGTGGCTGCCGCCTCATACAGGTAAACAGGTATCTTCAGCTCACTTGCAATTCTCTCCCCGACTTTCTTTGCAAGTTCAACGCATTCCTCCATCGTCACATTTGAAATCGGGACGAAGGGTATAACATCAGTCGCTCCAATTCTCGGGTGCTCTCCCTTGTGCTTGTTCAAATCAATCAGCTCAGAAGCTTTTTTCGTTGCGAGGAATACCGACTCAGCAACTGCTTCGGGCTCTCCTAGAAATGTAACTACGCTTCTGTTGTGATCTGCATCACTTTCAACATCAAGCAGTTTCACTCCCCTCACTTTCTTTATCTCCCCAACAATCCTGTCGATAACCTCCTGGTTCTTTCCCTCGCTGAAGTTGGGTATGCACTCGACTATCCTGTCCATTCTCTCACTTTACTAATATTTTCTCTTCAAATATTAAAAACCATCGACTAGTCTCAAAAAATTGCGGGGAGCTGGTTCCATGAAGAGGGGAATACTTCAACTCAGTTGCAATGGTGGTTGCTGGAAGGTACAAATAGGGGGAGAAATAAAATTCACGATATAGCTACTTTATCCTCTCACATCTCAGCTCAACAGTCTTGTCATCCCTTGCGGTTATTGCCCCATCCTTACCAAAGCCGTATACAACAATCTTTATCGGGTAAAGCTCCGGGTAGCTCTTAGCACTTCCATAAATCTTGCACTTCCCAGTCCTTATCTCTGTTGGGTTCACTATACCGACCCTCAACCTTCCCTTCTCCAAATCCTTGTCGGGAGCAAGTGAGACTGCATCTGGAAGCAGCACATCGCACTCGCACCAGAGGGGCTCATTCCCGGTATTCTCAATCTCTATGCTGAGCTCTACTTCGTTCCTCATGAATGCGTTGAGCCTTATCGGATAGAACTTTGTGGAGATGTGGAAAGTTGACATGTTAACTCAAAACTCTTTGTTCGCGTAGACTTCAATACCATGATCTGTGAATTCAATCGGGCAAATCCTATTGCTGTGCTTGGTACCCCTTAACTTTATTACCTCTAAGGCCCTCTGCCTTTCGTTCTTTCTCCTCACGTTATAGAGGTATACAATTCCGTCTGAGAACAGCTCCACTTCAAATTTTCCAAGCGGAACTTCATTGTCAATCCCCACGCTTTCCGAAGTCATGAGAGAGGTGCAGCCAAGAGACCTAAGTCTCTCAAGCAATCTCAGCAGTCTCTCCCTCCTCTTCTGCTCATCGCCGTAGCCCATAAGCAGGGAGCTCACTGGGTCTATGACAAGCCTCTTCACTCCAACCATTTCGACAGAGTCCCTTATCACAACTTCCTGGGAGAGGAAAACCTCAATCTCATAGGGTGGGTATTCCACGAAAAGTATCTTCCTTTCCTCCTCAAGCTTCTTCAAATCCCAGCCGTACCTCAGCATGTTTGCGAATATCTGCTTCTTCTGTTCCCCCAAGGTTATGTACAAACCAGGCTCGTTATAAATAGTTGCTCCATTAACCAGGAATTGAACAGCAAGAGTTGTTTTTCCAGAGCCGCTTGCACCGCTTACGCTTATCACTTGGCCTCTATTGAATCCGCCTTCTATGAGTTCATCAAGGCCCGCTATACCAGTTTTCACTCTATCTTCCATGGGATCACCCCAATGACTTAATAATCTAGTCCTGGATATTTAAATATAAGCTTTCTGTCAAACATAGTGTGAGACTATGCAAATTCCAGAAGCTGCTTTGATTGAGAGGGAGTTCGTAATAAGAGATATGCAGCTCAGCAAAGATGTCCTGATGACTAAAAAGTCGCTAGTGAGGTGGCTCGCCCTAGCGATGGGGCTCATTTCACCAAATGAGAGCAGGAAAACAATTCTGGAGCTGCTTGAGGCGCTCTTCTACTACCAGTTCTCCGAGAACAAGGATCCGGATATGCATGAGATATCCAGCTATATGCGCGAGAACCATTCCGGCGAACCGGTAAGCGACAAGACAATACTCTACCACCTGCTCCAGCTGAAGAATGCGGGCTTGATAAGAAGGGAGAAGGGCAGGTACTCATTTTCCGTTTCCCCCTATTCCGAGAAGGGGGATGTGGAAAGCTCTATTGAATACAACTACAAAAGCAGGTCCGATGTTGCATTCTCAAAAATACAGGAGGCGTTAAGGGCACTGAGGAAGTTGTACGAAACAAAGTAGTTTATAGATTCTGTTCCAAATCTATTTGGGGTGTTACCACGAAGAAATTGATCATACCACTTCTGTTGCTCCTACTGCTTTTCGGTTGCTTGGGTAGCAAGCCGCATCTCTCAACTTCAATTTCAAATGTATCACCAGAACATCCTTACGAAGGTGACACAATAACATTCACTATCAATGTGGTGAATTCAGGTAATGCAGACGCAAATGATTTCACTGTCGATCTGTTAGTTGACAATACCTCTGTAAAAACTATGGCGGTGTCTCTTTCACCAAGCTCAAACAAGACGGTTTCATTCTCATGGGTGCCCCTCAGCGCAGGAGATTACCACTTTGCTGCAAAAGTTGATTCCGGGAATATAGTCTCAGAGCCGTCAGCTGAAAAGGAGACTAGCATGGAACTCTCTGTGCTCCCTTCTGAGGAAGCTGATGCATTCTCGATTGTCCCAAGCAAGAAGGCGGTTGATGTTGAACTATTCGATGTAAATAGCGAAGGGATTCAAGTAGCTTACACCTATTCCTCGCCAACCGCTGAGCTCCCGGGCTACTTCCAGCTTCTGAGGTATGTGAGGAATTCAAAAGAGGTGAAAATAGGGACTGTGAATTATGCGGATTTCTCAACAGCGTCAGTGCTTTTCATAGACGGCCCCACATCGGTTGAGCAGATGGCGGGCATCCTCAGTATATTAACAGATGCGACGTTTGAAGTGCAAAACAAAACAATAAACGGGACTGAGATTTCTGTCCTGTCGGCTGGTTCGTCAGCTATTCCTTTATGCGTCTGGAGGGAGAAGGGCTGGCTGAAGCTGTTCGTATATCAGGAGCTGGCCTCTTATAGAACATGCGAGAATTTAACAGGGAATTATGACCCATCCTACCTGAACGGCATGCTCAACGAAAGCAGGGAGCTCGCAAGTCCGCTGCCGTTCAATGCAACTGCCCTTGGTTCAATGCAGCGTCTGTCCAATTTTACCCGGTCGGAATACGGGGCGGCATTTGAGGATGACGAGGGGTTCTATGGACTCTACGTGACAAAGGAACCCTACGTGCCCCAGGAGTACGTATGCGAAGGCAGAATAACCAACAGCAGCAAGATGCAGGTTTGCGAGACCATGCCCACATCCACTTCAACCTGGACAACGGTGCAGAGAAATGTCGGCAACTACTCGCTCATCTGCCTCTCGATACCAAAAGCGAACGACAGCAGTATAGAAATTGAGATGAAAGCGTTGGACATCTGCTACTCACTCAACTTCTCCGGCGAGGAGCGGGTATGGAAAAGGTTTGTGGATGTGCTTGTTTCCAGGTGCGATCTGCCCGACAATTTCTCATGCGTCTCATATGACTTCAGCGATGCTGCACTGAAGCTCAACCTCACGCAGAATACTGGGAGGACAGTTGTGATTAATGGATTCAAGTGCACTGGAGAGAGCAATGTACCTACGGAAAACTTCCAGCTGAACCAGTCCATCATCCTAAAATCCAACTCAACCGTGCATCTTGAGTATCCGTGCTACAATGCGACAGGAGCCCCAATGCTGGAGAACTACGCTTACCTCGGCTCGAGGATGTACCTGAACTATTCATTCGAGGGAAGCAACGAATCCGCAGTGATACGTGGGAATGTATCAGTAAAGAAGATATAGTCATATGGAATTGCAAAACAGTACCACTGAGCTCGTGAGGAAGAGGTTTGGCGGGCTCAATGAGATACAGAAGCTTTCAATACCAGTGATTCTTAGCGGAGCAAATTGCCTTGTGATAGCCCCGACGGGATATGGAAAGACTGAATGCGCTCTGCTGCCTGTTCTAGATAACATAATCTCCGCGGGAGGAGAAGGGATAATTGCGCTCTATATAACCCCCCTAAGGGCATTGAACAGAGATATAATGGAGAGGATAAAGTGGTGGTGCGAGGAACTGGGGGTGAGCGTTGCAGTGCGTCATGGGGATACCTCCCAGAGCGAGCGCCTGAGGCAGTCCAAGCAACCTCCGCAGCTTCTCATAACGACTCCTGAAACTCTGCAGGCAATATTACCGGCAAAGAGGCTTGGGCAGGCGCTGAGGAATGTAAGGTATGTAATAGTAGATGAGGTGCATGAGCTATTTGAAAGCAAGAGGGGAGCCCAGCTTTCAATTGCTCTGGAAAGGCTGCTTGGGAGGACAGGAGTCCCCTTCCGGAGAATTGGGCTCAGCGCAACAGTTGGAATGCCCGAAGAAGTTGCAAACTTCCTCACAGGCGGAAGGGAGTGCAAGGTGATACAGCCGAAGCTTGAGAGAGAAATAGAGCTGAAGGTGGAGTATCCCATACCATCGCAGAAGGATGAGGAGCTTTCCGACAAATTGTTCCTTGAGCCGCATGCGCTTGCAAGGCTGCGCTTCCTGAATGAGCTGATTGAGAGCCACACCTCAACTCTTGCATTTGTAAACACGAGGCAAGTTGCCGAGACGCTCACTTCAAGGCTGCTTGCATTCAGGAAAGCCCAGAAGTACGAAGGTTCTGTGGGAATCCATCATGGCTCACTTTCGAAGGACGTGAGGAAGCATACCGAGAGAAGGTTCAAGGAAAGGGGAATAAAGGGGCTGCTTGCAACTTCCTCCCTCGAATTGGGGATTGACATTGGCTCGGTTGATTTGGTTGTGCAGTACATGTCGCCAAGGCAGGTCTCACGCCTCATACAGAGGGTGGGGAGGAGCGGGCATGCGGTTGGGAGGATGCCAAAAGGAGTTGTGATTACAAGCGATTTTGACGACATCTGCGAGTCCATCGCAATAATGCAGAGCGCCCATGCTGGAAAGCTGGAGCGCATGCCGATGCAGAGCAATGCACTCGATGTTGTTGCGCACCAGCTCTGCGGCCTGGTTCTTGAGAATGGGGCTGTTGACTTGGAGACGGCGCACAGGATAATCACAAGAGCATACCCATTCAGGAAGCTCCCAGTATCCGAGCTGTCGGCTGTTGCGGAACAGCTCCGTTCAGAGGGAATCCTGAAATTCGACGGCAGCTCTCTGGGGAAGGGAGGGAGGATCCTCACTTACTACTTTGAGAACTTGAGCACAATTCCTAGCGAGAGCAAATATTTCGTGAAGAATGCGGTGACGAATTCAAACATATCCACATTGGATGAGGCATTTGTTGCAAGCTACATTGAGAGGAATTCGGTTTTCATCACAAGGGGAGTCCCCTGGAGAGTCCTTGACGTGAGGGACAAGGAGATAGTTGTGGAGCCCTCGGAGGATATTTCGGCAGCAGTGCCGGACTGGGTTGGCGAGGAAATTCCCGTCCCCTTCGAAGTCGCGCAGGCAGTAGGCGAGCTGAGGAGGAAAATCCGCGAGAAGCTTGAGAAAGGGGAAAGCATCCTTCAACTGGAGAAGGAGCTTCACGCTTCAAAAGAAGTCCTGGTGGAGCTTGAAAATGTAATTTCAAAGCAGTCGAAATCCTTCCTGCCGGATGAGAGGGAGGTTCTTGTCGAAATTTTCGAGGATATGGTGATAATCCATGTGTGCGGGGGCTCGCTTGCAAACAACGCGCTGATGCGCTGCCTTTCCTCATTCCTCTCCTCCCACTTCTCATCCAGTGTGAGGGGAAGCGCAGACCCCTACAGGATAGTCTTCCAGCTGCCGGGAAGCGGGAAGGGGATTGTGAAAGAAGCCCTGCTCAGGATGAGGGAAGAGGAAGTCCTGCCTCTGCTTGAGAGGAACATCTCAAGCTCGACATTTTTCAGGTATAAATTCATCCAGATTGCAAAGGCATTCGGCCTTATCGGAAAGAGTGAGAATGTCACTCCTTCTAGGGTGAAGAGGCTTGTGGAATACTTCTCAAAATCTCCGGTATATAGGGAGACCCTCAGGGAACTCATGATGGACTACTTTGACGTGGAGAAGTGCAGGCTTCTCGTGAGGAGAATCCATTCCGGAGAGGTGAAAGTGAAGGAGCTTCTTGTTGCCGAGCCGACACCCTTCGGAAGGCTGGGCTTTGAGAAAATATCGCGCGCTGCGGAGTTTGTTGCACCTATTGAGCCTTCCTCCGAAATACTGAAGGCATTCAGGAAGCAGCTCCTCAAGAAGAACGTTAGGTTCTTCTGCACATACTGCGGAAATGTTTTCTACTCCAAGCTTGGCGATTTGATGAGGAGGATACCCTGCCCGAAGTGCGGGAGCAGCATGGTTGTAATAGTGGGGAAGAGGGAGTGGCTCGAGAAGATTTTCAGGAAGAGGGAGCAGGGAAAGGAGCTGAATGACAGGGAGAAGAGGGGCTTTCTGGAAGTGATGCGCACAGCAAGCCTCATAGATGCATACGGGAAGAGGGCTGCAATTGCTCTCTCAACATATGGGGTGGGGACGGAGACTGCTGCAAGGGTGCTGCAGAACATGAGGAAGGACGAGATGCTGTTCTATACGGATTTGCTGGAGGCGCAGAAAACGTTCATAAGAACAAAAAGGTATTGGCAGGTGTGAATATGCATACAATATTTTTCTCAGTTCAGGATCCAGCGGGAGTGAACATAGCCAAGAAACTTACAGATCTGTTTGAGTTCAAGAAGGAGAATGCAGGGGAGTTCAGAACTTGGAATAGGGGAGAGACTCAGCTTGTAGAACTAAAGACGAAGCTGGTGGATGCAGAATACCTAAGAGAGAAATTCAAAACAGAATTTTTCGTTTTCATAAGCAAGCACAGGAGCGAGACTGCAATGCCCTGCCTGACTGCCCACACGCCTGGCAACTGGGGCAAGGCAGAGCTTGGGGGCAAACCCCAGGAGCTTTGTTACTGCTGGCCCAGCAAGCTGAAAATTGTGCTGAATGAGATGAACTCTTTGAATGATTTGGGCTGGTCAGTATGCGCGGAGGTTGACCACCATGGGCCGCTGACCAACACACCTTCAATTTTTGTCGAGATTGGAAGCTCCGAGAAGGAGTGGGCGAATGAGGGGGCGGGGGAGATAGTGGCCCGTGCTGTAATGAAGATGCTTGAGACAAGCAAGACATTCAAAACAGCCTTCGGGATTGGCGGAGGGCATTATGCCCCTTCATTCACGAAAGCGATACTGGAGAATGAGTATGCAGTTGGGCACATGCTCCCGAAATACAGGATTGACGAGGTTACTTTTGATTCCTTCAGGCAGGGGGTGGAGAGGTCTGCGGAGAAGACAGAGCTGGCTTTGATAGATTGGAAGGGAACGAACAAAAACCAGAAGGATAAAGTTATTGAATTTCTAAAGGTTATAGGACTTCCTTATGAGAGAATCTAATGTTTCTTCTTACCTTTATAATCTTTAACTGCCGCTTTCAATGCCTCTGTTGCGAGCAGGGAGCAGTGCATCTTTATCGGAGGCAACCCGCCAAGCTCACCGGCAATGTCCTCCTTGCTTACCTTGAGAGCTTCCTCAATTGTCTTTCCCTTGATCATGTCCGTGATGATGCTGCTCGTGCCGATTGCAGCCGCGCACCCGAATGTCTCGAACTTCACATCCTTTATAACGTTGTCCTTAACCTTCAGGTAGAGGTACATCACATCGCCACATATTTTATTGCCCACCTTCCCCACACCATCCGCATTCTTTATTTTGCCGAAGTTGTGCGGCTTCCTGAAAAGCTTCATGAGTTTCTCCGAATACATTCAATCCTCCTCCGTGGATTTGAACGAAGCCAGTTGCTTCTTTGTTTTGAAGGGAGATATTGCCCTCAGCTTCTCAACCTGCTTGGGTAATACTTCAAGCACATGACCTATCTCCTCCTTCGTGTTCTCCCTCCCCAAACTGAGCCTGAGGGAACCGTGGGCTTCCTCGTGCTTCAGCCCAATCCTGAGCAGAACATGGCTCGGCTCCAGCGACTTTGAAGAGCAAGCAGAGCCTGTCGATGCAGCAATGCCCCTCTCATCCAAATAGAGTATGAGAGATTCGCCCTCTATCAAGCCAAAGCAGAAGTGCGCGTTGTTGGGAAGCCTTTTCACCGGGTGCCCGTTCAGCCATGAATCCTCTATCTTCAGCGTTTCTTTTATGAGCCTGTCTCTCAGCATAATCATCTTCTCCGAATCCTTCTCCATCCTCTTCAAGCCAAGCTCGGATGCGGCGCCAAATCCGACTATGCCGGGCACATTCTCAGTACCCGACCGCATGCCCCTCTCATGTCCCCCGCCGTGCAGCAGTGGCTCTATTTTCGTGCCTTCCCTTATGTACAACGCACCGATGCCTTTGGGCCCATAGAACTTGTGAGCGGAAATGGAGAAGAGATCGACATTAAGCTTGTCGACTTCTGCAGGAATCTTGCAGAAGCTTTGGATGCCGTCAGTATGGAAGCAGACTCCCCTCTCCCTGGCAATCCTGCCAATCTCCTCAAGAGGCTCGATAGTGCCTATCTCGTTGTTCGCATGCATCACTGAAATCAGGATGGTGTCTTTCTTTATAGCATCCTCCACATCTGAAGGATTTACAAAGCCGTACCTGTCAACCGGGAGATATGTAACTTTATAACCATTCTTCTCAAGGTACTGCGCAGTGTGCAGCACCGCATGGTGCTCTATGGAGCTTGTTATGATGTGCTTGTTCCTCCCTTCTACAAGCGCAATCCCTTTCAGAGCCCAGTTGTCTGCTTCAGTTCCTCCAGAGGTAAAGAACACCTCGGAGGGCTTGCATTTCAAGACAGCTGCAACCTTCTCTCTGCTCCTTTCAACCGCCTCGGATGCCTCCCTCCCGAAAGAATGCAGACTGGAAGCATTGCCGAACTTCGAGCTGAAGTATGGTTTCATCTCCTCCAGAACTTCCCTGTCAAGCGGAGTCGTCGCGGAATGGTCCAGGTATATCCTTCTCATGAGCACACTCCTCACCAATGCTTTTAAAACTATTTGAATATAAGAAATATGTTGTAATTATATAACTCAGTTATATTTAAATAATGGAGGGATACAATGACAGTAAAGGTTGACAAGGAAATATGCATAGGCTGCGGGGCATGCGTGTCCCTGTGCCCAGAGGTTTTCAGAATTGGAAGCGACGGAAAGTCGGAAGCGTTCAACCCGAAAGGTTGCAAGAATTGTGACTGCAAGGCAGCTGTTGACAACTGCCCGGTTCATGCTATAAGCTTATAGAGTCTGCTCACTTGGAGGTGGGTCTATGATGAAAGAGGTAGATGAATCCACAATTACGAGAGCTATTGTTGGAGAATTCATGAAGAAATTCCTGGAATATGTTGAGT
>JAPLWV010000051.1 GCA_026396385.1 Microcaldota archaeon | reverse complement strand
CACAGCGGAGCTTCTGATTATCTTCCTGAGAATGTACTCCAGGTTCCCACCAGTGCTCAGATCCATAATCGTGTCGGTGCCGGCCTCAACAGCCGCCTTTACCTTCCTAATCTCCTCATCAATCTTTGCAAAATCAGTGGAAGTGCCGACATTCGCATTTATCTTTGTTCTCAGGCCAGCCCCAATTCCGCAAACATTATCCCTTTTCTCAAGGATGACTATCCTTCCCTTTGCAACTCCACTCCTTACTCTTTCTGCATTGACTTTCTCATCCCTTGCAATTCTCTTCATCGCGGAAGTTACAACTCCTCGCTTGGCTAGCTTCATTTGAGTCAAAGAAACACCCCAAGACATTTTATAAAGGATAAATATATACAATTTACTACAAGGTTTTTCGCATGAGGGAGATAGCAAACATAGAACTTTTCTGCATATGCAAGGAACTGCAGGTACTTGTAGGTGCCAGACTCACCAAAATATATGAAGTCGGGCATGATGAGTTCCGTTTGCGTTTCCACTCACCACAATGCGGCGATGTTGATGCCTTCTGCAAGCTGAGGGAGAGAATCAACATAACGCAGTACATAAAGGAAGCGCCTCAGAAACCATCCAATTTCGTGATGGCGCTGAGGAAATATGTTGAAGGAGCAAGGGTCAAGAGCATAATGCAGTATGGCCTCGACAGGGTGCTTATCCTTGAGCTTGAGAAAGCAGAAAGATTCCTGCTCATATTTGAAATGTTTTCCCACGGCAACCTTATTCTCACAGACTGCAACTACGGGGTGCTGCACACGTACAGGAGCGAGGAGTGGAAGGACAGAGAGGTGAGAAGGGGGAGCAAATATGATTTCCCCCACTCTGATAGGATGGACCCATTCCAATTGAATGAAAAGAAACTAATGGGAATTCTCGGCCCAATGAGAATTGTTCCATGCCTCTCGTCCAAGATAAATCTCGGTCCAGCATACATTGAGGAGGCCTGCAGGAGGGCAAAGCTGGATTTGGGAAGAGCTGCAAACTCTCTAACAGAAGCAGAGGTTGGCGAGCTCTTTGCCGGCTTTATAGAAGTTATAGAATATGTGAACAAGCCCGAATCAACAATATACCTGAAGGATGACAAATACTTGGATTACTCTATACTGCCCCTCAAAAAATACGAGGGCCTTGAAACCATTCAGCTCAAATCCCTTTCAGCTCTGCTTGACGACTTCTACATGCATTTCAGTGGCGAGGAGAAGAAGCCCGATGAGAAAAGGCTGAAGATAGAGATGAAGATAAAAGAGCAGGAAAAAGCACTGAATGAGTTCAGAGAAAAAGCAAAGGAAAGCAAGGCAATTGGAGATCTGATATACGCAAACTTTGATAAGGTGGAGGCAATACTGCGCTTCATAAAGGAAAGGAGAAAGACGCCTTCAGATAAAATAATGAGTGAGTTAAATGAGAAGATGCCTGAGGAGTCCAAGCTTGTTGAGAGTATAGATACAAAGAAAGGCGAGCTTGTGCTTCTTCTGTGACATGCTCCACCCTAAAGGATGTAGAGTTTCTCGCTCATGCTTGCTAATCAGAGTAGTCCTTTTAAATCTGCAACTGAATCTAAGACAAGCTTAGGTCTCTCCTCCCCTTTCAATCCCCGCAAATCCCCCCTCTTGGTTATTCCCGTCAGGACGAGTATAGTATAAAGATTGAATCTGTTGCCGCCAACTATATCTGTGTCTATTCTATCCCCAACCGTGGCAACCTGGTTCCTCCTCAAGCCCATTCCTTTTACCGCAATTTCAAATAGCATTGGGTTTGGCTTTCCGATAACCACCTCAGGCTTGACCCCAGAAGCTGCCTCAAGGGCGGCAATCATCGCTCCTGCCGCCGGGTCAAGTCCTTCCTCCCCAGGCCTGCTTACATCTGGATTGGCCGCTATGAACCTAGCGCCATTTTTCACTGCCCTCAGCGCAATCGTTAACTTTTCGTAAGTAAATCCGCTGTCAACTCCCACTGCAACGAAATCCGCCCTCTCACCTTCCTTGCCTTCAACAACCCTAAACCCCTGTTGTCGCAGCTCACCAACAAAACCTTCCTCACCTATAACAAAGCACTTTCCAGTCCCGTATCTATCCTTCAGGTATATAGCAACTCCCTGACTAGAAGTTATAACCTCATTTATCTCGCAGCAAATTCCCATGCTGCCAAGCTTGCGCACATGGTAATCCCTGCTATCGGCTGCGTTATTTGTAAGAAAGCGCACTTTCCCTCCTATTTCCCTGATATGCGCAAGAGTCTCTCTTGCCCCTTCTATCGGAGTTTTACCTATGTAGACAACTCCATCCAAATCGAATATGAATCCCTTCTTACCGCTCAGATCATGCATATTTTATACTTTGTTCAACAATCATTTAAAATATGGAGTTGGCTTATCTCTCGAAGCTTCCCGGAATTGGAGGCGTTATGAAGAGCTGCCCAGAGGATTTCCTAGTTGAGGAGATAACTGCAGGAGGAGAAATCCTAGAACTTGATAAAACATTTGAGAGGGCAGGAGAGGAAGGCGACTTCACATATTTCGTGTTGCAGAAACGGAACTGGAACACTCTCCAAGCGCTGAAAGAAGTGGGGAGAAAGCTCCACTGCGGACTGAAAAGGTTCGGCTATGCTGGCGTGAAGGACAGGAACGCAGTCACAACGCAGCTGGCAAGCGCATTCAAGATAGAGCCGGTTACCTTACGGGACATACACATAAAGGATATCAAAATAAACGCAGCATGGAAAGCGAAGGAGAAGATGCGTATTGGTGATCTGACCGGCAATAGGTTCACAATATCTGTCAGGGAGGTTACCCCTGATGCCGAGGAGAGAGTGAGGGATATACACGCAAGTTCGAAGGGGCTCGTTCCAAATTACTTTGGAGAGCAGAGGTTCGGGAGCATACGAAAAAATACCCATCTTGTTGGCAAGGCAATAATCTCAGGGAACTTCAAGGAAGCTGTCTTGGGCTATCTAACTTACATAGATGAGGGTGAGGAAACGGAAGGCAAGGAAGCGAGGAGACAGCTCGCAGCAGAAGGCGATTTCAAAAGGGCTCTGGAATATTTTCCAAGTTACTTGGGGTATGAACTTACTCTACTGAACTATCTTTCATCTTACCCAAATGACTATGTTAACGCAATGAGAAAACTTCCCAGAGGACTCTCCCTGATGTTTGTGCACGCTTACCAGAGCTATCTCTTCAACAAGGCGCTCAGCAAAAGAATATCCGAGAGGGACTCTTCTGTTATCGCAGGGGATCTAGTTTGCAGAATGAATTCTTTTGGTTTTCCGGATGTAACAAATGCAGAGCGGGTTGATGATGTTGCAGAGGCAGAGAAGAGAATTGAGAAAGGAGAACTATTCTTAACCTCGGAAGTTGTGGGCTCTGAAACAAAAGAAATAGGAGACTACGAGCGGCAGATTATGGAGGAAGAAGGTATAAAAAAAGAGAACTTCCTTATACATTCCTTCCCAGAGATAAGTTCTAGGGGTTCCAAGAGGTGCATGTTCATTCCACTCAAGGACTTTAAGTTTAATTATTATGAAGGAATTGGGAAATTTGCGTTCTCACTTCAAGGAGGCGCATATGCCACCTCAGTCATGAGAGAATTTGTTGACAGGTGCAAATGATGAAAAGAATAGCAGTGATATTGTTCCTAATATTCATCCTGGCTTGGATCAACCAGACTGAAAAGATGAAGTGGGTTTCATTCAACTGGTTCAACATACCAAACCCGGAGGAGCTCTACCTTCTTGAATACCCCAAAACATTTTCAGGGAATGCCCTGCAGTTTGATGTATACTCAAGTAAAAACTCTGTCTGCTCAGTTTACCTATGCAACAAAACTCTGGAAAAGCAGCTTGCTGAGGGACGCAACAGGGTAGAGCTCAGCACAGAGGACTGCGGAAACGATATCCGCACCACAGTATTATGCGGGGAATCCTTTATTCGCTTCTACTCAAATAGAACTAATGTAAGCTTTGGCGATGAGCATATTGATGCGAAATTTGGTGTAACCTCGTATAAAAGAACGGCCAGAATGAACATAGCTATAAACTCAAAATTAAATGATACAGCTTACAAAAACTTTGAGATTCTGGTTGATGGAAAAACGGCACTCCGCCCAACCTATCTACTCCAGATCGGGGAGTATAATGCTTATAATACTGAAGAGTTACATCTCGAGCCCGGCACCCACACAATCGAGCTACGCTACGGGGACAGGACACTCGATGCAAAGGACGTATCCATCACGGGTCAGCCCTTCCCATTTCTTGATGTGGTGGATGTGCTGCTCTCGCTTGGAATTGTATCATTGGTTTACAGAAGATGCAGGCTAGACTGGCTGACATCCTCCCTATCGTTTTTCGCGTTGTCATTCTCAGCAATCGCACTGCAGCTGCAACTTCAGAAAAACCTTGGGTTCAGTGAATGGTTGCTCCCGCTCATACTGGCATTAAGTTTGGTGCTAATATGGAAGTCGAAAAAGAGGCAATAGCATTTGGCGTAATCTTCACCATAGTGATAGCCATACTCGTAGTCCAATTCGGCCCGGTTGACTGGTGGGGCGCCTACTACTACAGAAATGTACAGAATGCGCTTGAGGAGGGAAACACCCTATTCTACGACAACCTCAGCTACCTTGGCAGAAATTTCACCTACCCCCCGGTATTCTTCCAAATAGCCAGCGAGATATCACTGCTGCTTGGTGCAGCCAACTATGAATCCATCAGACTTCCCTTCCACCTCTTTGTGGTATTCATATACTCTGTCTCCATGTATCTTCTATTCAGAAACTTCAAAACTTGGCAGGAGAGAGTCGCTGGGGCTTCATTATTCGCAACCCATGCGTTTGTAATGATATTCTCCTCAACAGTGACTCTGCATGTTTTGGCGTATACTTTCATGAATGTATCACTCCTTCTGCTGGAAAGAAATGAGACTGTTCTGAAAGTTCTGTCCGTAATTTTCCTCTCAATTGCGCTGTCCTCTCACCCCACCAGCATCATACTCTTCCCCGTGTATGTCTACGCGATTGGGCGCTTCAGGATTGACTGGGGCAGAGTTAAGAATGCTGCGATTACACTCATAACTGCATCTTTCCTTTCGCTTATTTTCTATCTCCCCATATTCATAATGAATGGATTTCCTTACGAGACAGCGCCAAACCTATGGGGTTATTTCGTCTCCTATGGGTTCGTGGGAATCCTCTATGACATGCAGTTCCTAGTACCACTGATTCTTCTGACTTCATTATTTGCAGTGATAAGAAAGCCATTCCAGGTTGCCGCCCTTCTCCTTCTACTTGCCGTGCTCGTCAATGCCCTTATCGCATACCGGGTCAACCTCATCATCACAATAATGCTCTCCTTCCTCTTCCCCCTGGTTTTCGGAGAAAAGCTGAAGGATGCTCTGGTGCTGACAGCCTTTTTTGTATTCATACTGGCCAACATGCTCTTCATGCCAGTGCTCTTCTCGGGCACCACACGTTGGTGCAGATGGGTTTACGCCGATGACATGTGCACAAAGCCAATGCAGTTCATAGATGGGTTCACATCAACAAGCGAGAGGGTTGCAATAAACCCCGAGTACGGGCACATTGAGACGTATGTGGGAAAGAGGAAGGTCCTTGCGGATTTATACGTGGAGTATGCGCCAAGCGATAAGTTCTACGCAGAATATAACTTCTACGAGAAATCCGATCCAGACTATCTGAAAGGCTATAATATCACTCTGCTAGTCCTTGATGATACCGACCAGCCCCGCGATATAGAGAGCGCCGATAGGATATATGACAATGGATTCGTCCATATGTACCGAGAGGGATGACATGTTCACAGTGATTGTACCCGTATACAACGAAGAGGAAAACATAGAAAAGTTCCTCAAGGAGCTCACCGCAGAGGCGAAGGACATAATAGTAGTTGATGATGGTTCGACTGACAAAACATATTCCATTGCAAAAAAATTCAAGGTGAAGGTGGTACGGCATAAAAACAATATGGGGAAGAGCCAAGCAGTTATAACTGGTCTGAAAGTCGCCAGGAGTGAAGCGGTGGTGCTGATAGATGGCGATAACCAGCTCTCCCCCAAATACATACCCTCTTTTGTAAAGGAACTGGAGAGATGCGACCTGGTTATCGGCAACAGGTTCCTCGCAGGGGCTAAAATTCCACTCCACAGGAAGCTCGCAAATCTCCTCATTGCAAAGCTTGTCTCCTCCAAGATACCTGAGGTGGGGGATCCCTTGAACGGCCTTAGAGCATTAAGAAAAAGCAAATTCAAGGATTTGGAGGGGGATGGCTTCAGAATGGATTTGGACATGCTGTTTAAGGCAAAGAAAAATAACCTCAGGATACATGAGCTGCCAGTTAGTGCCGACTACTCAATTCAAAAGGAAATAAGTCTATCTGATTACATAAAAAAGACTTTGCGCTATGGGCAGCTTCTTCTGCAGGCAGTGGAATTCCTCCTGATATCCTGCTGAAAAGTCCCATCTCCCCAGAATAGCACTTATTTAAATAGTGTCAAGCAAAACACTCTACGACGACTGAGAGATGACTATATGGACAGAGATTTAGTTACTCGTTGGCTTCTCGCAATTGCGATAATGGCAAGCGGGATTGCCGGCATGAACTTTGGCGTATATCTACTTAGGTATATAGTGGTTACACCTGCCGAAATTGTACTCTCGCTAATTTTCCTCCTCCTAGTTACCTCGAATACCATATTTAACACCTTTGGCTGCTACTACTACCTCCGCTCATACGAATTAAACAAATTCATACCCAAAAAACTTAGGACCTACCCAAGAGTTGCAGTGGCAATACCCACCAGAGATGAAGACGAGCAGATGGTTAAGAGAAATCTTGAGTCAATAACAAAGTTGGATTATCCAAAAGACAAGCTCAGGATATTCCTGCTTGACAATTCAACGAACAGATCGGAAGAACTTGAGGAATTCTGCAAAAAATTGGGAGTGAACTACATCTACATGGAGAATCCCATAAAGCTCAAAAGCTATGTTATGAACAAGTTCCTTGACATGGTTGACGAGGAATACATCGCGATATTCGATGCAGACGAGTACCTGACCGACCCGAGCTTCCTCAAGGAGACGCTACCATCTCTTGATGGAAATGCAGGTTTTGTTCAAACAGAAAAGCAGTTCGCACCCGGCAGCTTCTTCGCAAATGGAGTCAATACCTACTATTCTTTCTTCTACAAATTCATGCAACCGGTGAGAAACCTGTGTGGGAGCACGATGTTCTGCGGTTCATGCGGTGTTGTGAGAAGATCAGTTGTGAAGCAGGTTGGCGGCTTCCCAGCCACTCCAACTGAGGATGCAGCATTCGCATTCAAGGCAGACCTCGCAGGAAGAGGAGGGGTTTTCGTCTTGAAAACATATGCCCTAGGCGAAGCAATAGAGCATTTCGAAACGTTCCTCTCACAGCAGTGGAGGTATACGATAGGGAATATCTGGATTCTTATAGAATATCTCCAGAATTTCTCCAAACTAAAAGCTGAAAAACATATACATTACCTAGCCCAGACATTTGGTTACGCCTACCTCTCATCACTCTTCATTTTCTATTCTCTGCTCTCAATAATATTTGTCATCAGTGATATAACCCTGAGGAGCGTAAACTCTCAGGTTTTTCTACCTCAACATCTCAAGATGTTCGCAGCAAGTTACATGATAGCAATATTCCTGCTGGTAGTAGTCGGAGGCAAGCTCTACTTCGGCTCTTTCAGGTTGGGCATTATGGCGATGTTCCTCAACTTCTCAACAGCATTTGTGAGGACAAAAGCAATGATAGTAGGATTTTTGAACTTCAGACCCAGGTTCGTCATGAGCAGACAGAGCAAGTTCAAGAACTCAATAATAGAAGTTCTCAGAGCAAACTTAACCGAGACTTCTTATTCGGTTTTGCTTTTCTCACTTTCTATAGTCTCATTTTTAAGGAATGATGTTGTTAGTGCCTTCTGGCTTTTCTGGTACAGCACTCTGTTCTTCTGCTCCTTCGTATTCAGCTATGGCACTGAAGTTAAGCAATTATTTTAAATAGCCGGGCAGCAAATCCATACATGCTCCTAATGCGCACCTTCAGGAAGGGAAAGGAGAAGATAGTTGCTGTTTGTGATGCGGAGCTCATCGGCAAAGTCCTGAGGGAAGGCGAGCTTGTCCTGAACCTTGAGAAATACGCCAGCTTCTACCAGGGAGAGGAGGTGGACGATGCGGCTGTCGAGAGGGAGCTGCTCACGGCAACCTCGGCGAATCTTGTCGGGAAGAAGGCAACCGGAATTGCCAAGAGGATGAAGCTTGTTAAGGATTCCGACTTGAGGACCATACAGAAAGTGCCCCATGTCCAGATATACAAGATGTAGCCGCCGCTAGAAGCTAAAGAGTTGATATAAAAATTGCAGTTTCAGTTCGGGCATAAATCGCATGTAAATCACCATAAACTAGGTAAATCAGGTGTTTTCGCAAAGGTATAAAATAGGCCTGATAAATCAGGTAAAACACCTTCTGGTTTCTGAGCAGTTGTCGTCGGAGAGGCATTGAAAGGTGTTTTACTTGTTTTGCCTCTCCGAGGTAAAACACCTTTTCCTGCGGGTTTTGTCAGGAAATTGGAGGTTTTCACGTCTGAAAAGCCGGCGCAGACCGGCTTTTTCCGGTCTAGGCTGTGCCGGTTCTGGCTCTGCCTGCTTTTTTTACTGCTCAGGCGGAGAACTGCCTGTTACCGGTTTTACTGAATGTATATTATACTTAAAGTTGGAGCATGGTGAACAAGCTTTGCTAAAGAACTCGTCAGATTTACCGACTTTCTGAGCAACCTCTGGTAGGTTGGGGGTGGAATTACAAGGCGTAATCCCACGACCTACCAACCCTTTAAATCAGGGCGGAATAAGATTAGAAGTTAAGATATATCAAACTTGCTTTCTTGCTTTTTCCATAAATCGCTTTTCTTCCTCTGCTTTCTTTGAGAGATACGTTGAATAGACTCTCTCCAATTTCATATCAGTCTTTATCCTCGTGCTATCTATAAAGTCGCATGTGTCGAGAATTATTTTTTTGACATATTCCAAAACTTTGCTTTCACTCGCAACTTTTTCAGTGAAGAACCTCTCGTGGACGGTTCTGTTTCGTATATAATTAAATTCTCTGAGAAGATTTTCGTGAGATTTATCGATTAAACCCAATTTTGTATTCCATTCTATGTATCTTCGAAGCATGAATCTATCAACTAATTCGGGATTTATCTTTTTTTCGAGTACTAATTTGAGAAAAAGAACCCGTTCCAAATCGGCTGCGGTTATCAGTACAGCTACTCTAATATCCTCGCTATTGAGGTATTTGCGAGCCTCAGTCGTTAGCCCTCTGAACATCATATCTCTCAACCATCGATAGCAATTCGTATCATACGTATATTAAGTTTGCTTTGACGACTTTTTGAGCAGGACAGACTTTGTTAGCAAAGCTTGGCGAACACCAATATTTATAAACACGAGAATTGATTAGGATAAAAGGTGGTTTATGTGAAAAGAATACTTATCTTGTCCGTACTGCTTTGTCTCATGCTGCTGATAGGGTGCACACAGCAGACCCCGCCAGCGAATAACCCGCCAGCCCCGAACCAAACACCACCTGCAAATGCAACTCCACCAGCAAACAATACCCTAGGAGATAATACATCAGTAACTCCGCCACCACCCCCGCAGCCTCCAGCGCAGAACGTCAGCCTGGACCAGCTATACAAGTTCGGCTCGGTGAATAGTTATACGTATCGAATCACCTCAGCTTCAGGTGGGCCGGCAGAATCAATGGATTTGACGACATCCATAAGTGCAGATACCCTTAACGGGGTTGCAGTATGGTTAGAGCAGACCGATGTATCAACGCAGGGAACTACTATGACCACGAAGATGTGGATTGACAAGACGACCTATGAGTGCCTGAATATAACAACCGTGATAACGTACGGCGAACAGAACATAGAGCAGGCTGGTCAGTGCCCGACATCAGGGCCCAACTCAGCTTCAACAGGCGAGACTGCCCCTCCTCTGACATACATGGGCAAGGAATCCGTGAGTGTGCCGGCAGGAACGTATGTTGCCGACAAGTATACGGCCGGAGGAATTACCTACTGGTCTTCGAGCAGCGTTCCCGTACCCCTGAAGTTTGTATACGCCGATGGCTCAGCAACGATGGAGCTTGTCAGCTACACCTAGTCCTTTTCTTTTTTCAATCTATTTTTTAAACCTCTGGCGAGAATACCTACTCCATGATGAAGAAGCTCATAGAGCAGAACATATACGCGCTTCTGACAACCGTGACTGTTCTTGCCTCCGGATTAATAATCTCCCTAGTGTTCACAAGGCTGCTCCCACCCGTGGAGTTCGGAATATTTTTGACAATCATATCATTCACGATGCTATTCACAGGGATAAGCGACCTTGGAGTGCCCAACACGCTTATAAAAATTGCTGGTGAGAGCTTCCACTCCAATGAGGGATGCGCTGGATTCTATGTGCGGTATCTTCTGAAGTGGAAGCTTGCTGCCCTCATAATCGTGGGCTCGGCCCTGCTGCTGTTCTCAGGGGAATTCGCCAAGCTGTTTCTGCATGATGCAGGGCTGGCTTATGTGATGCAGGCAGTAGCTGTTCTCGTCATACTATACTCAGTCATTCAATTCATATCCTACCTTTTCATCTCAATAGGAAAGCTGGAGTACCAATCGCTTATCTCCTTCATACTTAATGGTTCGAAGGTGCTGTTTCCACTGGTTCTCATCTTAATACTCGGTCCAAGCCTAACAACGGTAACATTCGGAGTGCTGCTCTCATTTTCTCTAGCTGCCGTCGCATCAGTCATCCTCTGGTTCCTGAGGTTCAAAAAGGACCTCGGGTGCGCAATTCCCAGGAGTACGAGGGCTGTTAACTCCTTCCTGTTTTACTCAACGGTCATATCATTATCCAGTTACCTGCTAATGAATATTGATTCACTCCTGCTCAACTATTTCAGCGGGCCCCAGGAGCTCGCATTCTTCAGAGTCGGCTACTCTGTGGTTTCGACGCTGGCTGCCCTGCTGCCGATCTCCTCAACTTTCCTGCTTTCCTCCCTTGTCCAGATGGAGGCGAGAAAGGAGAGGGAGCTGCAGAAGAAGCTCTTCGAGAGGAGCATAAAGTACGGAATGCTTGCTTCGATACCGCTCTTGTTTCTCGTACACCTCACCGCAAACAGGGTGATATTATTTTTCTGGCCGAGTAGCTATGCGCCCGCAGCACTGGTGCTGAGGATACTCAGCATTTCCCTGCCCTTCACATTTCTGAATGGGGTATGCGGCAGCCTTTTCATGAGCAAGGGCAGGATGAAGGAGCTGACAATCAACATGGTCATTTTCTATCTGGTAACCTGGGCTATCGGCCTTTACCTCATCCAAAGCTATGGGCTGGTTGGGACTGCAGTTACGATTGTCCTATCAGCCATAATCCAGTCGGTTGTGCTCCTGAGGTTCTCCCTGAAGCTTCTTGGAACTCATCTGAACCCAGCGCACTTCATCAAACCAGCTTTACTCTCTTTGATAATTGCTTTCGCCATCATAGTTCTGAACCCAGTCATCAAAAGCACAATGCTGCTCTTCATAATCGCGGGAGCTCTCTTCTGCATATCATACCTGCCGCTTCTGGATGCAGATGATAAAAAGCTCATAAATGCCCTTCTATCAATTGTAAATCTAGGTCCTCTCTTTTGAAAGTTTCAAGCAGACTTTCCCAAACCTATCCAGGAATTTCTTCCAGGAGAATTCCCTTTCAACATACTTTCTTGCTGCCTTCCCCATCCCCTCCGCATCTTCTTTATGCTCGGAAAGGTAATTCATTCTCTCAACCATTTCATCAATATTATTCACAAGATAGCCCACGCCATCCCTGACCAGCTCCCTTGGCCCGCCTTCATTTATAGCTATGCATGGCTTGGAGGATGCGAATGCCTCGAGCGGTATGAGCCCGTAATCCTCATTCACAGGAGTGTAGAGCACGCAGAGGCAGTTGGAGTACAGCTCAATAATTTTTTTAGTTGGCACATCCAGCATTATCCTCCCGTCATCACCTAGCATGCTCCTTATACGGTTGTAATAGGCGACATGCTCCTCCCTCCCCCTGTCCAGGGAGCCTGCAATGATCAATTTCCAACCTTTCCTCTTATTCCTGAATTTTTTGAATGCCTCTATCGCCATCTCGAAATTCTTCTCAGGAGCAATCCTTGATGGGTAGAAGAAATATTTCTCGTAATCGCCCGCGTGAAAGTCCGCATAGTCTACACCAGGCATTAGAATCTCGCTCTCCCTCTGCAGGTATCTCCTTATCCTCTTCTGGACATTACCGCTTATTGCGAATATATGTTCAATCTTTGGAACAACCGAAAATTCTATTCTCCTGTAAGGCTGGATGAAGGACCAGTACAGTGCCTTCTGGATGGGATTTCTCCTGCTCATCCTCCAGTCATAAAGGTCGAATGCCTCCCTGTTAGGTGAGAAGCAGTACCATACCACTGGGCTGTTCCTGTTCCTTATCCATTCTGAGGGCGTCCCTTGGGCGTTGATAACATCGTAATCATCAAGCTTGCTGTAGTAGAACTGTTTTCCAGCCACTGCTGCGCTCCCAACCCTCTGCGGAAGAAGGGAGGCGATAGGCCACAGCCTGCTTCTCATCACTTCAATATCAACTTCCCTGAACTCAGGGAACGTGTTCTCGGGCTCGTAAGTTGAGCAGTATACCTTGGCATCAAAATGCTGGGCAATCTTCAGGACAACCCTCTCCGCTCCGCCCCTCAACCTGAGGAATGGATGCACAATGGCAAGTTTCATTCAAAACCCTCGTAAGCCTTTCTCAGACCTTCCTTCAAATCAACCTTGGGCTCCCAGCCCAACAACTTCTTTGCCTTGCCTATATCCGCAACAACTTTAAGCACATTGTCTGGCTTGTTCATGCTTATAAGCTCCGGGTGCTTACAGCTTATTTTAGAAAGCAGCTCAGCAATCTCCTTTGGTGTGTGGGTTTCACCGCTTCCTATGTTGAAACATTCTTCAGGAAAATCCGCTGCGAGCAGCATCGCCTCAACTGCATCGTCAACATAGATAAAATCCCTCTCCGAATTGAGATTCCTGAGCTTTATGCTTTTTTCACCAAGGTTTGAGAGGATTGTGGGGATGAGGTAATTCCCTCTCTGACCAGGCCCGTATATGTTGAAGAACCTCACGATTGTTGCCCCGTATGCCATGCATATATGCTCGGCAGCCACCTTGCTTCGCCCATATGTGGAAAGTGGTTTAAGCGGATGGTTCTCATCAACTGGCGTGTATTCGGGAATACCATAAACGTGTGCCGAGGAGCTGAGCAGCATCCTCCCAACTCCGCTTCTCCTGCACGCATCCATCACGTTCAGGCTCCCGTAGGAATTGACGAGCAAAGCCATCTCGGGATTCTCCTCGCAAACTTTCGGGTCCGCAATTGCCGCAAGATGGAAGACAACCTCATAGCTATCAAAGTTGAGAGATTCTGGCTTCGTGACATCGATACTGACAAAATTGCTCCAGTTTCTCCTGTTCTTGCTCGCAATTGTCACATCCGCGCCAAGCTCCCGCAGCCTAGAGGCTAGGCGCGAGCCTATAAATCCATCTCCTCCTGTCACGAGGATATTTTTTCCACTCCACTCCATCAATATTCCTCTATTCTGAGAAGGTTGTCATTCTCCAAGAAATAGTCTATCAGATCCTTCAGGGTTTTCTCAAGAGGTATTTTTGGCTCCCAGCCCAGCTCCTTTTTGGCTTTTGAGTAATCGCACTTTAGAACCATCACTTCTGCTGGCCTATACCTGCTCTTGTCTATCTCCACATCCATCTTCCCTTTGAGCCCACCCGTTTTTATTGCCAGATTCGCAAGCTCCCCAATACTTATGTTCTTCCCACTTCCAAGGTTGTAGACTTCCCCACTCTTCCCCTTCTCAACTGCGAGCATGTAGCCTCTTGCTATGTCGCGCACATCAGAGAAATCCCGCTTGGGCTCTGGATTACCTATTACCAACTTCCTCTCCTTCAGTTTTATGCCTCGGGCAACCTGTCTTGCTATGATGCTGGTCACGAAGTGCAGACCCCTTCTAGGCCCAGTGTGGTTAAATGCCCTCGTCCTCACAGCAGGTATCTTGTAGCATCTGAAATGCGTGTAGCACATGTAATCGCCAGCAACCTTTGATACAGCATAGGGCGATAGTGGTCTAAGCTGGTTTGTTTCTTTTATCGGGAGCTCATTCTCAAGAACAAGACCGTACTCCTCGGAACTCCCAGCGAAATGCATCTTCTCAATCCCGTCATAATGTCTCAGAGCCTCAAGGACATTAGCCGTTCCTATTATGTTTGTCTTATACGTATCGTAAGGGGCCTGAAAGCTCAGAGGGACATATGATTGCGCAGCTAGGTGGAAAAGCACGCTTGGCTCGCTCTCCTTCAGCGCGCTCATTATGGATGGCATGTCCACGAGATTGCCCTCAAACACCTTAATCTTGCCCCTCATATGCGCTATATTCGGATAGAGTGGGACAGCATGCCTCCTCAGCAGACCATAAACCTTGGCTCCCATCCCAACCAGCTTCTCTGACAGATGCGAACCCATGAAACCAGTTATACCGGTTATAAAGACATTTCTACCTGCCCAGAAAGATTCAGATGGTTCCGCCAAAGTATCACCTCGATGGATTCTACCCCAATTTCTAGAATATCGCATCAAAGCTTTATAAACTATCCCGGAATCAGGGCTTTGAGTTTATTCCTCAGGAATGAATATGTAATCAGAAAAGCCCTAAGGGGTGAGATGAAGAACACGAAGCAGAGGGAGGGCAGAATCATTCTTGAGATGTAGGATGCAATAATAAACTCAATTATTAAAATTAAGAATAGCAGGGCAAGAATATAGAGAAATATAATATTAACAAAGCTCAGCAGAACGCATGCGATAAACACAATCCAGAAGAATGGATAAGGCGGATAGACAAGCACAAGCGGATTCTCCTTTATTATGCCATAAGTGGAAACGCCCTTTCCCACATATCTCGCTTGCCTTGCAATTTCAGATAGAGTTGACGGCTCCACATGGCGGAGTTTCATAATAACCATTGGTATCTCCATTCTGCTGGCAATCCTGTTTCCAAGTTCCCTATCTTCATAATAGAATATTTTCTCGTTGAAACCCCCCACTTCTTCAAACAGTTTTCTCCTTATACCAGTAACATAATTTATCCTCATGCCACTTGCCCTAAAGAATAGGTTGCTCATCATCGTCCTGACACCCTGGCATTTCTGCAGGAATGTTTTGTAGTCTCCCGGAGTCCCACTGAGCATAGCCCCTACCTTCTCGTTCTGAAAAGTCTTCTCAAGCTTGCTTATGAAGTTTCTATCTTCCACAATTATATCCGCATCAAGGAAGTAAACAATGTCCCCTTTCGCAGCCTCCGCACCCCTGTTTCTCGCAAAAGCAGCAGAATGCCCGCTCTCGAAGTTGAGGAGCTTCACCACTTTATTCTTCTGCATGAGTCCCTCAACTATCTCACGAGTCCTATCCGTGCTGCCATCATTCACAACTATTATCTCATATGGTTTTGCCGTCTGGTCCAAACAGCTGCGCACGCACCTCTCTATGACATCCTCCTCATTACGCGCTGGGATAATGATGGAAACTTTAATCCTCTTCTTAATAGCATCACCTCATGTTGCATAGAATTCCATTGCGCAATCTATCATTTTACAACCTCAAACATTACTACACATTCAAAGAATCCTCCGACATAGTAACACCAAAATCTTTCGGCGTAACCCTGATTTATATTTGCTAGAGAAGTTATTAGTTTATCAATCAACCTATACCACCACCTCTTATTGGATGGTGACCAGTGCAGTTCTTTACGTAGTAGTTTTAAATGCGGGAAGTTCATAAAACTGCTTAGTCCTAAATAATGTTTATGGTCATAGTTGGTGTACGCACTTTCCGATGAAAAATGAGGGTATTGCAGAAGTATTTTACCTTTCGGTTTGGTTATCCTTATTACTTCATTAAGAACTTCTTTTATATCTCTTAGGTGTTCCAATGAGTGTTTCATTCTTACATAATCAAATTCGTTATTTTCAAATGGATAAGGCATTACATTCAAATCATGAAGTATATCCGCTTTACTATTTGGGTCTATGTCCACTCCTACTGCTCCTGATAGCTTATCATTACCACAACCTAAATCTAATGTTTTCATTTAATCTACCTTCAGATTATTTCTCATCCAAACACGGCATATAATGATGAAACTGCATTGAATACTGTTCTCATAGCAACCATATCAATTGACAGTATTCTGCCGAATTTTGCAAAGTCGTACCAGTATTTGAAGAACAGTAGAGGCATGAGCGTAAACTTCACTGCAAAACGCAGCCTTGGGAATTTGTAGTTATTACCTAATAGGTAACGGCGGCCTTCTGTCCCTCTATTCTCTGCACTTTTGATGAAACCTCTCAGGTTGTAATCTTGCATGTGGATTGTTTTTGTTGGGATACTAACCATAGCATATCCTTTTTCATAGAGTTTTTCTATCACTTCTGAATCGTCTCCACGCGCATATTTGATTTTCTCGCTAATGCCGCCTATTTCAAAAAAAATGTTTCTTTTTACGCTGATGGGGTTACTCACTGCCTCGCCTTTTTTCATAACTCTCTCTTCAAAATTGAATTTCAAGTAATACTGCGTCATGAACCATTCGTGTCTTGCGAAGATAGTAGTTGAAAGTGGACAGGTATACCCGGCTACGCCTGCGATATCAGGGTATTTATTATACGCCCTGTTATACTCTTCGAGGAAAGTTGGACTGGTAATCACGTCATCGCCCAGCAGAATCAAAACATCTCCGCTAGACTTTTTTGCCCCAGAGTTTATCGTTGCTGCAACCCCCCTATGTAGATTTTGTACATATACCAGTTTACAAGGAGATTCAGCCTGCAATGCTTTTACCACTTCAGAAGTTCCATCACTAGAACCGTCATCACTCACTATTATCTCATAATGGTCCAAAGGATATTTTTGTTTAAATAGAGCCCGCATAGTATCCGCAAGCTTCTTTTCTCTGTTATACGTGAAGATTAGAATGCTTATATAGTATGTTTTCATCTCAACACATTTTCGTATGTCCTTAGGTATCCATCCGCCATTTTTTCAACTGTAAAATTAGAAGTTAATCTCTCATAAGCTTTACTGGCAAGTTTCTTAGAAGCTTTTTTATCATTCAACAGCTTCTCTATTCCTTCTGCGAGTTTTGCTGGGTCTCTTGGCTCAACGAGGACTCCGCAATTCCCAACGACTTCGGGTATGCTGGCGACTCTTGATGCGACAATTGGGGTTTTGCACGCCATTGCATCGAGCAGTGTCATGCCAAAAGACTCGGAAAAGGATGGGAAGACAAACGCATCGCTTGCAGACATGTATTGAAGCTTCTTTTTCTCATCCAGCGTTCCAGCGAAGATGACCTTCTCCCTTAAATTGAGTTCGGAGGTCAGCCTCCGCACCTCCGCTTCTCCCCTTCCTTCTCCAGCCACCACAAGCTTGACGTCATAATTCCCAAGCATTGCCATGGCGTTTATGAGAACTTCGATTCCCTTTTCTTTAATCAGCCTTCCCATGAAAAAGAGGAGATGCTCGCATTCGATTTCATCTCTCAGATTGGTTTTAACCCTGTGTACCTTATCCGGGTCTATCCCGTTGTATACAACGGCTATTCTCTCTTCGGGTATCCCGTAATTATCAACAATCTCTCTTTTGCTTGAGCGGGAGACCGCGGTAACTTGCTTTGCACTCCTGAAGCCAATATTCTCCAAGTTCGATGTGACAATGGAGTTGTATACCTTAGAAAAGAGGGGTCGGGTATTCCAAGTCCTGTTTAGGAAACCCTTGGTAGTTCCATGAGCTGTGGCTATGGTTGGCTTATTTTTTATAAATCTAAGAGTACCCGCAGCCCAAGCATGCGAATGTACAATGTCAAAACGAGCTTGGGATTTCAGCAGCTTCCTCAGCAGAACTAGGGATATCGTCAAACGAGCGAACAGGGGGATTATCCTCATCTCCTCTTCTGAGAGCGATATTACCTCTGTTTCAACCCCCCTCTTCATTAATTCCAGATTCAAGGAATAGAGTACGGACTCTACCCCTCCTTTGAACCTGAATGAAAGCGGATATGGGTTTAGCAAGCAAACTCTCACGATTTCAACCCTCCTTTTTACAGAAGTTCCAATCTAATACTGTCCTCCTCATCCCAAGAGCGATTCACTCAGGCATCACGCCGTTTCTACATTATTGACGTATCATCTTTATTACTTTTATGTGTTCAAACCATACGAAAAAATTCCAAATGGCACCGCTACCAACCTCAAAATTCTTGTTTGCATTTTTCTTTCAATTGAATTCTTAACTGCCTTTCGAAGAGCATTTTGAGTATAGCATAACTCATCTAACCGTATGGTAATAAAAGCAGGGGTGATAAAATAAGCTCTGTTCTCGGCATTAAGTAACCTAATGGTTTTATGAAAATTATGATGCTCTCCCCATTCTCGGCAAGAAGCGCAGGGATGAACAGGCTCTATCAGATAGCAATAAATATGCAGAACGAAGTCCGATTCATACTTCCGAAAAGGGATAAATACGGAGTTTCATTTGATGATTCACGTTTCTACTTTCCACTTGAAAACAAATCCTTCCTAACTCTTCCCATCTACATTGCAAAATCGCTCCTCCACTTACTCTCCCAAAAACCCGATGTGGTTTATTTCTACAAGTGTCACCCATTTACATTCCTACCAGCAATTCTCTATAAAATTATCAACCCGAAGTGCACGACTCTGCTGGACTGTGATGAGTGGGAATCTGCAACACTGAAGGACAACGATGAACCTTTCTATAAGCTGTTCTTCATGGAAATACTGTCAAAGTTCTGCATCTGGTTCGCAGATAAAATAATCTACGCAAATGAATACATAAAGAGCGAAAAGATACCTGCAAAGTACTGGGGGAAATGTTTCTACCTGCCCAACGGTGTTGACACAAAGAGATTCAAACCGTTGAAGGTGAAAAAGCAGAAAGGATTCCATATATTCCTTGTCAGTTATTTGTACAAAATAAAGCACATACTATCAGTTGTAGAGATGGTGGACAGGGTGAGAGCAGACATACCCCATCTAGTATGCCATATAATCGGAGACGGACCAAAAAAGGGCGAGTTGCAGCAGATAATAAAAAAGAGAAACCTGGAGGAATATTTCATTTTTTTAGGAGTAGTACCCTACGAAAAGCTACCCGGGCTACTCTCATCTGCTGATGCAATAGTCGTTCCCTACTCGCCGTTAGAGGGAATGCACTACCAATCAAATGTGAAGGTTTTCGAATTCATGTCCCTAGGCAAGCCCATAATAGCAAGTGATGTGGGTGAGCTTCGCAAATACCTTGAGAATGGAAAGGCAGGCTATATTGTACATCCTGATGACGCTGCTGAGCTGTCTTGCGCTCTTATCTCAATCTACAAAAACAAAGCAGAAGCTGCTAAAAAAGCCAGCTATGCTAGAGAAGTTTCAATAAAGAAGAACGATTGGAAGTTGCGTGCAAAAAGCCTTGAACGCATTCTGGTTTCCTAGAAGTGTATCAGAAGCCCAAAAGCTTCCAATCCCTAAATGCCAGCCTATTCGCCTCTCCGAGTGAGTCTAAGGTGCCTGCGTCAGTCCACCAGTGGGTCAATATATCAAATTCTATAGTGCCCTCCTTCACATAATGCATGTTTACATCAGTTATCTCCAGCTCTCTTCTTTTTGATGGCTTCAATTTTGATATTATACCAAATACCCCATTGTCATACATGTACACCCCAATCTGTACGAGATTGGATTTTGGTTTCTTTGGCTTCTCAACTATCTGGGATATACTCCCTTTCTCTATCTCAACAACTCCAAATCTCCATGGATCCTTAACTTTCTTCAAAAGCAGCCTTGCGCCGCTTTTTTGTTTTCTGAATGCATCCACGTATGCATCTATTGAACCGCCTATTATATTGTCACCGAGTATAACGACTACCTTGTTATCACCAACAAAATGTTTAGTAAGGCTTAGTGCCTCAGCTATGCCGCCAGCTCTCTTCTGAACCTTGTAGGTGAGATTAAGGTCAATCAACACTCTACCTTCCCTTCCCACTACCCTCCCATCTCCAAGTATATCTATGAAATCGCCAGCATGATTCTGTCCGGTCACAAGGCATACTTCTCCTATGCCTGCCTCTTCCAATCTTTTCAAAGAGTGATATATCATCGGAACCTTCCCAACAGGCAACAGATGTTTGTTTGTTATTCTTGTAAGCTCGCCAAGTCTACTCGCCTCGCCTCCAGCAAGCACAACTCCAACCACTCCGCTCATGACTACACCTCCTTGTCAACATCCTTTACGCATAACAACTGAAATGCATACTCTGGAAAATGGTAAGTAAAAAGCTGTGTTATATCGGAAACAGCCCACCAGAAGTAATACATGTAATGATCCACAACTCCCTTCCCTCTCAAATGAGCGAGCCTGCCTCTCCCCCGAAGAAATTTAGCCCCGCCAACACCCATCACCCTGTAACCCCTCTCCCTCATCTCAGAAACTGTCCAGCCGGATTTATGTACCTGATACTTATTTCCCTCAAGCTCATCCTGCTTAAGGAACTCGTTTGGAGTGAAGACTATCACCCTCTTTTTTGCAATTTTTTCCATAGTTCTAAGGAGCTTCTTACCCTCGTCTTTTGGGAGATGTTCTATCAAATCTAAAGCCAGAACGGCATCATATGAGCGGGGCTTGAACTTGAGATTAGTCACATTCATAAGAGTGTATTCATCATGTATCCCTTTCTTTCTGCTCTCCTCAATAAAGGGCTTGAAAACATCCACGCCAACACAGTAGAACTCTTTTGAGAAATGTTTTACCGGAGAGTCCCTCCCGCATCCAAGATCAAGAAAGCTCTTGCACCCTTCAAGCTCTCTTCTAACAAGGATAACCATGTGCGGGAATATTTTTACGTAGAACTTCCAATAGACTGACTTGGCAGCCGAGTGAATTATGCTCATGCAGTCACCATCTCTAAACACCCTTCTTCAGAGGCTTCCACCACCACTCGTTTTTCTTGTACCACACAACTGTCTCCCTCAAACCTTCATCAAGCTTGACTTTCGGCTCCCATCCCAACTCCCGAGTCTTATCGCAATTTAATGAATATCTGAAATCATGCCCCTTTCTGTCATCAACGAATTGAATCATATCCTTGGATTTGCCAAACAGCTTAAGCAAGATATTTGTTATCTCCAAATTTGTCTTCTCCTCGCATGACGCAATATTGTAAATCTCGCCGATTTTTCCTTTCTGCAGAACCGTATCCACCGCTATGCAGTTGTCAGTCATGAAGAGCCAGTCTCTGATGTTCAATCCATTCCCGTACAGCGGAACCTTCTTGTTCTCAATGAGGTTTGTTATGAAAAGCGGTATGAGCTTCTCCGGAAACTGATAAGGGCCGTAGTTGTTCGAGCTCCTTGTTATCATCACTGGCAGGCCATGGGTTTTGCGGTAAGCCATAACAAGCATATCCGCCCCTGCCTTGCTTGCCGAGTAAGGGGAGCTTGGGTTGGGAAGGTCATCCTCTCTGAAGCTTCCCTTTTCCATGCTTCCGTAAACCTCATCAGTTGAGATCTGCACGTATTTCTCAACATCATTCTTCCTTGCAGCTTCAAGCAGGCTGTATGTGCCGAATACGTCTGTCTCTACAAATGTTCCCGCGTCTATTATCGACCTGTCCACATGGGTCTCTGCAGCTGCATTTATTATAACATCAACATCCTTCGTAATCTTCTCAATAAGCTTTCTGTTGCATACGTCACCTTTTACAAACCTGTACCTCTTGTTGTTCTTGAAATCCAGAGTGTTCTCAATGCGCCCACAGTATGTCAACTTGTCCAAGTTGATTATCTCGTAATCTGGGTATTTCTGCAGCATGTACCTTATAAAATTGGAGAATATGAAGCCGCATCCCCCTGTGACTAAACAACGCATAATCCTACTCCTCTTTTTGTTTGATTATGACAGTCTTTGCATAAAGTAATGCCGTTATTAATATCTAATCTTAATTCAGGAAATTGCGCAAATGGTTTTATGTGATGTACTCCTAATTTAATTCCACGTTGCCCACATTTTTGACAAGTATAGTTATCTCTTTCAAATGTTGTCTTTCTCCATCTTTGGTACTCCAATGAGTTATGTAATGCAATTCGGAATGGCGTTATCCCTCCTTTCCAATTATGATGTTTTGAACCTCGTATCTGTAAGTAGGGTTTATCTCTATTCCACGGAATCTGCCCCTTCTTAAATTCTGTAGAAGTTGATGGATGACGTCCTTTTTTAAATTCTGTTTGTGGTGATAAATGAATATCTCTTATGTTCTTGTTCCATGCGGGATTACCAATTAGCTTTAAACTTATTTTTTCTTTAGTTTCTTCAGAACGATGTTTTCTTTTCCAATATGATGGGAGTCCTTTATGCATTTCGCTCATTTTTTGTATGCTTTTTAATGAGTGATGCTTGCCCCGCATACCCTTGTTCGGGTATTCTTCTGCTGAAAAATGTTTGCCTTTGCTCCACTGAATTAATCTGCCTTCTGCAAATAATCTTTTTTTGATTTCGCTCATCTTTTTCTTAGATTCTTCTGAGTGGTGCGTCCCTCTTCTTAGGATTGCCAATTTCACTAGATGCTTTCTTTGCTTTTCGGATTTCATTCTTTTACCTCCAGCTGCTCCTTAAGCCTCCTCAACCCCTCATCAACCCCCATGGGCTTAATTCCCGTCACCCTCTCAACCTTGTTTGTCACCATTGAAACCTTTTCTGGCCTAACTGCTATCTGGTTTAGTTCAGGTGTAGTCGTGGGGCTTATGAGCTTACCATCCAATCCGAACGCATCAGATATTCTCAAAGCGAACTCATACCTGCTCAGACAGTCACTTCCAGTGACATGGAATAACCCCTTCGCATCCTTCCTGTATAGCGCAAGGAGTATTTCAGCTAGGTTGTCGGAATAGGTGGGGTTATTGTGCTGGTCAGTCACTATCCTAATCTTCTCCTTATTATCGAGCTTCTCAATAATCCAGGTCACGAAATTCTTCTTCCCAAGCCCTCCAAGCCCGTACAGCACGGCAGTCCTTGCAGTTATATAGTTAACACCCAGCGCCTCGAGCACGTGCTCTGAAACCAGCTTTGTTTTTGCATAATAATTCATGGGCCTTGGCTTGTCCTTTTCGCTGTAATCAAGTTTTTTCCCATCGAATACATAATCCGTGGACAGGAATACCATTTTTGCCCCAATCCTTTTGCATGCTTCCGCAACATTCTTAGTTCCATCAACATTCACAAGCCATGCCTCTTCAGGATGCGTCTCGCAGTAATCCACATCCGTGATGGCTGCCGTATCTGCCACGCAGTCCGGCTTTACTTTCTCCAGTATTGAAAAAACTTCATCCCTCTTTGTAACATCCATCCTGTGCATATTGCTTCCCTTTGGCTTGTCTCTACTGTAGGTTCCGTGCATCTCGTAGCTTTCCTTCCCCAGCTCCATAAGCCTGCTGCCCAGTAGCCCAGTTGCGCCTATGACGAGTATCCTGGTCATTATTCCCCCTCCATACTAATATGATAATAACATTTATAAATATTAACATCATATATTATAAACATATTCGAATGGGGTGAGCATATGCTTGAGGGAGTAAAAGTAACCGACATAAAGAAACTGCCAGATGAGAGGGGCTTCTTTGCCGAAGTATTCCGGGAGGATTGGGAGGAGTTTGTAGGAGAAGATAAGATAGTGCAGGCCAATCTCTCTATGGTTTACCCTGGCATAATAAAGGCATGGCACAGGCATACGAGAGGGCAGGTGGATTACTTCCTTGTCTTGAAAGGAGCGGTTAAGCTATGCGCCTATGATGAAAAAAAGAAGCAGCTCGATGAGATAATCCTCAGCAGCGAGAGGCTGCAGCTAGCACGGATTCCTGGTCATTACTGGCACGGCTCTAAAGTCATTAGCTCAGAACCTGCTCTGATGATATATTTCGTAACAAAGCTGTATGACTATAAGAACCCGGATGAGGAAAGGAAGGCTTGGAATGACCTTAGCATAATTGACTCAAAAACTGGAAAGCCATTTGACTGGAACAAGCTGCCGCATAAGTAAAGCGGCTACCGCATAAACCTGGAGGTACTCTCCACCTTTAGGAAATTGAGTATTCCAACAGTCCACCCTAGTCCCGAGGCTATATCCCAAGCTAAACAAAATGACCAGATTGGGAGTATCAGGTCGAACTTTCTATACTTCCTAAGGTACCGAAGCGCTTTCAGGAAATTCTTTACAAGCAGATATGAAAGCCCGATGATAAGGGCAAGGGATGGCTGTCTTATTAGCTCAGGACTCAGGTAATAGAATGCTGCAAAGGCGAGTATGCCAAACATCGAGAATGCTCTGTTCAGAAGGATACAAATTATATAGAACGGGAGAGTGAGTACTGGGGCCGCCCAGCAGATTATTGATGAGAGAACGAAAAGCAGCGTATCGACTTTGTACATCATTCCATACCTCAGAAGCACATATATGCTACACTCTGTTATCTGGAATGCCTTTCTGAAATGATCCCAAATCGTTCTCTCCCTTTTTGACTCCGTAAATCTGTGCTCAACCTTGCATCTATTGTTCCTAACAATCCTGTAGCCAAGTGCCTTAACTTTTTTAGAGATATCCATATCTTCCCCGGCGTTCCTGAACGTCTCATCAAACAATCCAACTTGCTCCAGCACATCCCTTCGGTATGCATCGCACTTATCCGAAATCGTTTCTATGTCCTCCACTCCCTCTTTTTTTGCTAGGTCCATGTCCTCACCTAGATGGTATGCGAATGAGAAGCACTTGTCCGCAAGGCTCAGACCTTTGAAGTTTATGACATAATCTGAACTGACTATTCCTATGTCTGAGCTCATCTCAAATGTCGCCACCATGTCTGACATCCATGTATCGGACATCGGCACGCTGTCATCGTGCAGTGTCATTATTATACTGCCCTTTGATTCTCTTATACCACTGTTGACAGATCCAGAAAGCCCCCGGTTCCTCTTATTTCTAATGAGCTTAAATTTCTTGAATTTCTTAACAACTTCGGAAGTTCCGTCCTTTGAACAGTCATCCACAACGATAACTTCAAAATTCCCATAATCCTGCTTATCCAGCGCATCCAAAACTTTCCCAATTGATTTCTCCGAGTTGTATGCCGCTATTATCACGGAAACTTTTTTCATCTTCAACCCCATTATGGCTATGCAGTTCCTCTGCAAATACTTATAATCATTCCAGTAATAAACCTATCATGGTGCATCCTAAAAGAAATTGGAGGGAGATTCAGCTCAAGTCGTTTTCAGAGAATATGAAATACCTTCCCAATGATGAGAGGATAAACAAATCCCGTAAACTTTTAGAAGGTGATGTGGTACTGGACATAGGATGCGGCAACTGTGAGTTCATCAAGGACTTTAAAGCAGAGAAATACGGAATTGACCTCAACCCTGCCTATAAAAAAATATGCAGCTCAAAAAATGTGCGTTTCATTTCCATGAACATAGATGGTAAAAGACTGCCTTTCCCTGGCAAATCCTTTGATTGTATATATGCGGGCGAGATAATTGAGCATCTGTTCAATTACGAATATCTGATAAGCGAGTCATACCGTGTCCTCAAGGAAGGGGGCGCTCTTATCCTGACCACGCCAAACCTGACTTCCCTGCAGCATAGATTCAACCTTCTATGCGGGAAGCATCTGTTCTACATGCACCCCAAACTGCACCCGCACCACCTACGACTTTTTACAAAAAGTGAACTTATTGAAATGCTGGAGAGGAACGGATTCAAAGTTGAAAAAGTGCGGGGTAATAGCATTGCATTCAGCTACCGCAAATTTCCTGTTCTAACCCCCATGTTTGTACGCTTAGCAGATTACTACCCTTCCCTTGCAAACCATCTTATAATAAAGGCAAGAAAAGTGAATAGCCGCTAACTGAAAAGACTTCTATTGCTTCGCTATATACTGCCAACATTCTTCCAGAATTCAGGCAGGCTCTTTTCCACTTCCAATCTTTCCCATACTTTGGATTTTCTCGGGCCCACTTCTTAGCCCAGTCAGCCATTATCCGTATCCCCTCTTCCAACGAATCCCGCCATTCCACTCACAAGCACTCTTATCCCAAAACCTACTTTATCTATTTGGTGGCGCTAATATGCCCTCAATCATCCTGTTCGCTTTTCTGTACGCCTCGATTGTTCCTATATCCAGCCAGTACTTCAAGTTGTAAGCAAGCCCAGCCAGCTCGCCTTCCTGTGCCAGCTTTGGGAATAGGGTGCTTTCCATCTTAACCTTGCTGTAAGGTATGCGGCTTATCACTTCAGGTTCTATCACATAATAACCGACATTCGCGAGGTTTGAATGCGCTTTTCCTCCTTCAGGTTTCTCGATAAACTCAGTTATCAGGTTATCCTTCAATGTTGCAACTCCAAATCTATGCACCTCATCCCATGGAACTTTAAATAGAGCGACAGTTGCGCTTCTCCCCATTTTCTTGTGGAATTTCACAAGTTTGCCAATATCCATCTTTGTCACATTATCCCCATATGCAATAACAACAGGCTCGTCTATCTCCTTCTCAACAGCTATCACCCTAATATCGCCGGCAGTTTCCCAGCAGAGGGTGCTCACTGTTTCCACCTTCACATTATCCCTAGGAGTATGAGCAAGGTAGCTGCTTATCATGTTCTGCATATGCGATACGCCGACATATATTGTATCTATCTCTTTGCAGGTGAGAAGGTTATCTATAACAAAATCAATAACAGGTTTACCTCCAACAGGAAGCAGAGGCTTTGGTATCCCATATGTAAGTGGTCTGAGCCGCACACCCTTCCCAGCAGCAAGTATTATTGCCTTCAACGTATCACCTTCTTATACCACGCAATAGTCCTTCTCAAACCATCCTCGAAATCAACCCTTGGCTCCCAGCCCAACAACTTCTTTGCCTTGCTTATATCCGGCACTCTCCTCCTTATATCCTCGTAGCTTTTCCCATAGAACTTCTCGTGAGTAATGAACTCAGGTTTCATCTTTTCCCCGCTTAAATCAATTATTCTTCCCGCGAGTTCAACGATTGGCGTCTCCACATTCGTTCCTATATTGATGATTTCCCCAACAGCTCCCTTCTTCTCAAGGGAGAGCATTGTTCCTGCAACAGTGTCACTTATATAAGTGAAGCACCTGGTCTGCTTACCATCACCATGCACTTGAGGTGCTTTATTCCTAAGAACTCGGTTTATGAATATGGGTATCACACCGCCATACTCGCTTCCATCAGCTCTTGGGCCATATGAGTTGAAATACCGCAGTATAACAACTGGCAAAGAATATTTCTTATAATAGCCAAAACATAGGTGCTCGTCAAATGCCTTGCTTGTGCTGTAGCACCACCGGTCTATTGAAGTCGAGCCCAGCAGTCTATCTCCATTCTCTCTGAGCGGCAGAGTCTCGCTTTTGCCGTAAACTTCGCTTGTGGAAGCGAAAACCACCTTCGCATCCGTCTTTCTGGCTACTTCAAGGACGTTCTCCATCCCAAGCGAATTCACCAAAAGAACTTTCAAAGGGTCTTTTACATAATGCTTCACTCCAACAACGGCTGCTTCATGAACTATTATGCTGCAGCCCATAGCAGCCTTCCTTAGAGTTTCCGCATCCTCCACATTACCCTTTATGAAATGGAATCCCTTCCTCTTCAGATTGTGCTGTATATTGCTAATCTTGCCCGTGCTCAGGTTATCCAGAACCGTAACTCTATTCTTCTCCACAAGTGCATCAACTAGATGGGAGCCGATGTAGCCAGCACCGCCAGTCACAAGTATATTTTCTCCAGATATCATTCTCCCAGTCCTATCCCATAATATTTGAAGCCTGCCTTCCTGAGCGTTTCAGCATTCCAGATTCTCCTAGAGTCAATAATACTTCTCCCCTTCATTTTCTTCAGCATCTCAGGTTTTATTTTCTTGAACTCGTCCCACTCCGTAACAACTACACAGCAGTCCGCGTCCTTTAAGCATTCCGAACTGGAGTCTGCGTACTGTATTGCATCCTTGAGTATTTTTTTGGCATTCCCAACCGCAACAGGGTCGTACGCCACCACTGATGCGCCCTCCCCAAGGAGCTTCCTTATGATTCTAACTGAGGGAGCTTCCCTCATATCATCTGTATCAGGCTTGAATGATAATCCTAAAACTGCAATTCTCCTTCCAGCCAGACTCCCGAGGCTCCTCCTCACCAGATCCACAACATGGAGGGCCTGCTCCTCATTAACTACCATAACGCTATCAAGTATTTTCAGCTCATATCCTAGCTCCCTTGAAAAACTTAGTATTGCATTGACATCTTTGGGAAAACAACTACCTCCAAACCCTGGCCCAGCCTCAAGGAAAAGCGGTCCAACTCTCCTGTCCAGCCCAACCCCCTTTGCAACTTCGTATACATCGACATTTTTCAGCTTCTCGCACATATTTGCAATTTCGTTTATGAATGAAACCTTGGTTGCCAGTATAGAGTTGCTCACATACTTCACCATCTCTGCTGAAACAGTATTCATTCTCAGCATTGGAACCTTCTTCCCTTTGTAAAACTTCTTGAAAAGTTTCTCAACAAACTCGCCAGCTCTTCCGTCATGCTCTCCAATTACTACTCTATCCGGGTTGAATGTGTCGTAGACTGCATTTCCCTGCCTGAGGAACTCCGGGCACATGCATATGCCAAACTCCTTATCCGCGCTCTTTCCAGAGACTCTCTCAATAATCTCCTTGACCTTATCAGTTGTCCCTGGAACAACGGTGCTCCTCAGAACTACAGTATGATACCCTCTCTTCTTTCTCAAGCTCCTCCCCACCTCCTCAGCAGCTGCGTAGATAAAGCTCAAATCTATAGACCCGTCAGCAGCACTGGGTGTGCCCACGCATATGAAAGTCACATCAGAATTCAGAATCGCCTCGTTTCTTGTGTTTGTAGCTTTCAGCGCGCCAGACTTCACTGCCTTCCTAAGCAACCCCTCCAGCTCAGGCTCAAAGAAAGGAGCTTTCCCCCTATTTATCATCTTTATTTTTTTGGGGTCATTCGTGGATATCAGTACCCTGAAACCGCGATCAGCAAAGCAGGCTGCCGCAATAAGTCCCACATAACCCGCACCAATTATCGAGATTTTCATCGAAATCTATTATTCAGGGAAAACAAATAAATACCATACACCAAAAGAGAATCATGATCCTAATAACGGGCGGAGCCGGCTTCATAGGAAGCAACTTAACGAATTTTTTCATCTCAAAAGGCAGCGATGTTACCGTTTTTGATAACCTCTCATCAGGACGCATGGAAAATCTTAATGCGAGTATTGGAAGAAAGAATTTCAAATTCATAAAAGGGGACATTCGTGACAGCGAAACAGTTGACTCAGCAATGAAGGGTGTTGAAGAGGTATACCATCTTGCAGCAGACCCCAGCGTGAAGGATAGCGCAACGAACCCCGGGGTTAGTTTTAGTATAAATGTCAGCGGGACTTTCAGCGTGCTCGAGGCGGCAAGGAAAAACGACGTGAAGAAGGTAGTTTTCACTTCGACTTCTACGGTATATGGTGAAGCTGAGGTGCTCCCAACCCCTGAAAATTATCCACTTATCCCAATAAGCAACTACGCAGCATCAAAAGTTGCGGACGAGGCTTACATATCCTCCTATGCATCAACCTATGGCATAAAGGGGGTTGTGCTTAGGTTAGCAAACATATTTGGTTCCCCCTCAACCCACGGTGTTATGTTCGACTTCTACAAAAAGCTAAAGACAAATCCAAAGAAACTTGAGATTCTTGGAAACGGCAAGCAATGCAAATCGTATCTCTACATTTCAGACTGTGTAGATGCGCTTTTCCTAGCATCAAGGAAGCAAAAAAACATATTTGACTTCTTCAACGTCGGAAGCGGGCAGATGGAGAACGTCAATTATATAGCAAATACGATGTGTTCGTTCCTGAAAGTGAAACCTAAATTCGAGTATACTGGGGGCACGAGAGGCTGGAAAGGCGATGTAGTGAAAATGCTTCTGGATACCAAGAAGATTGAGAAGCTGGGCTGGAGGAAGAAGGTCTCTCTGAAAGATGGGATAAGAAAGTATGTCGAATGGCTGGAGGCTACTCAATAATTTTGAATATCCTCACCAAGCCGGACTGATCGTTAGCCGGATAGACCTGCTCGAATCCAGGTATACTCCCAAGTATGAATCCCTGGTAGAACGTAGAATCATACATTTTCCCTACCCTATCTTCCCAACCAGTATTTCCATCTGGCCAAACGTCGTTGGTGTAGAGCATGGTGTACACATATACGTTTTTGCCCTGAGAACCCTGAACACCGCCATAGTACGGTATTCCCCTGTTGACTCTGCTCAGGTTGTACTCATAGAATATTCCGGCTATAGTAGTCGCACTGCCATTTGCATATCTTATGCAATAGGTATAGTTCGAGAGAGTGCTGCGCGCTCTAACCAGTGGCACCGAAGAGCCAGGGCTCTCGCAGAAATCCATTATAGTCGGATTAACAGGCACCGCAATCCTCTCAAAGTTGTGCTCGGCTTCGCATCTAGAAGTGCCCAGCTGATACATCCCGCCATACTTTATTCCTTCCTTGAAAGCGAAATCCATGCTACTCTCATTGTTATACACGCAGGACAGGAAGTTAAGTGCTCCCCACTTGCCAACAAGGTCCTGGTCAAAGAGCACATATTTCGCATTATGCTCCAGCATGTACTCCTTCAATGCTTGAGGTGTGTTGGAGACGAACTTGTCCGCAACCTCCAGATCCATATCCTGATACTTGTGGTCGTTTCTTGTGATGCATTTCTTCTGCCCCCAGTAGTTTATCCAGTGCCCGTAATCCCACCATGAGATAACCCTATCATTCTCACCAACATTATCCTTTATCCAGTCCATAGAGTCTCTCCAATATGCAGGTATCCTGGAGCAGAATAGGTAGTAAGAGATTGACTTTCCATCACCTGCTAGAGCAGAGCAGTCGCGTCCCATCTCACTCGCATAGGTGAGATCTTTTAGTTCATATTTCGAGTCAAGTGCACCAGTAACAACATCAACTAATGGGCCAGGGTTAGAAAAATCAGGCTCAATAAAACAGTTGGCGCACGGCCTCACATACACTAGGGACTCGGCAGCGAGCACGAGCAGAGCAACCCCCACAACAGTCCATTTTGCTGCATCATCTCCAAACTCTTTTTTTATAAACTTGCGCAATTTTTTATCCAACTCTCCAAATAGCATTGTCACTGCAACGCAAGCCATGAAAGATACATGAAGCATGTATTTGCTCTTACTCAGGCCCACATAGCTCACTGGGAAAATCATCATCCCGAACAAAACTCCCAAGCTCGAGCCACGGTATATCGAATAGCAAATCGCTAAAAAGGAAGACAAAAAGAGGATGTCAACAAACCATATGCTGCTCCCCAGGAACCCCATCGAATTCGCGAAATCTCCCGATGTCGGGGTCTCCTCAGCAACTGTCATCATAAGGGCGCTTGATGGGCGCGCTATAGAAGCGGCATTCACCACGTAGTTCCAAATCCTTGGTCCAACTGGTAGTGGGAAGCCAGAAGCAAATGTTATAAGAAGAAAGATTCCTCCAAGTATCAGATATCCTGCAAGGTAGTTCATCCTATCCTCCTGCCTCTTCGCTCTTTGGCTGATGAAATATAAGCCAACAGCAAATGCAAGAGCTGAGGCAAAACTCAGTATATCACTTGGCATCACCCAGCCGATATATACAGAGTATACAATATACGTGAAAACCGAGAAGCAGAGTATTATAGCATTCAGTTCAATTAACTCTCTATTCGATTTATTTTGGAAGTAGTTAATCAGCGATTGTAATCCCACATAACCCGCCAGCACAAGATATACCAGAACATCTCCACTTGACCCAAGCGTTGCAGCCATGACAGCGATTCCTGCCAGAACTGCGAATCTTCTATCTTTTCTTGAAACTGCAAGCGCATACGTTGAGTAGAAGAAGAAAGCGGCGAATATACCCCATGGCTGCAGCTCGCTCTCTCCTGCAGCAAACTTCTCTATTACTCTTGGCATTATTGCCATTAAGGCTGCGCCAATCAAACCATACCTCTTTCCGTATTCTTCTGAAATCAGAATAAAGACTAGGAAGCATATCAGTGCCCCCACAACTGGCGGGTAAACTCCTGCAATTGTCGAAAGCAGATAGTTGTCGAACTGCTGGTTTCCTGTTATGTAACCGTGGATTGAGTACCACTCAACCTCCAAGTAGCGAACAATCGGAGGGTCTCTGTGCGAGTCCGGATGTGGGTACCAAGCAAGATCGTCAGTTTTGGGAATCTCACCCTGAGTTAGAATGAACTGCGCACCTTGGTCGTAGTAATAAGGGTCGAACTCATAGAATATTGGGCCTATGCTCTGTATCCTAACCCAGAATGCGAGCAGCATTATCAGCAGAAGTAATATCCAGGCAGCATCTCTTTTGTAATCGAAAGAAAGTTCAAAATCAAGCACCTTCTCCTTTGCGCAGAGGAGAAAGCCCACGATTGTCACAAAGATGATGTTTCCCACTGCAAGCTGGGGAGAGTAAAGTACTCCAAAGAGGGAATATACAAAAAGTAGAATCGGTGGGACTATCAGACCTATCACGAAGCCGAAAGCTGCAATCTCCGCAAGGGATATCTTGGTTTTTCTCAACAACGCCAAGGCTAACAGAAATCCGGGTACAAAGATTGACAAGAATACTGGCACTGCCGTCCTAAGGAATGCAATCTCTCCGCTCAAGTGATCACTTTTATAGCTTTTTAATAGTATATAAGTAAAGATTTAAATAACGGAAATATTGCGAGATGCTGTTATGGACGATGTCAGAGTGATTGGCGGTGGACCAACAGGCTGCTTGGCGGCCATGGAAGCTGCCAAGAGGAACTTGAATGTTACTATATTCGAAGAGCATGGGAGTATTGGCTCACGCCTAAAATGCTCCGGGCTCATCTCAAAAAAAGGCCTTGATATGCTCGGGGTAGACTACAAAAAATCGATTCTGAATGAATTCCGCGGGACTAGGATCTACTCGCCCTCCCTGAATGAAATGAACGTTATTGCAAAGGACATCAAGGCATTTGCAATTGATAGAGTGCGATTTGATAAAACATGCGCTGACGATGCAGAAGAGCAGGGTGCGAAAATATTTCTGAAGAAAAGGGCACGAAGAACAGATTTGAAATCAAATCTCATTATAGGCGCTGATGGTGCGCTCTCGCAGGTTGCAGCGTGGTTTGGTTTTCCCAAAATAAATGAATTCGCATTCTGCTACCAGGCAGATTTCCAGAATGCAGCCATAGAAGACAAGAATTTGGTCAGCATTTTTCTTTCAAACATGCTATTCCCGGGCTTTTTCGGATGGGCGATTCCTCTCAATGAATCAGAAGCAAGAGTTGGGCTTGGGGTTTTCAGGGATGTGCGCCATGGATACGACAGGAGTGTTAAGCATTACTTTGACATTTTCACCAAGAAACACCCAGTCGTTTCAAAAATTCTTAAAAAATCAAAGAGTAAAAACAGGCTGAGTGCAATCATTCCCCTTTCAACTAGAGATAAAACTGCAAGTGGAAATGTGCTCCTAGTGGGTGATGCGGCGGGTCAGGTCAAGGCAACGACAGGGGGAGGAATTGTATTCGGTGGTAACTGTGCAAAGCTTGCAGGAAGTCTTGCACCAAGAATAATCGAGAAGGAGGATTCGAGCGAGTACGAGCGGAGCTGGAAGAAAAGATTTGGAGATGACCTCATGCTGCACAAGAAGCTCAGGGAGCTCTACAATTCCCTTACTGACCGGCAGATTGACAGCTACTTCACTATAGCGAAGAAATTCGGCATGGAAAAATTCCTTGCAGAGCATGGGGACATGGACAGCCCCATGGCAATCCTTGATTCGGCAAAATCTAAGTTTCCCCTTCAAGCATTTCGGATAAGGACATTCGCTAGCATAATACCACTTGGATGATGAATATGAAAACAACCGTTAGTGTGGTAATACCTACCTACAACGAGCGGGATAACATACGAAAACTGCTCAATCGGATAAGCGCAGCTATGGAAAAAGCCGGTGTGGGATACGAGATAGTGGTTGTGGATGACAACTCCCCAGATGGAACAGGAGAAGTTGTTAAGAAAATTGCCAGCAAGACTCACACCAGGCTGATAGCAAGGAGGGCTAAGCTTGGAATCGGTTCAGCATACAAGGAGGGGGTTGAAAGCACAAGGGGGCGGATTGTCGTTACAATGGATGCCGACTTCTCCCATGACCCCAGCATAATACCACTCATGGTGGAGGAGATTGGAAAAGGAAATGACATTGTGATAGGCTCCCGCTATGTCAAGGGAGGGGCGATAGATAAATGGAGCATCTACAGAAGAATCATGAGCAGGACAGCGGGCCTATTTGCGAAGCTAGTGCTTGGCCTGAAAACCAATGACCTCACGACAGGATACAGAGCATATACAAGGGATGCTCTGCGCATTATAAAATTCGATGAGCTGACATCAAGCGGATACTCGATTCTGATGGAAGTTGTCTTCAGGGCGGAGAGAGCCGGGCTCAGTATAAAAGAGGTTCCCATCACATTCCACGATAGGGAGGGTGGCAGCTCCAAGCTTGGTTTTTCAGAGCAGCTAAAATACGCCCTCACAGTAATCCGCTTGAGACTGAGGCGGTACTAGTGAGCCAGGCAGCTGTCCCACAGGGAGCGCTCTCAAACCCAATTTCTAGAGGGGCTCTAGGGGACAGGCTGAAACTGCCCCTCCTCATGATACCGGGTAAGGCAAAATCTCTGCTGGACATGGGATGCGGCGAAGGGCATTTTCTGGCTGCAGTTGAGAGAACTCACCATAGCATTAGGCTAGTTGGGGTGGATCTTTCTGACGAGAACATTCGCTATGCCCGAAAAATCCTAAGCCGCGCAAAACTCATATGCGGGGATGCCAGCAGGATTGACATACCCTCGTCATCTTTTGAAGTCATCTCCGCCCTTGAGCTTCTTGACCATGTGGAGGATGAGGATGCCCTGCTCTCTGAAGCCAGCAGGCTGCTGAAGCCTCAAGGAATTCTTGTACTCAGCATCCCGGACTCGAGCATGCTGACATGGAGATTGGGTTGGGGGCTCTGGACAGCCACTGTTGGGAGGAGGTGGAGGGAGAAACATTTGAGGGAATACAACGAGGCTAAGATTGAGGAAATGCTTGAGAGGAATGGATTCCGCATAAGAAGCAGAGGCCGAGCCATATTTGGCTGCGTGATGATATTTGCATGCGAGAAAATCTAGTACTTCCTCTCATAAACCTCAAGAGGCCCTGCACCTGTCACATAAACATAGTTCTCTAGCATGTAATCCCTCACTGCGTTTGAATTCTTGAAATCCCTATAAGCAGCGAAGTCTGCTGCGTTGAACACGAAATATCTGGGCTTTTTCTCCTCAAGAGGTCCGAATACAAATTCCTTCAGTTCCTTCTCATCCATCATCTCAAAATAGCCCCCGAAGAAGAAACTCATCCTGCCCACTGGCTCTCTATCGGAAAGGTAGTAGATTTCCGCATTATTCCTGAATACGAAAATCCCCTCACTTCTATTGGTGTGGTTTGCTATGAAATCACTTATCTGTTTCTGCTCCTGCCATGAGGGATAGTACTTACTTTCTCTTATAATATTGAATTCTAAAAATACAAGTAGCATAGTTAAAAAGAGAGCTATGCGGACTCCTCTCAGGAAGGTTTTTACAAACTCATTCCTTCCTTTCCTAACTGCTCCCGCTATGCCATCTGCGGCAAGTATCGAAAAGGGAGGCGCAAGGAGAATATAGTTGTGGGACCATGCATACCCCACCTGCACAAGAATGAGAGAGCCCAAGAGCCACAGCCAGACTACCTTCTTCTCTTTAGAAAGCTCAAGTAGACTTAGAAAGGAAGCTAGGACGAACGGAAGGAAGAGGAGGGAATACGCGCCAACTGTTTGGAGCTTGCTCTCAGTGTCGGAGCCCCCCAATCTAATCAGGTGTAAGAAAGTCCAGTAAAACGCATCACCAAGCGCAGAGTTCAGGGTCAGGTAAAGCAGAATCGGTATGGTGATCACAGCCCCCCCAGCCAAGAAGGACAGTAGAATTCTTTTTTTATCGGTTTTCCCGTTGTAATAGAGGAAAGCAAATGCTAGGGGCAGGAAAACAAATACTGATGTCTGCCTTACCGAGCATGCCGCTGCCGTAAGGATTCCAATTAGCAGAGCCCTCTCGGAGTTAAGTTTCTCTTTAAGAAGAACATAGAAAAGCGCGACTACGAAGAGGTTCACAACTGGCTCAGTTATCAGGTTGTAACCATACAAACTTGGAAATGCTGCTATGCATATAAAAATCAAAGCCGCAAGAAGGCCGGCAGCTCTGCCCGTTGTCTTACTGCCGATTAAGAACACAAGGAAAGATGTAACTCCCACAATCAGAGCACCGTATAACCTCAGCTTTACAAAATCATTCCCGCACAAGAGAACTGCCGGGATTAGGGAGATGTACATTCCGATTGGTTTGTTTTCAACTATGTCTCTGTAGGGCACCCAGCCTTCTATCATTTTCTTTGATATTAAGAGATACTGCCCCTCATCAACAAAAATTGCCAAGGGTTGTGAGAGCGCGATGATGACATTCAGCAGTAAAAGAAACAGAAATACTGCAAAAGTGCTTTTTTCCATAGTATACAGCAATATTACGTATAAATCACGTATATAAATCCTGAAGTCTCATACCTACCTGATGGAAAACGTTCCTAAGCATTTAGCAATAATACCTGATGGGAACAGGAGATGGGCGAAGCAGCATGGGCTTCCTCTAATAGAAGGCCATAGAAGAGGCATAGACAAGCTCAGGAAGGTAATAGAATGGTGCAGAGACCTGGATATACGCATGGTGACCTTCTGGGGCTTCTCCATAGAGAACTTTGACAGGGACAAGAGTGAGATTGAACTTCTTATGAAACTCTTTGAGACTAAGATAGACGAGATCAACAGAGAAGAAGTCCACCAGAACAAGATACGAGTAAGAGTTCTTGGCAGGAAGGAGCTGCTTCCCAAGAAAGTTAGGGAAAAAATTGAGCAGTTTGAGAAGGAAACAGAGAAATATGACCGTTATTTCGTCAATATTCTGCTCGCCTATGGCGGCAAGCAGGAGATAGTGGACGCCTGCAATTCAATACTGGAAGACTTCAAGAAGGGCAGGATTGAATCTGTGACTGAGGAGACATTTGCAAACTACCTGTACACCAAGGACCTGCCCGACCCGGATTTGGTTATACGCACCTCTGGTGAGCAGAGAATCTCAGGCTTAATGCCTTGGCAGACATCATACAGCGAGTTATACTTCTGCCCAAAACTCTGGCCTGATTTTTCAGAGCAGGATTTGAAAGAGGCGGTTGAGTACTATGAGACGAGGAAAAGGCGATTTGGAAGATGAGCTCGAGCTTGCTGACACATTTTTCAAGAGGGCGAGGGGGCTGATGTTCAGAAGCAGTATTTCAAAACCACTGCTCTTCATTATGCCCTCGGAATCAGCAGAACTCAGCTCAATCCACTCCCTTTTTGTATTCTTTCCCTTTGATGCAGTTTTCCTAAACTCAAAAGGAGTTGTTGTGGACATCAGGGAGCGCATAAAGCCATTCGCATTAAAAATAACACCTGCTAAGCCTGCTAGATACATACTTGAGATGGGGGCAGGTGGGGCTAAAAGGAGAAAAATACGCGTTGGTGACAGGCTGCTCAAGAAGGTATATATTTAGATCAGTAACATAAACTCCTTATGCCAGTCAAAATCATTGAAACTTCGGAGTTCGATTTGAAGAAGCCCATACTTGTTGAGGGTTTCCCAGGCATAGGGCTTGTCGGAACAATAGCATCCAGCTATCTAGTTGAGAAGCTCAAAATGGATCTGCTGGGCCACATAACTTCCGAGAAGTTTCCTCCCATAGCCGCGGTTCACAATAAAATTCCACTTCATCCAGCAAGAATATACAAATCTCAGAAGAACAATCTGCTTGTGCTTTTCTCTGAATTCATCATACCCCTTCAAAGCATTCACGACCTTTCGGAGAAAATACTTGACTGGTGCATAGAGAGAGAGGTTAAGGAGATAATCTCCCTAGGCGGCATAGTCCTAAAAGACCAAGGGGACGTAGTATTCGGGATAGCCAGCACCCCAAAACTTGTTGAGCAGCTTGAGGCAAATGGAATAAAAACAATAAAGGAAGGCGCAACTACGGGCGTAAGCGGTGTGCTTCTTGCTGACTGCTACTCAAGGAAATTCCCGGCAGTCTCATTACTTGCAGACTCCAAACCCGAATTTCTGGACCCGAAAGCAGCAGCTCTAGTCATAGAAGCACTGAAGAAGTTAATAAACGTAAAAGTAAGCACAGAGGAGCTCGTCTGCGAATCGGTGAACATAGAGGGAAGGATGAAGGAGATCATGTACAAGGCAAGGGATGCGCACAGCAACTACAAGAAGGTAGAGGAGATAGGGCCGATGTACGGTTGATTTTAAATTCTCCCTTTTTCAAAACATTCTACGCGCGGGGGTGCCTGAGCCAGGTCTAAAGGGCAGGTGGCTATAAGCCTGTCAAACTTAAGATCCTGTGCACTTAGGTGCTACGTGGGTTCAAATCCCTCCCCCCGCATTAACCTATTAAACAGGTCGATAAAACAAGGCGAGTAAAATGGGAAGGGTGGGAGACTACCATAAAGGTCGAAGAATGTTCTGCATAAGAAACGGCAAGCTTTTTATTGCACGCCCAAACTCGCCTTATTCACATATTGATTGGTTTAGAAAAAGAGCTTGGATTAAAAACGCCAATTCAATGAACGAAATAATAAGGGGGTTTGTCGACAAAAAGGGGGACATTTACTTCTACGTCGGGAAAGACTTTGGAATAAATAAAAAAGCAGAAAAAGAATTCTTTGAACACCTTGAAGAATTAGCCAAAAGATTAAGATTGGGACCAAATGCTAGAATATATGGTGGGATGTTTAGGCAGCGCCTTGGGAATCAATGGTCTCCCAAAAAAAGATTTGGATTAGTCAAGCTCCTAAAGATCACTAGCGGGTTCTAACGCTGGTTCGAATATCCTACACACCACTATCCGTTCACCAGAACTTCACAAGTATCAGTCTTATCTGGTCTGCTGTGTCCTCGCAAGCATCTGCTATGTTCTCAACGGACTGGAAGAGTGCATACACCAGAATTGCCTCTGCACCGGGTCTGTTCTCCTTCAGCAGCACTTTCTGAGAAGAGTAGTACTGGTCGTCCACTGCCTCCTCTAACCTCTCTACCTTATGGGCAAGCTCCATAGCCATTTCCTTTTCCCCAGAGATTATCCTGTCAATGCATTCATTGAGCTTCTCGATTGCCTCCTTGTCGTTCTTGCACATTTCGGCTATAAGCCTCTTCTCAGATTCCCTCAGTTTCCCTATGACGGCAAGGTTCTTGCTCGAGGTGTATACCCAGTCGTTTATTGAATCCGCCTCTTTTGCAAGGTGCATGAGATCCTCCTTATCCTGCCTTGCAAGCTCACCCTTCGCAAGCTGTTCCATTATATCCCTTCGTACCCCATCAGCCTCCTTCTCAAACATCTTTATTCTGTCAAACTTCCGTCCCCCCTTCTCAACCATATTCACAAGCTCTTCTATGGATTTTCTGCCAAGCTCGAACTCTCTCTTGAACATCTCGAGGACCTTCTCCTCCCTTCTCTCACCAAACCATTCAGATATGCTAGTCAATTCTCAACGCCTCCTTCAGTCCCTCGTCGGGATACTTAAACAGTTTAACATCCTCGGGCTTGAAGCACACGCAGACCTTCTCGCCCAATTCATATTCTCTTCCGCTGGGGAACCTTGAGATGACAGACTCATCCCTGATTCCCACCTCAACATAGGATAACCCCCCAAGAAACCTGAAATTCTTTACAAACCCCTCGGCTCCGCCATCTCCTACCTCCACTTTCTCAGGTCTAACGACAGCAACATACGCTCCGGACTTGACCTTCGGGACTTACATCTCCCAATTTAGCATTTTTAATTTGCAACATGTTCCATAATCAGAAGCTGCCACCTTTATAAAGTTCGCATCGCCAAGGAAGTGCGCCACGAATAGGTTTGCAGGATTTCTGTAAATCTCCTTGGGAGAGCCCACCTGCTCCACCCCTCCCCTCCTCATCACGACTATTTTATCTGCAACTTCCATAGCCTCCTCCTGGTTGTGCGTGACATGGATTGCAGTGAGCTTCAGATCCTTTATCATCTTCCTCATCTCGCTCCTAAGCTCTGCACCTATCTTGGCATCAAGGGCAGAGAGCGGCTCATCCAGAAACAGCAAGCTTGAGCCTGTTGTGAGCGCTCTTGCAACTGCGAGCCTCTGTTGCATCCCTCCCGAGAGCTCGGCAGGAAAGGCGTCATGCCTCGCGGCCAGCCTTACAAGGTTTAGCATCTCTTTTGCATTCTTCCTGCTCTCCTCAGAGTCCTTTCCCCTTACCACTGGTCCGTATATCGTGTTGTCAAAAACATTGAGATGGGGAAATAAGGCATAGTTCTGGAAGACAAAGCCAATGTTCCTATCCTCTGGCGGAAGATCTGTGACGTCATTTCCATTGATGTAGACCTTTCCAGCTGTCGGCTCCCACATACCTGCAATAATCTTCAACAGAGTAGTCTTGCCGCATCCGCTCGGCCCAAGCAGCACCACATACTCCCCATCATTTATCTCAACGTTTATGTTCTCAAGTGCCCTTATGTTTCCAAAGAACTTTGAAACACCCACTACTTTCACATTAGGCATTGACTCACTTCCTCCTCAGGAGAAATGCTGCGATGAACGAAACACCGAGCAGCAGAGCAGACGCAAATGCCGCATCGCCGTATTTGCTCGCGTTTACAAATCCTACTATTAGCACGGGGATTGTTTTAAATGTTTTTGAGACTGCCAGTGTTGCGCCGGTCTCACTCAAACTCCTCATAAATGCCATTACTGCACCCGCCAATATGCTTGGCATTATGAGAGGGAGCGTTATAGTTCTGAAAACCTTGAACGGAGTCGCCCCCAGAACTCTTGCTGCATCTTCCAGGTTCTTATCCAAATCCCTTATTGACGCCGCCACAGGCTTCACTATATACGGGTAGGAGAAGCTCATGTGAACCATTGCCAAGACAAGGAGCTCATTCATCTTAAACAGATTCCAGAACATTCCCAGCGAGAGCCCCAGAGCAACAGTTGGCATCACCATAACCATGTCGGTAAGGAATTCAAAAAGCGGTCCAAGCCCGAATCTGTTCCTGCCTATCAGCAGAGCCATTCCTACTCCAAAGACGAGATTGACTACCGTGGCTACAAAGGCTATGGAGAAGGATATTCCGATGGCGTTCATAATGTCTCCAAATTCGCCAGGTGAATACGAAACGAATTTGAGCAGGTAGAATGATGGAAAGAGTATAATGGCTATGAAGAATGCAGAAGCGAATATATTCTTCTCCAGCTTGAGGCTGTTTATCGATTTCTCAAGCGATGGATAAACTTTCAGCATGGGAATGCCGAATTTGTTCGAGAGATACCTGACTACTGCTAAGAGTATGGTTGATATCGCGATGAGTATTATACTGAGAGATACGGCGGATGCAATATCGCCGTTGTTTTTGTAAAGAAGCGTCTGGGTAGGTGCTGTTGCTGCGAAGAACTGCCCAGTGCCAACCGCCATCATAGTCGCTCCTGTCTCGCTGAGGCTTCTTGTGAACGCCAGCAGAGCTGCAATGAGCAAGCCAGACTTGAAAAGCGGAAGCGTGACTGTCCTGAAAGCAGTCAGCGGACTTGCTCCAAGAGTCCTCGATGCCATCTCGTAGGTTATATCTACTTCCTCGATCGCAGCAGAAAGCGTCCTCACAATATACGGGTAGGTGAAAGCCACGTGCACGGCAAGTATCATCCAGAAGCCCTTGCTGAGCAATCCAATTCCCTCCCCACCCCAGAATAGGGCGACTGAGAAACCAAGCGCAGCTGTCGGCATTATTAGAGGCATATCCACAAGAAAGTTCAGGTAGACTTTAAGGTTTGTTTTGTACCTAGCTATAACCCACGCAATCGGAATTCCGAATATTATGTCAAGCACTACTGCGATGAATGCTATGGAGAAGGAGTTGAAGAGGGCATCACCCATCTCTTTACTGAGGTATATCGGTGGGAAGCAGACTGCATTGGAGTCAGGACAGCCTCTCAATGCGATGTAAAGAGTTGGTGCGAATACTAGCAGCAGGAAGAATAGAATAACAATTGAATAGAAAGCCATTTCCGGGAGTTTGCCAGAGGCAAGCTTTCTTTCACCACCCATGAGTTTATTTTGTAGAAAGACATTAAAATGAGATTACTTAAGACTGCCTCATCACTTCATGATATGCAGTATATTTTAAAACAACCTTCGAAATGGTATCATGGAAAAACTTCTGAGCGAGGTTCTTGAGAGGATAAAGCCCACCCCTGAGGAGAAGGAGTGGGAGATGAGCATCGCGGAGTGGGTGAAATCAAGACTGAGAAGAGTTATGCCAAAGAATGTTGAGATCGAGATAGTCGGCTCTATAGCCAAGAACACCGATTTGAGGAATGACAGAGATGTCGACATGTTCATGCTTTTCCCAAAAGGAACTGCAAAGAGTGAGTTGGTAACGAAAGGATTGGCATATGCAAAGAAAGCAGTTTCCCCCCATCCCTGGCAGATTGGCTACGCTGAGCATCCGTATCTAAAAGCAGAAGTGGAGGGATGCACCATTGAGCTAGTTCCTTCCTTCAGGATAACCAACATAAACGAGAGAGCATCTGCAGTTGACAGGTCACCTCTGCACAAGAAATACATACTCTCAAAACTTGACGAAAAGAAATGCGATGAGGTGAGATTGCTCAAACAATTCCTGAAAAGGCTTGGAGTTTACGGTGCAGAGCTGAGGGTTGAAGGCTTCTCAGGTTACCTCGGTGAATTATTCATCGTGCATTATGGCTCCCTTATCGAGCTCCTCAAGCATTCTTCAAACTGGAGCAGGCCTGTCATTGATATTGAAGGATACCACAGTGAGAAAGAGATAAGGGAGAAGTTCAATGCTCCCCTCATTGTCATAGACCCGGTTGATAAGAACAGAAATGTTGCAGCAGCAGTTTCCCCGGTATCCCTCTCAAAATTCATACTTGCATCAAGAGCATTCCTGAGAAAACCAAGCAAGGGATTCTTCTTTTCAGAGGATAAGGAGTTCTCGAAGAAGGAGCTTTCAGAGAAGATGATGAGCAGGGGGACAAAGTTCGTTGCGCTGGTATTTCCCGCTCCGAAAGTTGTGCCTGACATACTCTGGCCCCAGCTCAGGAAAGCAGCAGGCAGCATTGCAAAGCATCTTGAGCTCTCCGAATTCAAGCTTTTCGGCTATGACTTCTGGAGCGACGAGAACAAGAGGTGTGTGGTACTCCTCGAGCTGTCCACCTACCAGCTTCCCGCTATCAGAAAAGCCATAGGCCCTGCGGTGACCTATGAGAAGGATGTGGGGAGCTTCATAAGGAAGCACAGGAATGCCGTAGAAGGACCCAGGATTGAGGGGGATAAGGTGGTTGCAGTGGAGCGCAGGGATATAACCGATGCAATTGTGCTCATCAAAAAAATAATTAAAAACCCTGGCAGCTATGCCATCCCATCCCATATATCAAAAACTATAAAGAAGGGATACGTGCTTGTTGATGAGGATATTCTGAAAGAGAGCTTCAATGAGTTTGTTGATTCTTATCTAACAAAAAGGGAATTCTTCATCAATGATCTAATCTGAAAGGGACAGATATGGAACTTTACTACGAGGACCCATACCTCAAGTCCTTCACTTCCAAGGTTAACTCGGTTTCCTATTCCAATTCCCATGCGCTCATCGTGCTTGAGAAGACAGCATTCTTCCCTGGCGGTGGTGGGCAGAGCCACGATACTGGAATTATTGTGGGAAAGAAAGGTTCTGCCAAGGTTGTTGAGACAAGGATGGAAAAAAATATCGTGGTGCACCTATGCTCCCTCAATGGAGTAATAGAACAGGGGGAGGGAGTGCAGTGCAGGATTGACTGGGATAGACGATACGAGCTTATGAGGGCTCACACTGCGCAGCACATGTTCTTCCAGTGCCTTTCAAGGTTCTTCAAAGACTTGTACGTTGTGAAAGACAACATAGATGTCGGAAGGCATGCGCTTTTCATACGGAGCCCTGAGCAAATAGACTTTGCAAGGCTTGCAGAAGCGGAGAAGCTCGCAAACCAGGTTATCAAAGAGGGAAGACGGGTAATAGTGCGCTGGATGAAGAAGGAGGAAGCTGCGAAGGGAGATTTCCGAATCAAGCTTGATAGGATAAAGGGAAACGAGGTGCGTGTTGTTGAAATTGAGGGATTTGACAAGTCCGCATGCTCCGGAGTTCACGTTCTAAGCACAAATGAAATAGGTCTTCTCGCTGTTACACGCATTACCAAAGAGGGAAATGAGCATACTCTGGAGTTTGAGTTCGGTGATAAGGCAAGAGATTTTCTTTTGGATATGAAGAAGATAGGCATGAGTGCATCTTCCATTCTCCAAACCTACCCCGAGCTGCTTGAGAGGACTGCCGATAAGCTCAAGCAGGAGAACCTCACGCTTTCGGAGCAGCTCAAGGAGTTGAACGAGGCGCTTCTCAGCAAGCTGGAACCCACTCAAAAAGGCGGAATTAAGATATACTCAAAAATCTTCTCGGGTATGGATGCCAAAAAGCTTATGGACAAAGCGGGGGAATTAATAAAAGAAGAGAATGTGTTAGTTATACTTGGAAACAAGGGGGAGAAGGGCTTCCTCCTCATAGCAAAGAATCAGAAAATGAACGTTGATTTGAATTCAATAGCGGAAAAGGCATTCAGAGTTATGGAAGGAAAAGGTGGAGGAAAGGAGTATTTCATGAGCGGTGCAGGAAAGGCTGAGAAGCTTGAGGAGGCAGTCGGATTGGTAATTAATGAGATAGGTGATTTGCATGACTGAGTTCACCCAGATAGGAAAAATACTCTCAGGGAAATACGTCGGCAGGGACGTCTCTGTTAGGGGATGGATTTACAGGAAGAGGTCAAGCGGCGGAGTGCAGTTCCTTGTTCTGAGAGATTCAACCGGAACAATGCAGGTTGCGATTAAGAAGGAGAATGTTCCTGAAAAGGCATACCATGACGCTGATAAAGCCCTCATAGAATCGGCAGTTACAGCAAAAGGAGTTGTGAAAGAGGACGGGAGAGCCCCCGGAGGATACGAACTGCAGGTTACCGAGTTCTCCGTAATAAGCTTTTCAGAACCTTTCCCAATAACAGAGCATCAGAGCACTGAGCTGCTGCTTGATTTGAGGCACCTCTGGCTGCGCTCACAGAAGCTCACAAACATAATGAAAGTGAGGCAATACCTTGTCAACTACCTCAGGGAATACTTCTTTTCTCAGGGTTTCTGGGAGGTTGCACCGCCAATAATAACACAGGCAGGCTGCGAGGGTGGCTCAACTCTTTTTGAGTTCAAGTATTTCGATGACACTGCGTACCTTTCACAAAGTGCTCAGCTGTACAACGAGGTGTTCATAACTGCGCTTGAAAAGATATTCGTTCTAGCCCCCTCCTTCCGAGCAGAAAAGAGCAGAACTGTGAAGCACCTTGCCGAATACTGGCATCTGGAGGCAGAGGAGGCATTCTACCACAATGAGGATAACATGAAGCTGCAGGAGGAGCTCGTCTCCTATGCATGCCAGAAGCTCGCTAAGAACCATGCGGATTTACTGGAATTCTTCAAGGTGAAGCCAGAGACTCTTGCAAAGGTTTCTCCTCCATTCAAAAGAATTAGCTATGATGATGCAATTGATTTCCTTGTGAAGAAAGGAATCAAGAAGACATGGGGAGATGACTTTGGCACAGAGGATGAGGAAATTCTCACGTCAGGCATAGAAAAACCGATGTTCATATACAACTATCCCAAGGGAGGCAGGGCATTCTACATGAAAGTCAACCCGGAGAACCCCAAAACTGTTTTGAATGCAGATATGCAGGCTCCAAACGGGCATGGAGAGCTTGCCGGGGGCTCTGAGAGAATTTGGGAGTACGATGAACTCATGAAAAGGATAAAGGAGGAGAAGCTTGATGTGAAAAGCTACCAGTGGTACATTGATTTGAGGAAATATGGCTCCGTTCCGCATTCTGGTTTCGGGCTGGGCATAGAAAGGCTGCTCAAGTGGGTTCTCAACCTGGATCATATCAGAGATGCAGTGCCGTTCCCGAGGACAATCAACAGGGTTTACCCCTAAGGTGATCAGATGAGAAAAGTGATGGCTTTCGGATGTTTCGACATACTCCACATGGGTCACTACACGTACCTGAAAAACGCAAAGAAGCTTGGCGATAAGCTGATAGTTATAGTTGCAAGAGACTCAACCATAAGGAAATTCAAAAAGCGCGAGTCTGTTCTTGATGAGGAGTCAAGGAGGAAGCTTGTCGAATCCCTGAAGTTTGTTGACTCTGCCATACTCGGAAGCACAGGGGACAAGTACCGGATTATCAAAAAGATAAAACCAGATGTTATTGCCCTTGGTTACGACCAGAAGCAAGATGAGGATATTCTGAAGAAGAAACTTAAGGAGATGGGAGTAAAGACCAAAGTGGTCAGAATAAGAAAGAGCTTCAACCCCAAGCTGAACAAATCCTCAGTCCTGATCAAAAAAATGATGGATATTGTCAGACTATAGGCGTTCTGATGGAAGTCGCTCTGCTTTTCAGTGGTGGTAAGGATAGTGTATATGCTCTGTGGACTGCAAACTCGTTTGGATGGGAAGCCAAAGTTCTGCTAACGATGCTTCCGGCTTCCGATTCCTCCTACATGTTTCACCGCCCCAATGTCGAGTGGACTCCGCTGCAGGCAGAGGCAATGGGTCTTCCGCTTATCATGCAGAAAAGCTCAGGTGAGAAGGACTCGGAACTTGATGACTTAAAATCCCTTATTCAGAGCGTTAAGGTTGATGGGGTGGTGACTGGAGCGTTAGGCAGTGAGTACCAGAAAGAGAAGGTGGATATGATATGCGAGGAGCTGGGTTTAAGGAGCTTCTCCCCCCTCTGGCATAAGGATGGAGAGATGCTTTTGAAGGACATGCTAGATGCAGGTTTTGAGGTAATCATAACTTCTGTTTCTGCAGAAGGGTTTGACGAGAGCTGGCTTGGGAGAAGGATAGACGATGAATGCATAAAAGAACTGCTGAAACTCAGGGACAGATACGGCATATCAATTGCTGGAGAAGGAGGAGAGATGGAAACATTTGTCCTTCATTCCCCAATGTTCAAAAAGAGATTGAAAATATTAAAAAGCGAGAAGAGATGGGATGGAGTTAGGGGGATATTCAAGATAACGGACGCTAAACTTACAGGAAGTTCTAATCGCGCGTAAGTTTCTCAGCAACTTTCTCCACATTTTCAAAAACTTTCTCTTCATCAATTGTCAGAATCTTTCTGTTTTCCATAACAAGCTTTCCATCTATTATCATGTCAGATATGTTTGATGGGTTAGAAGAGTAAACCAGATTTGAGACAAGGTTGTTTTCCGGGAGCAGGTTCGGGGATTTAAGTTCCATGAGGGACATATCCGAGAGCTTCCCCTCCACTATGCTGCCGCTGTTCATGCAAAGTGCTGCAGCTCCATTGCAGGTTGCAAAGTCCACTGCCTGCTGTGCATTAAGCACCCTTGCATCCCAATGATGCGCTTTCTGGAGCAATGCCCCCACTTTCATCGTTTCAAGCATATTCAGGGAGTTATTAGACACTGCTCCATCAGTCCCAAATGTTATACAGATCTTGCTCTCAAGCATCTGCGGTATTGGTGCCACTCCACCGGAAGCGAGCATCATGTTGCTCACTGGGTTATACGATACTCTAGTTCCTTTCTCCCCCAGCATCCTCACTTCCCTTTTTGTAATCCATACGCAGTGAGCAGCCATAACCCTCCTGCCGAGAAATCCGATTGAATCCAGGTATTCAACAGGCCTCTTGCCAAACTTTTTAAGTGAATCGAAAACCTCCTTCCTTGTCTCTGAAACATGAATCTGCAGCAAGACATCATGTTTCTCTGCAAGCTCCTTTGACTTGAGCAGCAGTTCCCTGGAGCAGGTGTAGGGGGCGTGGGGACTGAATGAACACGTTATCCTGCCATCTGCTTTGCCATTGAAGTCTTTGACAAACCCCTCTCCAATCTCCAACTCCTTTTTTCTTTTTCCTGCGTCATCCAAATCTATCATGCCATAGGCAAGATTAGCTCGAATTCCTATCTCCTTTACTGCCTTTGCAACCTCCTCCATGAAAAAATAGTTATCCATAAAGCATGTTGTGCCGCTCCTGATCATCTCCATGCATCCGAGCATAGCGCCCCAGTATACATGCTCTGCTTTCAACTTCTTCTCTTTCGGCCATATCCTCTCCGGCCATGCCTCCCAGAATCTCATGTCATCAGCATATCCCCTGAAGAGTGTCATTGCTACATGGCTGTGGGTGTTTACCAAACCAGGAACGGCAAGTTTCCCCCTTCCGTCTATCTTGAATTCTGCCCTCTCCCTTACATTTTTGCCTATTTTTTCTATTCTATTACCCTCTGTAAGTATATCAACGTCCCTGAGGATTTCCCTCCTGCTGTTTTGTGTCAGTATGCTGACATTCTTGATCAGAATGCCCATCCCATCACTTATGAGATTTTAAATAACCTACTTTTTAATATTAAATGGTACTATGCTTAGGATAAAGAGAGTCGCTCTGGAATTCATGCTTAACCTAGCCAGGAATATGTACCCTCGGGAGTTCATAGGGCTTCTAAGGGAAAACGAGAAAAAGGAAATATCAGAGGTGCTTCTGCTCCCAAGGTCCACTTACGGTAGAGGTTTTTCATCCATTGACCACTACATGGTGCCCTACACTGTAAAATATGTGGGGAGCGTCCATTCCCATCCCACTCCAAATGCAAGACCGTCAGCGGGTGACCTTCTCTCATTCTCAAAAACCGGTGGCGTGCACATAATAGTTGCATACCCATTTACCGAAAACAATATAGGGGTCTACAGCAACAATGGCGAGAAGCTGGAGTATGAGGTGGTGGAATGATATACTCTGTCGGACAGGTTGTCTATGATAACATAGGCGAAGTGAAGGAATTTCCAAAGCCGAACTCCACCACATACATAAAAAGATACTTCGAGCTTTTTGGAGGGGCTGCAGGAAATTTTTCAGCTGTATGCTCGAAGCTTGGTCAGAAGACATCTCTAATCTCGTTCGTTGGCGGGGATTTCAGAGGTTCTGGCTATGAAAGACATCTCAGGCTCAACAAGGTTGATCTAATTCACCTGAAAATCGTGAAAGGTGGCCAAACCCCAAGGGCATTCATGTTCAATGACTCCAGGCATAGGCAGATGTCATTCTTCTACTGGGGAGTTGCCGAGCTTTTCCACAGGGCACCAGTCCCAAAATTGAAAATGGGGAAAAACGATATTGTGCACCTGGCGAATGGCGACCCTGATTTCAGCATGAGGATAGCCAAAAAATATCCCGGGGTTTCTTTCGACCCGGGCTATGACATAATTGCCTATGGAAAGAAAGAGCTTGAAGGAGTCCTAAAAAACACAAAGTTCCTCACATGCAATGAGTTTGAGATGCGGAGAATTCTCACGCTTCTTAGAATGAGAAGCAAGGAGGAGCTTTTCGCGTTCCCTGTTGAATACATCATAACGACAAAAGGAGCAAAAGGCAGTTCTGTCACCACAAGAGATGGGAGTTTTGATGTGCCTGCAGTGAAGGCTAGGTTTGTCGACCCGACAGGCGCAGGGGATTCTTTCAGGGCAGCCTTCCTTTCAGCATTTCTGAGAGGCGAGGATTTGAAAATGTGCGCGAAAGTTGCGTCATCTGTGTCCTCATTCATAGTTGAAAAGCATGGAGCGCAGACGAACGTCCCAACATGGAAAGAGGCAGTTGAAAGGCTCAAAAATAATTTTTGATCGGTTTTCACCGAACAAATTGGGAACATTTTTAAGTTCTTTTTATAATACCATAAACATGAAAACAAAAACTCTCATAGTTCTATTGTTTGTTGCAACTTTATTCTTGTGGGCTGGATGCACGCAGATAAACCCACCTAGAGCATGCACGGAAGAAGCCAAGGTTTGCCCTGACGGCTCATCTGTTGGGAGAGTCGGTCCAAATTGCGAATTTGCTCCCTGCCCAAATGTAACCAACTGCCAGAATTATTCTGTTGATAAATGCCCCAGCCAGTGCGTGGTATGCCCGCCATGCGCGGCTTGCAGTTCAATCAGCTGCCAGTCCGAAGGGTTCTGCGAGAGCATTGGGTTTAACAGAAGCTGGTATACCGAAAATCAATGTAGGATGGGGGGTGGAAATGTTACAACTCACCTATGCTGCAATTCGGTTGGTGATTTCCCGAATACCTGCCTCATAGGAGCCTGCGGTTGCTCCCCAAGCAACAGCCATGAAGTGAAAGCTTGCGATTGCGGAGAGGGAAGATGCTGGGATAGCGATAAACTCAAATGCGTAAATACATCTTCATCTCCCAATAACGCAACAATCACAGAAGCCGTAAACAATGTAGTAAACGCTAACAATCAGTTTGCATTTGACCTCTACTCGCAGTACAAGTTCCAGAATGACAATCTGTTATTCTCTCCCTACAGCATCTCAACTGCGTTGGCAATGACCTATGAGGGTGCAAGAGGCCAAACAGCAGAAGAAATGCAAGCTGTTTTTCATTTCCCCCCGGATAATAATACACGAAGACTAGGTTTCGCAGGAGTTTACAATGAGATAAACAAGAAAGACAAAGAATACAACCTCAGCACTGCAAATGCATTATGGGCGCAGAAGGATTACAAGTTCTTAGACGATTATTTCAGTTTAGTAGACGAATATTACGGCGGAAATGTGACAAATCTCGACTTTAAGGGTGATACCGAAAACTCCCGCGTGACTATAAACCAATGGGTGGAGGGACAGACAAACAACAAAATTAAAGATATAATACCGCCGGGAGCCATCGACGAGTTGACTCGTTTGGTTCTTACAAACGCGGTCTATTTCAAAGCGCACTGGCTTATACCGTTTTTAAACGATACTACTGACCAAGACTTTAGAGTAACCCCAACAAAGACCGTAAAAGTTAAGATGATGTCTCTGGACGGCGACTATGTGAAGACATCTGATGGCGAGTCAGTTCCCCTGAGATTCAATTACGCAGAAACAAACGAAACTCAAATTCTTGAGCTGCCTTACCAAGGTGATGATGTATCCATGCTCATAATTCTTCCAAAAGAAGACAATCTGCAGGATCTTGAACAGTCACTCACTACAGACAACTTAAATGAATTGAAGGCTATGCTAAGCGAAACAGAGCTTGCCGGTGTTTATATGCCTAGATTTAAGTTTGAGACTAAGTACCTCATGGTTGACACCCTAAAGAATATGGGAATCGAAAAGGCGTTTGATCCAAACGAAGCGGACTTTTCCGGCATGGATGGAACGAGAAACCTGTATATCAGCAATGTCATACACCAGGCATTTATTGAGGTGAATGAGACTGGAACAGAAGCAGCTGCAGCAACTGCCGTAATCATGGCTATGACGGCCATACCCGCAACTCCAAAGCCGGTATTCAGAGCAGACCACCCATTCATCTTCATCATACAGCAGAGGGATACCGGTAACATCCTATTCATAGGAAGAGTTACGAACCCAACTGCCAGCTGACGTTATCTTTTTATACTAGGGCTCCGATTATTACTCCGAAGGCGTATGCGACCAGAATATCCTTTCATAGTAGTTGCCCTATTCTTACTACTCTCTGGATGTACCCAGCCGAACGAGCAGATGACACAGGACAAAGCTGTGGCGCTTGTCAAGGAGCACATGCAGGTGCAGTACCCTGGGTCTACCACAGATGTTTTCAATGTGGCTTCGCAGGATGGGAGCTGGAAGATGACTTCAAAGGTAATCTATGGAGCAAACACTCCCTGCCCGGATTTATCAATTGTTGTATACGAATACCCCAAATTCGGCTTTGTCCCAAGGGACCAGAACAACATAACCCAAGACTGCCAGTTGCTTGGGTGCAAGGATATACCAGTCTGCAAAATAACCATGCCCGAGGAAGCGATTATTGCTTCGCACAAACTCAACAATGTTTCGGAAGTTGACTCGTTTGTGAACAACTTTGGTTATTCAAATGTCAGAGTTGATGCTGCATTCTACGATAACTACTTTGAGCCAAAAACAAACTCCACATACCCCTCGGTTTGGGTAGTAAGATGGAGCTCACTCAATGCAGACTACTTGATAAAACTGATTCTCAACCAAAGTGGCGGGAAAGTTATTGATAAGTTCATAGAGTAGTTTACTAATCCCGGAATTAAGTTCTTTGAAAAAATCTTTCCAGAACTCCACTGTTCTGTCAAATAAATTCCCCTCAAAGTTTCTTAGAGTATCTGGTGTTGAGGCCAACGGTTCGCCACCCGTAATTCTCATACGACTGAAAATCGGCTCTCGGTGCGTCTCGCTGATTTGCGAGGACGCATAACCATTTTTTCATCAGATATACAATTACTCCATAAAAATAATCTTCTAGTTTTACCACATTAATAAAAATGAATTAATCATTTAAAATACTATTCTTCTTAACGGCTTTGCTAAAGAACTCGCCTTAAACCCCGACTTTTTGAGCAGATGAGGGAGTTTATGAGCAAACGAGACTTTCTTAGCAAAGCCCTTCTTAACAATACTTTTTTATACTAGAACCTCAAATATTATTTGGAATCCGTAAAATTAATTACTAAGAAAGTAATTAATTGAATGAGTTCGCTGACTGCTTCTGCTGAACAGCGTCCGAGGCAAAATAATTTCCATAATTAAAATATTTTTTGGCTCTCATGGAACAATAAGTTTAAGAAGAAAGACAAATTATAATACTCATAGCTAACAAGGCTACTAAATATACGAAAGATAAGTTGGAAGTGGTCTAAAACGAAAAAATTTTCCTGTAATGTTTTGCTGGTTTCACTAGTCTGTGCAATCCTATTTTTTTCAGGCTGTATTACTAAAGAGTCACTTTCGCCAAATACAATTAACCCAAATAGTACTACGGGATCTAACGATTCAACAGAAGTCATACCTCCAAAACCACTTACTGATTCGGCAGTTATTAGGGCGAGAGTTTTGAATGTTCAAACGCAAAGCGCAAGGCTTGAGATTCTGGACCTTATCTCTTATGATTCAGATAAACGCGATGGCACGATAAAATTGGAAAAAAGCGATATCAACAATTTCGTATTTCAATGGGGAACATCAGCTACTACCGTAGATATGCCGCCACTGGGTCCAAGTAATACAGATGTAAATCTATCTGGAATTGCCGTCGGTGATATAATTCAAGCAAATGTCTCGATTAGTAAAGGAGAAAGGATGGTGTATCAATATGAGAAAACTAACTGAGCTGACTATACTCATTTCAATATTTTTGTTATCAGGTATCTGCTACGCAGTACCAGCCAGACCCATCCTACATGAATTCCAACAACCAGACAATACAACATTCAAGGGCTATCTAAGAGGCGATGAGAATGGATACTGGTATGAAACTGAAACTGGCTATGCTATCCAAAAAACTGGTGAATGGTGGACATACGTCACACAAAATGAACTCTTGAACCAGTCCGTTGATTTGAGAGTCGGTCATGTGTCACCTCAATCAATAGGTATACATAAAAGCATTTTCAAAGCCATTGACTCTTCCAAACTTTCAATAGAAAGTGACATTCCTGTTCCAACAACTAGAAGGGCGTCTATGGAAGATCAGCCTCAATATGCTCCTCCGCCAACAGGCACCCATAAAGTGGTAGTTATCCTCATACAGTTTACTAACCAGGCTCATGATCCGTCCCATGATACAGCGTATTTTCAGAATTTGCTGTTCAATGCATCCAACCCACTTAGCCTAACGAGTTATTACAATGAAGTATCCTATGGCAAGCTAAACCTGACAGGCACTGTGCTTGGCTGGTATACAAGCAGTCACCCAGTGGAGTACTACGCAACTGATGGGTATGGATATATAGATACTGGTCAACCGGGGCCGAATTGGCCAGTCTATATTTATGAGCTTACAAGAGAGGCGATCCTGCTGGCAAATCCAAATGTTAATTTTGCAGATTATGATACGGATAGTGATGGCTATGCGGATCACGTCATAATAATCCATAGCGGTCATGGGCAGGAGGAAGGCTACCCCCCAGATACAAGCATATGGTCCCACAGCTGGGTTATTCCCGGAGGTCAGCTGGTTGACGGCAAAAGAGTATACCTATACACAATGGACCCCGAGTACGGTAAAACCGGAGTTTTTGCGCATGAGTTTGGGCATGATTTAGGTCTGCCTGATTTGTATAATACATATTCTGGAGATTGGGTAGTCGATACTTGGGACCTTATGGATGGTGGTTCATGGGGAGGTCCAAGCTATGACGGCACTGTTCCAACTCATATGAGCGCCTGGTGCAAGATAGACCTGGGATGGTTAAAGGCAACCCAGCTGACCGGTAACCCCATCTCATATTACGTGAAAAATCTTGAGAATAAAAGCCAAGCGTTTATCATCAACAATTCAATTCTGAATGTTGATAAAGAGTATTATATAGTAGAGAATAGAGAAAAAGTTGGATTTGATGCGTATATCCCAGGTGAGGGAACTGTCATATGGCATATAGACAACTGGTACATATACGGGCATGTTCCATGCAGCAGGACAAACAATACAATAAACGCTTGCGTACAAAAGGGAATTGTGCCTGAATACGTATTGGATGTTACAGATGCTGCTTACTCGAGTAATGCCGCAAAACAATATTTCAACGATACGACAACTCCGAGCTCAATTGACAACTGGGGGAATAATACACAGGTTTCAGTTTTTGTAAACAGTGCCAAAGGCCTAAGCATGAGAGTTCATTTTTTCGGAGATGACGTGGTTCCACCTGTGCTAACCTCTGTCAAAATAAAATCAAACAACTCTGACTCAAGCAAGGCGAAAGTAGGTAACAGCATAAATCTTTCATCTACCGCAGACAAAGCATTGTCCAATAACCCTGTTGTTAAAATCGCAGGTCATACAGCTTCGGTATCCAGCACTGGAGGGAATTCTTATACGGCAACTTATACAATGGCTCCCGGTGATAGCGAAGGGACAGTGAATTTCACAATTGATTTCATAAGTCATTCATATATCTCCGGAGTACGGGTGACCAGCACAACTGACTCGAGTTCAGTAATTTTTGATAAAACACCACCTTCAACTTCTGCATCCTTAGTAGAGAGCGACGGCTCAAATTACACAGAAAACACATGGACTAACTCTTCCTATGTCAACGTGACCTTACTCTGCACAGATGCAACAAGCGGCTGTGCAATAACCCACTATTGCATAGATACAAGCAACTTATGCACGCCAACAATTTCCACAGAAAGCGGTCTAGTAGGCCTGTGGAATCTCAACGAAGGGACAGGAACCACAGCAAACGACTCAAGCGGGAATGGAAATACCGGAACCATCATAGGCGCAAGTTGGACATCAGGGAGGATTGGAAATGCATTGAGTTTTAATGGAAGTAGTTACGTGAATGTTGGGAATGCAACTATTTTGCGGAATTTTACTGCTATGACGATTAGTGTATGGATAAATCCTGCACAATTGAATTATGCTTCAGCAAAGGCGATAGTTGCACGAGCTAATTCTGTTGCTGGACAACGTTCATATCAGATAGTTCAGGACACAGCAAACAAATTCTGCTTTATGACAAGAAATATAAGCGATGCAGTATGGGCTACTTCCTGTATAGATTCTGCCATAACTGCAACAAATAGTTGGTATCATATCGTTGGGGTTTGGAATGGAACGCACATATACACATATCTTAATGGCATCCTCCAAACAAATAATATAGTAGCATTCAGCAATCTGCAATCGTCGATAACTACTACTTATATAGGTAGAAACACAGCAAGCGGCACTTTGTTCAATGGCACGATAGATGATGTGAAGATATTCAACAGGGCGTTATCAGCAACCGAAATTGCTAATATGTACAACTATTCGTTACTTGGTTATTGGAATCTCAACGAAGGGACAGGAACCACAGCAAACGACTCAAGCGGGAATGGGAATACCGGAACCATCAGTGGTGCAACCTGGACAGGAGGCAAATACGGAAATGCATTGCGCTTTAATGGTTTATCCACTAACAATGTCTATTGTGGCAATTCAACTATTTTAAGGGATTTCACAGCTATGACCATCTCTCTCTGGTTCAAGACATCAAACACAAGTTTGACAAGTGCAAGGACAATACTCAGCAGATGGAATGCCGCTGCTGGACAACGCAGTTATGCAATCAACCAAAACACTGGTAACACCATATCATTCACACTGAGAAAATCCGATGATAGCGCAACAATATCAGCCACTTCCACAGCAACAATAGACACCAACTGGCACCACATTGCTGCAGTATGGAATGGGACGCATGCGATAATCTATATTGATGGTGTTCAGAGCGGTAGCCCGCAGGCAATTTCAGCAATCCGGCCAAGCATTGCCAAATTCTACATAGGAAGACAGCAAGGAGGGAGTGTGATCTACGGCACGATAGACGATGTGAAGATATACGGCACCGCCCTAACATCTCAGCAGATTGCTGACATATCCAATCTACGGGCTTACTGGAATCTCAACGAAGGGACAGGAACCACAGCAAACGACTCAAGCGGGAATGGGAATACCGGAACCATCAGTGGTGCAACCTGGACAGGAGGCAAATACGGACCTGCGTTGAGTTTTGACGGGAAGAATGACCTTGTGAATATCACGAATTCCTCTCTCTTTAATTTCGGTTCTGGTAACTTTAGCATTTGTGCTTGGGTATATCCAACCAATCTTCCGCAAGACAGTAGTACGACCTTTGTAATATTCGCCAAAACAAATTCGACATCAATCGGGGAATCCTATTCGATACAATTAATGAATACTAGCGGGAATTATGTGACTAGGTTTCATGTAAGGGATATGTATGGTTATGCGATTGATTTGCGTGGTAATTCAGTCACAAATAATGTATGGCTTCATGTATGCGGGGTGAGGGATGGCAATAACTTCTCCTTATGGGAAAACGGGGCTTATGTAACTTCAAATTCATTAGCCCTCGGAGGTGTCGCAAGTCTTATCTATACCCCATATATCGGTTGTGCAAGGGGGAATAGTGGTTGGTTTAACGGCACAATAGACGAAGTGAAGATATTCAACAGGGCGTTATCAGCAACCGAAATAAACGACTCATACAAAGGACTCATCAAAATCTATGTTTCAACCAAAGGGACGAGCTATATAACATACAATAGCACCGACAACGTAGGCAACAGCGAAGCAGTAAACTCCAAAACCATAAAAATATACTAATAGTGTGCGACCTCACCAACTGCTTGGAGTCTACAGCGTCCGAGACAGTTGTAATTTTACGACGTAAAATTGGAATATTTTTTAAGATTGCTTTGGCTTCTTAACTTAAGCCGATCAATATCCTTAGAATGTTCATAATTAAGTCTTGTTTTTGCTGTTCTATTTTTTGCTCCATTTCTATCGTTGCCTTCATACTTTCAATATTGGTTTTTACTTGTTGAGCACTTTGTTTAAGTGCAATCCTACTATCGCCAATAGAACTTTCCAGTTGTATAGTATTCACTTTTCCTTCATCTAATAGTGCTTTATTATCGGATAGATAGTCTTCATAATCGGCGAGATGTTTATCCATCAGTTCAACGTGATTCGCATACTTTTGCGCCCACGTCAGATAATCACTAAAAGCAGTATAACGATCTTGTTTAGTCGTTGCATTATTATACCTTGAAATTATTGCATTTCCTTCCATATTTAAAGTTCCGAGTTTGTCGCTATCACCCTGAAGGATCGTATTATACGTTTGCAAATCTTTATTCAATTGTTCATATTGTTTTGATTTAGCATCTTGGGGGGGGGTATTACCTTGAGGAGTATTGGATGCCCCAAAACATCCAAGAATAAACAAACAAACTAACAATAGCCCAAGAATTACTTGTGGTAGTAATACTCACCAGCCTGCTTCTGCTCCCTGTCCAGCACAGAACCAGGCTTATTCACCCTCGGTCTCAGGGAGTCCTTATCCCTTCTCAGAGTCACATCAACATCCTTCAGGAACCTGTTCATGCCCTCCCTCTTACCCTCTGGTGCATTCGCAAATCCCTCCACCCCGCTCCTTCCCCGGAAGACAATCAGCCTGTCAGAAATTGAATCAATAAGTACTATATCATGGTCAACGACAAATGCGCTCTTCCCGCTTCCCTCCATCACCCTGCCAAGTACATCCGCAAAAATAAGCCTCTGCTCCACATCCAGGAATGCGGATGGTTCGTCAAGCAGGTAGAGGTCAGCCTCCTGGCATATGCACAATGAAATTGCAACCCTCTGCAATTCCCCTCCGCTGAGGTTCCTCACCTTCTTCTCCATCAACTCAGATATGCTGAGCTTCTCTTTGACCTCCCTCTCAAAAACATCCCTGTTCAGGTTGTCTGTGGCAGCTATCATCTCATCAACAGTCCCTTTGAAATCCGATTTTATATACTGCGGCTTGTACGCAATTCTTAACTTCTGCTCAACCTCTCCTTTGTCGGGCTTCTCCACTCCTGCAAGCAGTTTCACAAAAGTCGACTTGCCAATTGCATTCGGGCCTATCACGCCTATCACTTCATCCTTCTTCACTTCTCCAGAAGTACATTTCAGCGAGAAGCCAGAATACCGTTTGCTCATCTCGTCATACGGGAAAAGTAACTCACCGCCCTTCTGCTCAATGCTGCCCGCAGTGAATTTTATCTCAGTACTCCTGAATCTGACATTCTCCTCCTTCAGATAGCCTGCAAGGTACTCATTTATCCCATTCCTAACCCCTTTGGGCTTGGAGACAACTCCGTATGCTCCGCTGGTTCCATAGAATACGTGTATGTAATCGCTCATATAATCCAGAACTGCAAGGTCATGCTCGACAACTATAACTGCCTTTTCCTTCGCAAGCTCCCTCAGATTGCTTGAAACCTTCAGCCTCTGTTTTATATCAAGATAGCTACTGGGCTCATCAATGTAATACACATCCGCATCTTTGAGATAGGCCGCGCATATGGCCATTCTCTGCAGCTCCCCCCCGCTAAGATTCTCAATCTTCCTGTCAAGGCACTCCCTAAGCTCAAATGCGTCAATTGCTTCCTCGAATTTTCCCCGTTTGTCATTCCTCTTTATGAACTTGCGAACAGTTTCCTTGAATACTTCTGGAAGTCTGTCTATCATCTGGGGCTTGTAGCTTATCCTCACACCCTTTTTCTTAAGCGACTCGAAGTAGTTCTGCAGCTCCTGGCCCTTGAACTTTTCAATTATCTCATCCCACTCTGCCTTCTTTCCGTAGTTGCCTAGGTTGGGCTTCAGCCTTCCGCTCAATATCTCAAGCGCAGTGCTCTTCCCTATCCCGTTTGCCCCAATCAGACCGACTGTAGCGCCCTTTTTGGGCAGGGGAAGGTTGTAAAGCCTGAAGGCATTCACCCCATACTGGAAGATGAGTTTTCCCGCCTCGTGGGGCAGGTTTATTATCTTTATGGCATTCACGGGGCATTTCCTCACGCATATGCCGCAGCCGGAGCATAGTGTTTCAGAAATTACCGGAAATCCTTCAGCGTCTACCGTAACCGTTTCGTCGCCCATCCTTACCCCTGGGCATGCTTTCTGGCACAGGTAGCCGCACTTCTTCTTTGTGCACTTATCCCTGTCCACTATTGCAATTCTAACCCCCATATGAACCAACTAGAATTTTGACTACTAAATTTTATACGTTACCCTTTACTTTTACCAATTTTTACGGTTTCGTGGGATATATCAAGCCTGCTTTCCCCTCTCACACATTCCTGTAAACCTCATCTCTTTTTCTAACTCTTTTGAAGTAAATTTTATCGCCTTCGACAAAATAGATAATTCTAAAAATTCCAAATCTCACCCTGAAGAAGTTGGAGTAGCCCTTAAGCCTTTTGCCAACATAGAGGTTTTGCTTTATTTTAAGTATTATTTTTCTGAGCTGCTCTCTTACGCTCTTGTCCAGTCTGTCAACATCTTTGCTGAAGTCTGCATCGAAAAAAAGCTCATAGGGCATCGGATCACTTCAGCATTGCCAGCATCTTTTTTTCGCTGATAAGCTTTGCTTTTCCTTTTTTGACAGCACTTCTCATCTCTTCGAGCTCTTTTGTATCCTGCAGGTCTTCAATCTCCTCTGCTCTGTGCTCCAGTAGGTGGTATCTGTTGTTCAATTCCAGCACTCCAAGCCTCAGAGCCTCTGTTTTTGTCTTTGCTATCCCTCTCCGCTCTGCTTCCTCCAGAATCTCCTCCATAAGCCCTTTGAACTGCACATTCACATTCATACGTTCACCTTTTTATGCTTTTTATAACGGTATTCATGATACTTATAGTATAAAAACGTTTGCATGCCGAATTTTATAGCTCGGTAGCAGGAGGAAGGTTTATATAGCTGCGGTATAATAACTTATATGGTAGTATATAACTGCTGGTGGTTTTATGGCTGAGCTTACGACAATCCAGATTCAGAAGGAAACGCGGGAGAAGCTTCTCTCCCTCAAGGAGTACACGCGCGAAACATATGATGAGATACTGAACAAGCTTATGAAGGTGTTCGAAATGGCTGAGAAGGAGCAGCTGAGCGAGGAGGCAGTAAAAGGAATAGAGGAGGGCAGGAAAGACATTAGAGAGGGCAGGGTGCTCTCCACAAAGGAGTTGCTGAGGAAACTGGGTGTTGAGTGATGCCCTACGAGGTTGTCTGGACAAAGAGGGCAGAGAAATCCCTCTCCTCCCTTGACAAGGTTGCAGTTTCAAGAATTATAAAGAAAGTTGAGGAGATAAGGGATTCGCCTCACCTCTTCCTCGACAGGCTAGTTTCTGTAAAGATATGGAAGCTGAGGGTTGGCGACTACCGGGTTTTCATAGATTTGGATGATGCAGGAAAGAAGCTGTATGTGATTGACCTGGGGCACAGAAAGAAGGTTTACCAATAATTTATACACGGAGTTGAAAAACAATCAGCTCAGGATTATCAGCTAAGCATGTACTAAATTTAATAATCATCTACCCTAATTCTCTCATGAAAGTTCTGAGCTTCGACAGAAAGGAAGGAAGGATGAAACTCGTACCGGAGGTTCTGGAGGACCTATGGCATTTGGAGAGGGTGCTGGAGCCCGGAGATGTTGTTTCATCCTCTTCCACACGGGTTTTCAAGGTATCCGAGGAGGAAGGCGAGGAAGGTGAGAGGAAGAAGGTAAGGATACAGTTGGAGGCAGAGAAGGTAGAATTCAGCAAGTTCTCCAATGCTCTGAGGGTTACTGGAAAAATAACTGGGGGGGAGCCTGAGGATTACATACAGATTGGAAAGCACCACACCATAGAGGTTGAGCTTCAAAGACCGGTTGAGATAAGGAAGGAGTGGAAGAGCTACCAGCTGCAGAGAATTGAGAAGGCTAAGAACAGCTCAAAGAAACCCCAGCTTGGGATTCTTGTTTTAGACGAAGGGAAAGCCCTCTTTGCGCTTGTCAGGGAGTATGGGGTCGAGTTCGGCCCCCAGCTCAGCAGTCATGCATCAAAAGGCGATGAGAAATTCGAGGAGAAGGGGAAGCAGTTCTTCGGCGATATAGCTAAACACCTCACTAGCATGAAGGTTAGTAAAATTGTTGTTGCTGGACCGGGTTTTGCAAAGGACAATCTCAAGAAGTTCATAGCTGAGAGGGATGAGGAGCTTCTGAAGAAGCTTCATTTCGAGTCCAGCAGCACAGCCGAGGAGAGCGGAGTATACGAGTTGCTTAAGAAGGGTGCGCTCTCAAAAATTGTCAAGGAGCAAAAAATGGAGGAGGAATTCTCTGTTCTGGAGAGTTTCCTCAGAGAGCTATCAAAGGAGAGCGGGCTTGCGGTTTATGGAGTTGGGGAAGTCAGAAATGCAGTTGAATGCAGAGCCCTTGCGAAGCTTCTGGTGGTTGACGAGCTCCTGAGGAAGGAGAGGGAGGTTGAGAAGCTGCTGGAAGATTCTGAGAAGATGAAAGCAGAGATATTCATCTTCAGCTCGGAAAGTGAAGCTGGAAAGCAACTGACGGGCATGTCGGGCATAGCAGGAATCCTCAGGTTCAGCATGAAATAGTTTGTAACGGGGTATTGATGAAAATTGAACTCCTAGCAGCCATCTTTCTTGTTATTGTGGTAGGTGCCCTTACAACTACAACTGTTCCATACCTGCGAGACTTCGACCCCTGGTACCACTACCGGCTAGCGGAATACACATTTGAGCAGGGCACAAGGCCGTCTTTCGACCCGCTGTCAAACATGGGTGAGAATATACTATACCCACCCCTTCTGCATTACCTGCTTGCCATCCCAGCGCATCTTCCAGGCTTGAATGTGATGCTGGTCTCGCAGATATACCCACTGCTGGCTGCTGCGCTTGCTCTCATATTCGTCTTTCTGTTCACAAGGGAAGTGTTTGATGAGAGGACTGCAATGCTGGCAGTAATGCTGCTGGCAGTTCTCCCAATTTTTAAAGGAACAACCTACTTCGGCTACTCCGACCATGACCCATTGGATTATCTCTTCGTATCCTCGGCATTCTTCTATTTCGTAAAAGCTATAAAGAAGCCCACTGCTTCCTCCTCATCCCCCCCATCAGACCAGAGATTCATGGAAAATAAAGAAAAGCTAGTCTATTATGCACTGGCAGGGGTTTCCACTGGACTGTTCGCTCTCACTTGGACAGGCTTTCCCTTGGTTGTGGTCATCCTTTCTGCATTCATGCTAGCCATCTCCCTCTTCAACCCATACCTAAAGCTTCTGGAGAAGGATGTTACCATCGGTTTTCTTGTCCTGTCAATTGTTTTTGCCGTCATTGCTTCTCTCTGGTATGGTTTTGGCATAATGCCCTTCCTGGGGATGATGCTGTTCTCAGCCCTTTTCTCCTATGTGGCCCTTAGGCTTGAAAATAACAGAAACGCGTTCGTGATATTGCTCGCAATAGTGCTGCTATGCTCGCTTCCCTTCCTGATTCTCTCCAAGAGCTCAATTGTGGATGCGGGACTGGCCTACATGGGTCTGAGGGAGAAAGGTATATACCTCGAAAGTGTAGCCGAACTGCAAACACCCACCCTAACAAACATATCCCAGCATTATGGATTGCAGCTTCTGCCCTTCCTGGTCGGGCTGATTCTATTCTTAACCTCCTTAAAGAAATTCAATAGGGCAACCCTGCTCTTCCTTGTATCCTTCGCCCTCCTCGCATTGCTGGCTTCCACTGCAATAAGATTCCTCCAATATGCCGGCATCTTCGTCTCAATATTCTCGGCATACCTGCTAAACAGGTTTTCTGATATTGCAAGCTCATCAGTCAAAAAAGACGTTTTCATACCAGTAATGATACTCTCCGCAGTGCTTTTCTACCCCCCGCAAATAGTGCACCACTCTGTTTCGGACGACTGGTATACTTCAATGCAGTGGCTGAAGAACAACTCCAATCAGGATGCTGTGGTGATGAGCTGGTGGGATTACTCGCAGTGGGTAAATGGAATCGCAGAAAGAAAGACAGTGGTAAACAACCAGCCCCAAGGCAGATTTGATGACCAGATGATATTCTTTGGAACGAATAATGGTGATAAAGCCAACGATATACTGGAGAGATATAATGTGAGTTATGTTGTGGTGAGCAGGGGTTACCTCACGAGGATAGGTAGTTCGGAGAAATTCCTGAATGAAAAAATAGAATTCAGCATGGCTCCACCTTCACGAGCAGGTGGCCTATACTCCGCAAAACTCGGCACAGGGTTTAGAACATACTACGACCCCATCAAAAATGTTGCCTGGGATGAATATACGGGTGGCAGGAAGGTCTACTACAAGGATTTTGGTGCGTTTACTGACAAAAACCTGTACTTCACGAGTGCACTCGGCGGAGTTGAATTCAATGATGATTATCTCTTCATGTTCGCGGATCTCTTCATAAGGATGCCCATGCAGACAGAGAACAGGGTCTTCTTCAATCTCATGTACACGAACTCAACGATACCCTATCTAGAACTGGTCAAGGATGCTGGAGAGGTTAAAATTTATAAGGTTGTAAAATGAAAGGTTTTTCCATGAAAATCGGCATTCTTGGTGGCGGCTTAAGCGGTTTGACTTTGGGTTTCCATCTCAAGAAGGATTTTGAGATATTGGAGAAAAATTCTGAGTGCGGAGGACTCTGCAGAAGCCTGACCGAGGAAGGGTTCACCTTTGACTATGGCGGCTCTCATGTGATATTCACAAAGGACAAGGATGTTTTCAATTTATACCGAAAATTGCTTCACGGAAACTGGGTGAAAAGGAAGAGAAACTCCAAGATTCTTTTCAAGGGAAGGTACATCAAATACCCGTTTGAGAATGGTCTTTACCAGCTGCCCAAGCAGGACAATTACGAATGCATTTCATCATTTATTAAAAACCTCATAGAAGTGAGCAAGGGAAAGGTGAAGAAACCAACAAATTTCCAGGAGTGGATGTATTATACATTCGGGAAAGGGATAACTGAGAAATACCTCATCCCCTACAACAGAAAAATCTGGAATTACCCTCCTGGAAAACTGTCTCTGGAGTTGCTGGCAAGCGGGATACCCATGCCGCCTGCTGAAGACATAATAAAATCGTCTCTTGGAATCAAAACTGAAGGATACCACCAGAACCTCATTTTCTACTATCCAATTCAGGGAGGAATAAATGCGCTTGTTAAGCCGATGGAGGAGAAGCTCAGAGATAAGATTACATACAATTTTGAAGTGAAGTCAGTTGCAAGGGAAGGAGGTAAATTCACTGTTTCAGATGGAAAGGAGGAGAGAAAATATGACAAGCTTGTTTCCTGCATGCCCATTCCTGACTTGATAGATTCCATGGATGGAGTGCCGAAGGATGTGAAAGAAGCGAAAAACAACCTGAAATACAACTCCCTCATCACGGTGATGGTTGGGATTGACGAGCCGAGGATAAACAACATCTCTTGGATGTACATACCTGCTGAGGAAGATGGCGACTTCAACAGGTTGAGCTTCCCGTTCAATTTCTCCAGGTATGTCGCTCCAGAAGGCAAGTCATCCGTACTGGTGGAGATAACCTGCCTCCCCAACGACCCGTTGTTGAAACAGAGCGATGATAAAATTTTGAAGCAAGTCGTAAAGGATTTGGAGAGGCTGGGTTTCGCAAGGAATTCGAAGATATCCTACAGGAATGTCAGAAGGTCGGAGTACGCTTACGTAATATACGATTTGGATTACAATAAGAATAGTTCAAAAGTGTTCAAATTCCTTAAGAAGAGAAGAATCGAATCCTGCGGCAGATTCGCGGAGTTTAAGTACATGAACATGGCTGCTTGCATAAGAAGCGCTATGAACAAAGCTAAAGAAATAAACTCCACATGAATTGCCCCGCAATTAAAGGATACCTGTACTGAATCTTTTCGGAACAAGTTTCTTAATTATCTCAAAATCCTCCTTCCTCCATTCTTTAATTACAATTAGAACTACAAAATAAAACCCGAAAAGAAAAGCATATTCTAGTGGAAGGAGCCATTTGTTTGGGAGTACAATGTATAGGCTCGGCAGGTAGATCAAGAGGGAAGCTAGTGATATTCTAGCAAGAGACTTCATGCTGATAAGACATCCGAATTCTCCCGTGACATAATAGTAGGCAACAACCAAGCCCACAAAACTGCTAATTGTTGATGCCAGAGCTGCTCCCTTTATTCCCATCACTGGTATTAAGAGAAAGTTCAACGCAAGAGAGAGCAGACAGACCAATCCGAGTATAAGCATACAGTGCTTCGGTTTCCCCGCTGCGATCAGCATACTAGCTAATCCACTCAATAAAGTGAAAAAGCTTATGCCGAAAATGAAGATGGAGAGGGGCTCTCCCGCCTGCGCAAATGCGCTTGAATAGACAAAAGAGGCCAAATCGCTCGCAGTTGCGCTCACCACTAGGCTTATTGGAATGAGCAGCATAAGGCTGTACCTTATGGAACTCGTGACGTATCTGTTGGCCTTTTTCTGGTTCCCGGCTGCTATCGAAACCGAAATGGCCGGTATGAGGGTTGCAAACAGAGTTCCCACCAAGAAGTAGAACAGCCTCCCGATTGTTGAGGCTGAGTTGTAGTAGCCGACTAAACTGTCATTCCTAAGTAAAGATTTAATCATGAGTATGTCAATATTCGGCAAGAGATTGCTGAAAACTGAGTACGCTATCACAGGCATTGAGAAATACAGAATCTTTCTCCATTCAAATTTTCCATCCCCCGTTACCAATCTGCTAAACCAGAGCGCCAGTAGGAGGGCTGCAAGATAGGAGAGCAGGTACCCAAAAACAGCCCCCAGAACCCCCAGCCCCATCACTACTAAGAGAATGGCGGTCAATTTCGTCAGGGAATGCGCTATCGAAACAAGGCTCTGCTTCCCGAAGTGCCTAACTCCGTTCAAATAGCCAGAATAAACGCTGCTGATGCCAACAAGGAATATCGAGACAGAGGTGAGCCTCACGTAAAGGATGAACCTCTCATCTGAAAGTGCGGTTGCTATCAGGCCAGCAGATGAGAAATAAATCAGAAAGATTACTGTGCATAGAATAAGCTGTATCTTCAGACTCTCCTTCAGTATGCTTCCAGCACTCTTCTCATTGCAGGATATAAATTTTGAAACTGCAATTGGAACTCCCGAGCTGGGAATCAACATCACAATAGACATCAACCCAAGAACAACTCCAAAGACACCATACAGTTCAGGGCCCATCAATCTCCCTAAAGCTATGTGGACTGCATATCCTACCCCTAGAAAGATAGCTTGTGCTACCAGCAAATAAAAAGTGCCTTTGCTCACGCTTGTCTTCATCTCTTCCCCTTCCTTTATGAAGCCAATCTTACTCTTGCAAATTCGAGATGTGCTTATTATGCTTCTTACTAACTGAGTGTTATCTCCTTAATATTTTTCGCAGGATTTCCGACAATTACGGCGCCGCTTTCAACACTTTTAGTAACCACGGAGCCTGCACCTATCATCACATTGTCCCCGATGCATTCTACGGAAGGCAGTATTATCGACCTTGCGCCAATCCAAACGTTACTGCCAATTCTCATACTAGTCGCCGATGCTTCTCCGACTCCCTTTCCCGCAGCGAATTGATGCTTGTGGGTATAGATGAAAACTCCTTGTGATATTGTGACATTCGATCCCATCTCGAGTTCACCGCTCCAATCCACCAAAGAATTTCTCTCAACCCTAACATTACTGCCAATTTTTATGAAACTTCTCTCACTTGCATGTATCGGGATTATGAATGTGCTGTCGCCGACACTCAAATTTATGTCCGCGTTCAGAACTAATCTGAAGAAGCCGTTTTTTAGATGGCTGAAGACAGGCAAGCAGAAGATTGGTGAGCCTAGGATTACTTCCGCTGCTATCAACAGAATTCTGGAGTATCTATTCATAGCATCTCATTCTATGTCTAAGGATTTAAATCTTAGCTAGGAATCCAATTTTCGTTATTCAGAAGCAGCAGCTCCCAGCATCCTCATTTTGATAGGACAACAAGTTGGTTTAGGCCAAATTGGAATCTCTCATAATGCTTTATAGTAAGTTTTAACTCTTTTGCCATCCTCCTAAAATCATCGTAAATCAAGTAATGTTTATGCTCTTCAAAAGCCTCCCTTTCGAAAATTCCAATAGTAGACCCATACCCCAATATATTATGTGAAATGGGTGCTGGAGTTGTGATTATAATTCTCCCATCTCTAGAGAGAAGTTTGACAATTTTGGATATAAATTTTTTAGGATTGTTCAAATGCTCCAATAATGCACATGCAACTACCGAGTCGAATTTACCATACCTCCCCAAATCTCCCTTCTCCACATTAAGCAAAATGAAGTTTGCCCCCCTGTATCTCCCTTTCGCCTCATTTATCACTTTTTCGTTTATGTCCACTCCCAGGTAATCCACATTCTCGCCGATTATACCCAATAGACTACCATCGCCACATCCACAATCGAGAATTCTTTTGCCCTGTACCCATCTCGACGCTTTCCTTATTCTCCATTTTCTTAAAAAAGGTGACAATAAACCCATGCGTTATCACTTGTTTCTTTTCATTAAATACAAGATCTTCTCCATAATCCTTCGGTTGGCGTTAATAGAATCCGCTACCAGACCCATCATTAAAACCTGAAATCCCACTATCAACAGGATGGCAGTCAGGATTGCCGTCGGGATATACGGACTAACTAAGCCAGTTGAGAGGTAATGGATCAGCACTCTCAGTCCGAGAACCGAGCCCAACAGCATCAAAAACAATCCAATGCTCAAGAAAATTTTCAATGGCTTGTAATGAACGTAAGTCAGAACAATTGTCAACCCCGCTCTTTTCGCATATGACCAGATGTTACTGATAAGCCTACTTTCCCCCTCTCTCGCCCTGAAATCGCAAGGAACCTGCGCTATCTTCATTTTCTTGAATACTGCCTGTATTATCATCTCTTGAACATAGGTATAATCGGAAAGAATATTCAGTTGCAAGGCCGTTTCTCTCGAGTAAGCTCTAAAACCGCTCTGCGCATCTTTTACTGGGAAACCTGCCAGGAACCTAACAATATAAGTTGCGATCTTATTTCCGATCTTTTTACTCACGGGCATATGCCGCAGGTTCCAAACATTTCTGTCAGTCAGCACCAAGTCCGCCTTTCCATCCATTATAGGTTTTATCAACGTTGGAATCTCCCCTTGGTTGTACTGGAAATCTCCATCTGTGTTCACTATGATGTCTGCCCCGCTCTCCAAAGCGGCATCCAATCCATCCCTGAAAGAGACTGCCAAACCTTTGTTTACCTTATGCTGTACGAATCTATCCGCTCCAGCCTTGAGTGCTTCAGAGACCGTTCTATCCGTGGAGCCGTCATCAACCACTATCACTTCCACTTCCTTAATTTCCGGTATCCTCCTCGGGATCTCGCGGATGACTTTGCCTATGGTTTTCTCCTCGTTGTGTGCGGGTATAACAATAGCCAGCTTCACAATAAGGATATCAATAGTTAAGAATTTAAACTTTGATATAAGATGATAAATACAAACTTGTCGTGAGCCGATGGATGTTTCAACTGCCTTTCTTCTGCCCGTATCACTATTGATTTTCTTAATTCCAGGTTTCTTGCTATACTGCGCATTCCATAATAAAAAATTAAAGCTCGGATTTCTTGAAACAGTTCTTTCAATCCTTCTAGGCAACATAATTCTCTCGGGGTGGTTGGGGCTGATTCTAGCTGAACTGGGCTTCTTCTCCATCCCGAACCTTACCGTGCTGCTGCTCTTGGTGAGCATACCACTCGCTATTAAATCGTATGGTCGGTTCGATACGAATTTATTCCAAAAACCCGCCTTAACTTCTACCTCAATCCTGCTGATAATCCTCCTTCTTCTTGCGTCGTCTTTGTTCCTCAAGCCGTACGAGTGGATAGTCGGGGGGCGGGACCAAGGAGTTTATGTTAATACGGGGGCGAACATTGCAAAAACCGGCTCGGTGGTTATCAACGATCCAATTTTGAGTGATATGAATGATTCCTCAAGAGATGTTTTCTATATAATGGAGAAAAGAGTAGAAATCCTGAACAAATCCTACCACCAAGGCCTCCAGTACCTGGGCTTCTATATCACAGATAAAGACAGGGGGGAGATAACTCCGCAGTTCTTATACTTGTACCCCACTTGGATAGCAATACTCTACTCGCTATTCGGTCTGGAATCAAGCCTTTACATAACACCCATTTTCGCAATTCTGGCTGTGCTGAGCGTTTTCTTCTTAATAAAACTGTTATTCAACGATAAAGTTGCTCTGCTTTCCACGTTCCTATTAATCCTGAACTTCGCCGAAATATGGTACGCCCGCGAGCCAAGTACCGAGGTTTTCACCCAACTGCTAACATTCAGTGGGTTGGCTCTGTTTATCTTATTCAACAGAACTCATAACAAATACTTCGGAATAATTTCAGCAATGTGCTTGGGTGGAATCTTCTTGACGAGAATTGACGCATTTCTGCTCGCCGCTCCGCTTTTCCTCTTCTTCGTATATCTCAGGATAAAGGAGAAATTGAAAATGGAATATCTCTACTTCATTATTCCTTTTTCAGTTCTGTTCATCTCTGCGTTCCTCACTGCTTTGGCGGTATCCACCCCCTACACATATGACATATTCCGGGTAACCTTCAGCTATGAGTCAGCCCTAATCGAACAACCTCATCTATTCGCGATTCTCATTCTACTTACCTTCTTAATTCTTTTTGTGTTTGATTTTTTCCGAAGCCAAATATCAAAAAAATTGAAAGGATTCAGGAAGCTTTTACCATACCTACAGTACCTTGTAGCTTTTCTCATCATCACAGCGATACTCTACTCGTTCTTCATAAGACCCACGGAAGGGATAGTGGATACGTACAACATGGTTAAAATCTCTTGGTACGTAGCAGGCCCCATCGGAATAATACTGGCCGTGTGCGGCTCAATCCTCCTTCTCTACAAAAAACCATACAACGAAACGTACTTATTCCTCGGAGTTATGCTTATCTATTCGGTTTATTTCATAGCAAACGCCAAAATGTATGCCGATCAACCGTGGTGGATAAGGAGGTTCGTGCCTGTCGTAATACCGTTCATTCTGGTATGCATTGCATACCTCGCGGAATCCGTATCCAAACTCTCCTTCAAAGAGAAACCTCTTGGAAAAATAATTTTCTGGATCCTCTTAGGGATTCTAACACTGTTATCTATCCAACCAAATTACCCTCTCCTCAACCATGTCGAGTATGAGGGGATGATTAACTACATCCAGGGAATCTCAAACTCCACGGAAAATAATTCTATATTGGTATTTGACAAGTATAACTGGCAATCCCTGAAATTATCCGCACCTCTAAACTACATATTCGATAGGAAGTCACTCATTGTATACAACCACAACTACTCCGCTATCGGGAATCAGTTCAAAAAGTGGCAGAGCGAGGACCATAAGATATATGTTCTAAATCCCTCTGACAACCTGGCTGACAAGTTGATAAACTTTGGCTTGTTCCTCAATTACAAAGAAAGTAAAGGAATAGAAGTACCTCTCATGGGGGAAGGAACCCAGTACGGGTTCCCGCAAAACATAACCCAGCGAAAGATATCTTACGATTTATTCGAAGTAACAAGTTCCGATGTCGCCCTGCAGGAGGGCGAGATTACTATCCACTTCTGTCCCTCCCACTACCCCTACATCACAGGGTTCTTCAGTTGCGAGACTTCATCGGACGGAAGGGAGTTCAGGTGGACGATGAAGAATGCACACATTACCTTCCCGACACCTGCGGATTCAGACTATACATTGCGCATTAGAATAGACAACTCCAAAAAACCACTAAACGCACCAATGAATATCTCCGTTTACTTCAACAAGTGCCTTCTCTCAAGCAATTTGACAGATGGTGATAATATTCTACAAATATCAGCGGAATGTACCACCGGACCATACTCCGAACTTCTGATACAATCAGAACCTTGGATACCCGAAAAATTCATCAAGAATGGCGACATGCGGGAGCTTGGAACCATAATAGAAGAGATATCAATAAAAAAATCGCCATGAGGGAGATACGATGCGTCTGCAAGAAACTAAGAAAATAGACTTTCGCATAAAATTCCTAATCCTCGCCATCACATTGCTATTCGTAATAAAAACCGTTCCTGGCTTATACATGATTGATGAGGCAAGCTACTTTCTCCAGGCCAGTCAATTGCCACAGGGATTCAACGTCGAGAATGGCTATCCAGCACTGAAATTCAGAAGCATATATATATTCCCTTGGTGGACAAACAACGATAATCTTTACCCCTCATTCCCCGGCAACTATGGATTCATGGCCTATCCATTCTTTGCATTATTCGGTCTACGCGGGCTTTTCCTCCTGAATACCCTCTCGTTCTCTGCGATTCTTTGGATTATTTATTCAGTTATGCACGGGCTGAAGTACCGAGACCGGTGGGGGATAGCTGCGATTCTAATATTCTCTTTCTGCACATTCTCCCCGCAATATGCAACTGCCATATGGCCGCACATGCTGTCCGCTCTCTTAGTTTTAGCGCCGTTCTACTTATTGCTTAAAGAGAGAGTCACGTACTGGGACACGGCCATCTCTGCATTCATACTGGCTCTCTCAATCGGAATAAGGTACACAAATGCCATGTTTTTCTTACCCCTCATAATCCTAGTTATAGCGAAGAATTACAAATCCCTGATTTCCTTCCTCTCCACCTTACCTGCCCTTTTCCTGCTCGCAATATCGAACATAATACGTTTCGGAAATCCATTCTCTACAGGCTACACTCCCTCCTACGTAAATAGTGAAACCGCAATCGGGGTATACTCTCATGGTTTTTTCAGTGGAATTCTGATGCACCTACAAATCCTCTACAAATACATATTCGACACGCAATCATTCACAAATGTGGATGGGATAGCTATGCAATCAACAGTGTATGCTGACGGTCTAACAAAAGCCCTTCTACAGTCATCCCCCTTCCTCTCAATATGCCTCATTGGTGCTAATAAGCTGTGGGAGGATAAGAAATTCGATTACCTTCTCGTCCTATGCGGGATACCCATAATGCAGATTTTATATTACACCACCCACACGCACCACGGAGGACCAATCCACAACACTCGCTATCTCCTTGAGGCGATTCCACCACTAGTGGTATTGTCCGTGATATCCTTGGCTGAAATAATTAGAGTATCAAATAAACTTATTAACCTCAATTTTCCGAGAATGCAGAACTCCACATTTGCCGTTATCCTCATAAGCGGAATCCTTTTCCTAAATCTGCTTCCTCCGTACATGCAAGACTGGTACAACGATTTCAGAGATTCGGAAGCGCACGTGCTAGAAGAGCTAACTTTGTTCGCCATATCGATTTCTCTCCTCTCCATAATTTTCTTGTTAACAAAGAGGCGTGAGTTGGGGAGATACGTCGCAATACTACTGCTATTAATCGTCTTACTATCCATACCTGTCTCTTTCCTAATAAACTACGTATTTGAATTTTCTATCTATGAAAGTTCTGTCCGTTCGCTTGCGCTCAACTTATTAACGAAGGCGGATTCAATCATTGATGGCAGAAGCGTAATCATCTCATATGGACCAAGCGCATTTAGAATGGTGCCCTTGAAAGCATCTAAGGATGTTTGGATTGCTGCGGCACATATAGATAGTAAATCTTCCGTATTTGCAGTTATGGATTACGGACTCCAGAACAACAGAACAATCTACCTGCACAGTATGGATTGGCATCCCGAGTGGGCGAATTGGATAAAGAAGAATATATACCCATTCTTTGAGTATAACGTAACTGAAAAAAAGGATAATGAAACTTTCGTGGTTGTGAGTGGATACCATGACGAGTCGATACTATGCGGGGAGAACTGCTCTGCAATTACAATAGAAATGAGTGATTCTCTCGATTTGTTCTCGGCAACGGGCTTTCATGACCTTGAAAATGTCGGGGGTAGAAAATCCAGATGGACAAACGGAAACGCATCCATAAGCCTACCGGGGAGATGGGTGGTAAAGGACATCAACATCACGCTCGCAGATCGTAGCCCGAAGGAAGTCCAGTTGAACTTCACAATCCAGATAAACGATTTACAACTCGAAAATCTAACCCTGAACAAGACTCAGTTTGAAGAGTTGCATTTTGATGTGAAAAAATACAAATCCCACCAACTCACCACACTTTCATTTTACAGCAACACGTGGGTGCCCGCGGACTACTCTAACTTTACAGCAGACCTCCGGACTCTTGGTGTGCTCATAGAGAAAATAGAAATATCCTTCGTTAGAACATAGACCAGATTATAAATTTAAGTAACAATATATAAACGTGATAAGATTGGGAAACACAATTGAGTTCTCCGTGATATTGCCGGCCAAGAATGAGGAGACCACAATAGCAGACTGCATAAGTAAGATTGTGGAGGTTTTCAGAAGGGAAAACATAAAAGGAGAGATAATTGTCGCGGATTCTTCTACGGATAAAACGCCGGAAATAGCTAGGAGAATGGGAGTGAAGGTAGTTAAATCCCCCACTGAAGGGTACGGTAGTGCATACATGGCTGGCTTTGAGGCAGCGAAAGGAGAATACATCCTAATGGGTGATGCGGATGATACATATGATTTCCACGAAATACCTAGATTCATAAAGTTCCTTCGCGAGAACAAGGCGGATTTGGTGCTAGGCTCCCGCGTGAAGGGCAGAATTCTTCCTAATTCCATGCCGTGGCTTCACAGGTACATCGGCAATCCATTGCTCTCCTTCATCCTGAACACATTCTTTGGTGCCAGCATAAGCGATGTCCACACGGGCTTCCGAGCAATAAGAAGGGATGCTTTTGAAAAGCTGGATTTGCATGCAACGGGAATGGAATTCGCCTCTGAGATGATTGTCAAGGCAGTGAAGAAGAAGCTGAGAATAGCTGAGGTTCCAATAACATACCACCCAAGAAAAGCCCAGTCAAAGCTCTCCTCCTTCAGCGATGGATGGAGGCATCTGAGGTTTATGCTCCTGTACTCGCCGGATTACCTTTTCATAATACCCGGCACTCTCATGTTCATAGTCGCTTTAGTCCTTCTCTTAGCCCTTGTGCCAGGCCCCGTGACCATAGCTGGCACTACACTTGATTTACACCCCATGATTATAGCAAGCCTTCTTGCCATAGTCGGCTTTCAGGTTCTGATAATGGGGCTCTTCACAAAAACCTACGCTGTTGTATCCCACTTAGAAGAAGAGGATAAGCTAATCGAATTTATCTACAAGCACCTCTCTCTGGAGAAAGCTTCTTTCCTGGGAATTATGATGATAGTTCTGGGAGTAATACTAAGTTTTGACATAATCTATTTATGGGTGCTCAGCAACTTCGGACCGCTTTTTGAAGTGCGGAGGGCGCTCTTCTCGTCAACTCTTATAATTCTCGGCGTGCAGGCAATCTTCTCTGCATTCTTCCTAAGCATATTGGTCCTTCCGAAGAAGGAATGAGGGGGATGGAATGAGGATAGCGTTTGTGTACGATGCAGTTTATCCATATACAAAGGGAGGGGTGGAGATCGGAATATATGAAATCTCAAAGGAGCTTAGTTCCCACTGTCATGAGGTTCACTGCTTTGGAATTAAATTCTGGAAGGGTCCGGATATCATAGAGAGAGAAGGAGTTTACCTGCACGGCGTATGCAGCCCTGCTCCACTCTACACCGCCAGCGGAAGGCGTTCTATACTAAAACCAATCCATTTCTCCCTAGCCTTAATTCCAGCTTTGCTAAAGGAAGGTAGATTCGATGTTATAAACTGCCAGAGTTTCCCCTATTTCCCGGTTTTCTCATGCAAAATCGTATCAAAAATAAAAGGGTCTAAACTGTTCGTAACTTGGTACGAGCTATGGGGCGATTACTGGTATGAATACCTGGGATGGCCTCTTGGGTTTTGCGGGAAAATTGTAGAAAGGCTGGCTCTTACGCTCTCAAGCAACATAATATCCGTATCTGAATTTACGAGAAGAAAGATTATGAGAAAAGTGGACAAGAAGATACCTGTGTTTCCAAACGGAGTGGATTATGAATCATTGAAGAAGGCAAAGCCCCTAGAAAAGAATTTCGATGTAATCTTCATAGGGAGGCTGATAAAAGAAAAAAATGTTGATGTGCTCCTGAGAGCTGTTGCGCTTTTGAGAACAAAACATCCGAAAATAAGGTGCTGCGTAATTGGAGAAGGCCCAGAGAAATCAAACCTTGTCAATCTTGTATCTTCTCTAAAAATAAAAAACAATATAAATTTCTATAACTTCCTCCCGGCCCATGAGAAGGTTTTTTCATACATAAAATCCAGCAAAGTGCTCGCCCTGCCATCCAGCAGAGAGGGCTTTGGCATGGTTGCTTTGGAAGCAAATGCCTGCGGAGTTCCCGTTCTGACAGTTGATAGTGACGACAATGCGGTTAAAGACTTTGTGAAAGACGGAGTCAATGGAAAAGTTGTAAAACTAGCTGATAAAGCTATAGCGGACGGAATAGAACAGCTGTTTGGGATGAAGGTGAAAATTAAACCTGATGAATACAAATGGAGCAGTATAGCTAAGAGGTTGGAGGAAGTTTACCGTGCCTAAGATGAGAATAGCGATATTTCATGACTACATAGATGCAATTGGGGGAGGGGAAAAGACAGTCCTCACTCTGGCCAGAGCTTTGCGTGCAGATGTCATAACCACTGATGCCAATGAGGATTCAATAAGGAAGATGGGGTTTGGGGATGTGCGTGTTATAAGCCTGGGCGGGACACTGAAAATACCGCCCCTAAAGCAGATTCACGCCTCACTACTATTCGCATTTTGTAATTTTTCAGAAAAATATGATTTCTTTATTTTCAGCGGTAACTGGGCGCACTATGCTGCACGGAGGCACAAACCTAATACGTGGTACTGCCACACTCCGGTAAGGGCGTTCTACGATTTGAAGGATACCATGGCGGACAGGCAGCCCAACCTGCTTTTTAAACTTCTCTTCCTACTATGGGTCGGCATCCACTCCTATTTCGATAAGCTCTCAGTGAGGAACGTAAAAAAAATAATAACAAACAGTGAAAACACCATGAAAAGAGTGAGAAAGTTCTATGGGCGTGGCGCTAAGGTGGTTCATCCCTCCGTCCAGATTGGCAGGTACAAATTCAGGAAAAGCGGCGATTTCTGGCTTTCAGTGAACAGACTCTACCCTGAGAAAAGAATTGAACTGCAGGTGGAAGCCTTCAGGAGGTTGCCCAAAGAGAAGCTTCTGATAATTGGGGGATATAGTGCTGGGGACCATGCGGAGGCGTACCAGAGCAGGTTCACCGCACTCCCATCTAACATCAAAATGCTTGGGCCTGTTGATGACAAGAAGCTGGCAGAGCTCTACTCCACGTGCAAAGGTCTCATAGTTACGGCAATGGATGAGGATTTCGGCTTAACGCCAATCGAGGCAATGGCCGCCGGAAAGCCGGTTGTGGCAGTTGCGGAAGGGGGTTACCTGGAAACTGTAGAGCCAGGGGTTACGGGTGAATTAGTCAAACCTGATATCAAAGATATAATAAAAGGGATAGTGAAAGTATCTAAGAATCCTCTAAAGTACAGAAAAGCATGCGAGGAAAGGGCAAAGCTCTTCCGAGAGGAGATATTTATAAAGAAAATCAAAGAGGAGATATCCGCATGATTGAGATATGGAACTACAGGCACCTTGTTAAGAAAATAGCATTGAGCGAGCTGAAGCTCCGGTACAAGAATTCAGTGCTCGGCTTGCTCTGGTCACTGCTAGAACCTCTCCTCATCTTCATTGTGCTTTACTTCGTATTCTCTTACCTCATGAAGCTCAATGTTGAGCATTACCAACTCTTCCTGTTCCTCGGAATCATCTGCTGGGACCTTTTGGAAAAAGGAACCATGATGGGCCTTTATAGCATTACGAGTAAACCAACCCTCATTAAGAAAGTCTATTTTCCGAGGGAAGTTCTTGTTGTTGGCATGTGTTCCACAGCGCTGCTGATGGTATTTTTTGAGCTTGTAGTCTTCCTATTGTTCATGCTCCTATTCGGGGTCATCCCCCCCATAACGGCACTCATATTCCCATTCATATTACTCGGCGAGTTCGTCATCGTTGTCGGCCTGTCACTTGCGCTATCCGCTCTGAACGTATACTACAAAGATGTTCAGTACATCTGGGCAGTTCTTCTGCGGGCAGGCTTCTTCCTAACTCCAGTCATCTATCCAGTGATCATATACCCCCCGCAGTATGTAGGCTGGTTCTTGCTCAATCCGATGGCACGAATCATAGAAGCATCAAGAAAGACAGTGATATACAACATAATGCCAAACATTACTGATATTCTAATCATCTACGTTACTGCCTTCGTGGCCTTACTAGCAGGTTATTTCATATTCATGAAACTTGAACCCAGGTTTGCGGAGGAAGTTTAGCTTGAAAATTGAAAATGCAGTGGAGGTAATAAACCTCTCGAAGAAGTTTATAGTCCCGCATGAGAAGAAAACCACGGTATTCGAGACTATCGCCAGCATAAACAAGAAAATTTCTTACGAGGAGTTCTGGGCGCTCAAGGGGATAAACCTCTCGGTTGCAAAAGGCGAATCTGTTGGGGTGATTGGGGAGAATGGGAGCGGAAAAAGCACTCTACTCAACATTATAACAAATGTTCTCAGGCCGACGAAAGGAGAAGTGAAAGTAAATGGAAAACTCACCTCATTTCTTGAACTGGGTGTAGGATTCCAGTCTGATTTAACTGCAAGAGAAAATGTATACCTCTACGGAGCGTTCATGGGTTTGAGTGATAAACAGATAGACAAGAAATTCAATGATATCATTGAGTTCGCTGGATTAAAGAAATTTATAGACACAAAATTAAAGAATCTGTCCTCGGGTATGCAGGTTAGGCTGGCTTTTTCAACCGCAATCCAGACCAATCCCGATATACTGCTTGTTGATGAAGTGCTTGCTGTTGGAGACCTTGAGTTTCAGCAGAAATGTACCGAAAAATTCATAGAATTCAAGAAGAGGGGAGTCACCCTTCTCATAGTGTCTCACGACTTGGGCGCAATTAGGAAATACTGCAACAGGGTGCTGCTCCTGCATAAGGGCGAGCAAGTGGCTTTGGGTGGGGCAGAGGAAGTCATTGACAGATACGTATATGGAATAGACAAAACTGCGCAGCCTACGCAGGGGAAGAAAACACGCTGGGGGGATGGCAGAGTTGTAATAAAAGACGTTAAGTTCTATGATAAATTTGGAAAGGAGAGCTACAATTTTGTCTCAGGGGACCCGATGAAGATCAGGATTTCATATTTTGCTGCAAAAGAAGTTGAAAATCCAGTTTTTGGTATGGCGTTATACACCGATAATCATGTACAATGCTACGGAACCAACACCGATTTAAAAGGAATTGATATTAAAAAAATTAAGGGAGCAGGCAATATAGAACTCGATATCGACAAGCTTACCATGCATGAAGGTAAATATCTACTGACAGTGGCGGTTCATAGCAAAGAGCATGTTCCGTACGACTGGCTTGACAAGCAATTTTCATTTAATGTTACGAAAAAAAATAATGACGCAGGTATGTTTGAAATACCTTGCAAGTGGGAACTTGGACCATAGGTGAATATATGAGTAAGGAAAATTATATTGAAATCCGTGATAAGGAAATAGACGTTAGTGAAATAATGAAAAAAATAAGAGAGAATATAAGAAAAAGAAGAAAAGAGCATGAAGTAATTGATGCTGAAGTTTTAGAGAGGATGGATACCAAAGAGCCTCCCTTCAGTCTAGAACGGGAGTTAGCGTCAATCAACGCGAATTGGGATGTAGAAAACAAGACTTACAGAATATCCTCTCATAGAAAGCTTATGGGTCCCCTTCTGGTAAAAGGGAGGGAGCTTGTCCACGGAGAGGTCCAAAGGTATGTTCGTCCGATACTCTGGAAGCAGACGGAGTTCAACACAAGCACCATGAGGATTTTAAACCGTTTTTCAAAAACCATCCCTGAAATTAAAAAGCAAGTTGACGAACAAAGTGCAAATTTGTCTCAAACCCGAGAGGATAAGGACGAACGAGCGGACATAAACTACTTGGAATTTGAAAATAAATTCAGAGGCAAAGAAGATGATATAAAGAATAAACAGGAGTTTTATACGAAGTACTTCAAGTCTAGAAAAAATGTTTTGGATATCGGATGCGGCAGGGGAGAGTTCTTGGAGCTACTGAAAGAAAAAGGAGTTCGAGCCACTGGAATTGACAACAACAAAGGAATGGTTTACCTCTGCAGAAAGAAAGGACTCAATGTAATTATGTCCGATGCAGTTGAGTACCTACAATCAATTCCAAATTCTTCCATTGATGGAATCTTTATATCGCATGTCCTGGAGCATTTTAAACCAAAAAAGATAGTTGAATTTATAAAATTGGCCAATAAAAAGCTCAAAAATGGCTCTTACCTCGTAATCGGAACTCCGAATCCGCTCTCGTTTTTCTCTTTATCGCATTTCAGTACAGACCCATCCCACGTTAATCCGTTAAATCCGCTTCTAATGGAATTTCTCCTGAGTTCAAGTGGATTCAATGAAGTTAACGTTATGTTCCATTCGCCTACTCCAGAAGAGCTACAATTGAAAAAAATTAAAGAAAATAAAAAAATGACAGAATTTGAGCGAGAGTTCACAAAGGTTTACAATGCAAATGTAGAAAAGCTAAATTCAACTATTTACGGCTATCAGGATTATACAATAGTAGGAAAGAAGTGAGTTAGATGAAAGTTGCTTTTGTCATACCCTGGTATGGTGAGATAGGAGGCGGAGCTGAGAATGAATGCAGAAGAACGGCAGAGAACCTTTTGGAGAGAGGTGTGGAAGTAGAAGTTCTTACAACGTGCGTTAAAGACTTTTACAGCGACTGGGGGGAAAATTACTATGACGAGGGGGAATACGAATTAAATGGCGTGAAGATTAGAAGATTCAAAGTCCGGAAGAGAAACTCCCAAATATTCGATAAACTCAATTATAAGCTAATGCACAAAGAGAGGATCTCCGCTGAGGAAGAGGAAATCTACATGCGAGAAATGATAAACAGTGACAGACTCTATGATTACATAAAATCAAATGGAAGCAAATTTGACTTTTTTATATTCATCCCATACATGTTTGGAACAACATACAATGGCATGTTAATCCATCCGGAAAAATCAATCCTCATACCATGTTTACATGACGAAGCGTATGCTCATCTGAATATTTACAGGAAGGCATTTGAGAAAATACGCGGGATGATTTTCTACTCCGATGCAGAGAGAAAACTTGCAGAGAGAATATTCGATCTGAACTCAGTCAAATGTATAGTTATGGGAGCGGGGGTTGATACAAAAGTGAAGTCCAATCCCCTAAGATTTTTGAGAAAGTATAAAGTTTCCAAACCTTTTATGCTCTACGCTGGAAGAAAAGACGAGGGCAAGAACCTACCGACACTGGTGAACTTCTTCTCAAAATACAAAAATAGAAATAAAAATGGACTTACCTTGGTTTTGATAGGACCTGGAAAAACGGAAATTTCTCAAAAACAGAAAGATTTTGTACTGGACCTCAGTTTTATCCCTCTTCAGGATAAATACGATGCATATTCTGCAGCTTCCCTGCTCTGTCAGCCTTCCCTAAATGAAAGCTTTTCACTTGTCGTTATGGAATCGTGGGTGTGCGGCACACCAGTTATAGTAAACGAAGCATGCGGGCCTACAAAAGAGTTCTGTGTTAAAAGTAACGGGGGGCTGTGGTTCTCAGACTACTACGAATTCGAGGAGTGCATCAATCTAATTCTAAAAGACCCCAAGCTAGCAAAAAAACTTGGCTCTAACGGAAGGAACTATGTGCTTAAGAATTTCAATTGGGATAAGATAACTTCAGATTTCATATCTTTCCTTGAAAGTTTATGAGATGATATGATGGAGGTCCACCAAACTCTCCCAACAATGGATGTTGCCGATGCTATAAGTAATGATGCATTCAGAATAAGAGAAATCCTAAAGGTGGAGGGGTTTGAATCTCAGATATATGCGGAACATATCCACCCTAACTTTAAGTGGGTCAGGAATTACAAACAACTCCGCAAAGTCACCGCCCCTTTGCTGCATCACTTCTCCATAGGTAGCGATGTCAATGATTTCGTCAGCAGGTTACCTAACAAAAAAATCCTGATTTACCACAACATTACTCCACCTCAATTCATTATGGAGTACAACGCTACTCTCGCGGATCTATGCAGACTTGGGAGAGAACAAATCAAAGGGTTTAGAAACAATACTGTGCTGGCCTTGGGAGATTCAGAATATGACAGAAGAGAGCTGGAGAGCATGGGGTTCGATAATACCGATGTTTTACCCATACTGATGGATTTTGATCAATTCAAAAAATTTAACAAAAATATATACGAAAAATTTAGTGACGGTTTTACCAACATACTTTTTGTGGGGAGATTAATTCCCAATAAAAGAATTGAACATCTAGTAAAAATATTCTACTATTACAACAATTATATAAACCCCAACTCAAGGTTAATCTTAGCTGGCTCTTACTCGGGAATGGAATCTTATCACAATCAACTTATCAAAATGACTAAGAAACTTGGCGTTTATGAGAATACTGTTTTTACTGGTAAAATATCGCGTGAGGATCTATCCGCTTACTACCGAGTAGCGACAAACTTTGTCTGCATGAGCGAGCACGAAGGGTTTTGCGTTCCACTGCTAGAGGCGATGTTCTTCAAAATTCCGATTGTTGCATATAATTCCACTGCAGTGCCATTCACATTAGGCAATTCAGGAATTCTTGTAAACGAAAAAGATTTTGAAGGTATTGCTGAATTGCTTGACATATTAAACTCCGATACCCCTCTCAGGAAGAGGATAATAAAAAATCAGAACGAGAGATTAAAGGATTTTGGGCCAAGAAAAGTCAAATCCAAGCTCCTAGAGATTGTATATACTCTGGTGGAGTCGTGTTGATTTTATGAGAATAGCATTTGTTGTGCAAAGATATGGTTTAGAGGTTAATGGAGGCGCTGAACATCACTGCAGGACTATTGCCGAAACGTTGTCTAAAAATTTTGATGTCACTGTCATAACAACTTGCGCTTTGGATTACATGACATGGGACAACTACTACCCCGAAGGAAAGAGCACACTAAACGGCGTAACTGTATGGAGATTCCCAGTTGACAGCCAGAGAGATGTCAAAAAATTCAATGATTTTTCAGAAAAGATACTCTTGAACCAGCACTCTGATGAGGATGAAATTAGGTGGATGAAACTCCAGGGCCCTTACTCAAAAAAACTGCTGGATTTCATAGAAACACAGAAGGATAATTTCGATTTTTTCATCTTCTTCACCTACCTCTACTGTACGACCTTTTTTGGACTGCTGCTGGTGAAGGAAAAAGCAATTCTTGTCCCCACTGCCCACGATGAATTGCCAATCTATCTTAAAATCTTCAAAAAACTATTCAACTCGCCTGCAGCCATAATATACAATACTGCAGAAGAAAAGAAATTTGTAAACGAACTTTTTAATAATGAAAATATCATCTCAGAAATTGCCGGCGTGTGGGTGACTCTTCCAGAGGATACAAGCGACAAGGATTTCAGATCAAAATACAAACTTAAATCCAGATTTGCACTTTATATCGGTAGGATTGATGAATCCAAAGGATGTTCTGAGTTGTTCGAATATTTTTTGAGATACAAAAGAGAAATAGATTCCGAAATTAAACTTGTATTGCTCGGTAAGCCTGTTATGCGAATTTCAAAAAATGATGATATAATCCATCTCGGTTTTGTGTCAGACATAGATAAGCATAATGCAATTCTAGCTTCTGAAGTGATTGTCGTTCCATCCAGGTATGAAAGTTTATCGTTAGTACTATTAGAAGGTTGGAGCTGTGGGGTACCCTGCATAGTAAATGCCAAGTCTTCTGTGTTAAAATCGCAGTGCATTAAAAGTAACGGCGGGCTTTGGTATGAGAATTATGAGGAGTTTAAGGAATGCTTAGATCTACTTTCGCGCAACCACGCATTAAAAGTTAAGCTGGGAGAAAATGGAAGAAAATATGTAGACGAAAATTATACTGAGGAATCTATACGAGACAAATACATAAAAATACTAAATAAACTGAAACCCAATTCTTAACGGTCTATCAACTCCACTGTATCCTTAGATAATTCCAGTTGTACATTGTGTTAACTTTGTTTCTTAGAAGCTCCTCTTTGAATAAGGTGCTACCTCATTTCTCGCATCCAATCAGCATTATCTGAGCCAATAAAGCTTCCAGCTGTATCCTCTCATTCGCGCCTTCCACCATCCTGAAGTCGTACTCCCCAATCCTATCAACCAAGTTAACTTTTGCCTTGTCGGGTATATCCAGGCTTGTCACTTCCCTGTAAATCTGGAGCAGCACATCCTCCCCGCTCATGCCGTAGTTGACCATCACATGATCCAGCTTGTTTCTTGCTTCAATGAAATTCCCCTTCAAAGCAAGCTCCAGCATCTCCTTTATCTCAACAGGCTTTGCTCTTGATGAAACTTTGTATATTACTTCTTCAGTAATTTTCTTCCCAGAGGCAGCTGCACCCTGCAGGGCATTTATCACCTTTCTCATGTCTCCCTCTGAGACGTATATCAATGCCTTGACAGCTTCATCATGGACTTCAATCTTCTCGGCCTTTGCAATCCTCTTTATCATTTCTTTCATGTCATGCTCGGTGAGGGGTTTGAACCTGAAGACGGCGCATCGGCTTTGTATCGGCTCGATTAGTTTTGATGAATAATTGCAACTGAGGATAAATCTCGTCGCACCAGCGAACATCTCCATAGTCCTTCTCAAAGCATGCTGTGCGTCAGGTGTAAGGGCATCAGCCTCATCCAGCAGAATAATTTTGAAAGGTACATCAGTAAGGGGCAGAGTCCTGGCAAAATCCTTTATCCTCCCTCTGACAACGTCTATCCCTCTCTCATCACTGGCGTTGAGCTCGAGGAAGGACTGCCTCGTGTTCTCCTTGAATAAATCACGGGCAAGCGCAAGCGCTGTGGTAGTTTTTCCAACCCCGGCAGGCCCCGCGAGAAGCATGTGGGGTATGTTTCTAGATTTGACATACGCCTTCATCCTCTCAGCTATGTCTGCCTGTCCAATCACATCATCAAGAGTCTTAGGCCTGTACTTCTCCGTCCAGGGTAAGTCGAACTCCAGAACTTAAATCCCTATCTATAACCATATCTTCATTTTCTCGTGTTTTATCTTGTATGATTCAAACAGGGATTCAACCCCCTTTTTCTTGTTCTCTGGTACCAGGATGCATCCCCGCCCAAGCTGGATTCCACCAAGCTGTTCAATCATGCCCCTATACTTATAGTTCTTTATCTTTGTCCCATAGAGCGCAGAGTTGAATTTCCTCTTTCTCTGCTGGCTCAGGTTGCCCAGCCTGAAGCTGTAGACAACTGCCGGCTTTTGCTTCAGAATTCTGGAGGCATCAAGCTCAGTATTTTTTGCATAGAGTATCTTCCCATCCCTCAGGATATTCTCAAGTAGCCCAGAATCCGTGGTGCTCAGTTTCCCGGGCGACCTTATCACTGGCTGCACCCTGAAATCTCCCTTTGAGATGACATCCTCCACCCTCTCCCTGTCCCTTTCCGCAGCAAGGATGAAAAGATCTATGTCGGATTTTTTCGATGCCTCTCTCCTTGCCCAGCTTCCATATAGAACTACCAGTTTCACCGAGCGTATGCAGCTCAGCTCTTCGATAAGATGTTGGAGTTCCCTCATCTCCATCGCTCTCCGAAGAATTTTATTATCGCATCCATGTAGGATACTGCCTTCTTTGCCCTTTCTCCGTCAACCCCGTCATAGCCCAAATCACCGTATATAAACCACAGTTTCCTGACCCTCTCATATACTTCTGGGGAGAGGCTTCTCACGTATTTCATCCTTTCCTCGTGCTCCCCGAAATGCTTTGGAATTTTATTTCTTGCTGCATCTGCTTCTATTGCCTGCTCAACCGCCTTTATCGCCAAGTCTCCCACAACGGAGTGCTGTCCATTATCAAATGCCTGGTGCGTCGCAGTCTGCTTCTCCCTCATGAGCTCAAGATGCTTTTTGAATTCTCCCACCAAACCACCTGTTATAATAACAAAAAATGCCCGTTTTCATGCTGATTTTGTTATAGTAACAAAACTATAAAAAGCTTGCCCCCGCGCTTATCCTGCTAACAATCTTACCCTTTGTCGAGCGAATAAGTTAAAAACCATATCATCTAAATAGTAAAGGTTGGAATGATTTGATGGATGAGGATTTCATAGTTCAAGCCCTTGGGGCGTCCTTACTTCTGCTTTTGCTAGTGTGGTTCCTGAACCCATTCTCGCCAGCATACAACCTTAGGGAGAACCCAGTCAATTTCCTGCTCCTCTTCTCATGCTCAGGCATGTCACTTGTTTTGCTTGAGTGCGGTGAAAAGGAGTTCAAGATGAAGATGAGCTATGAATCGCTCTCACTTTTCACTGGAGTGGTTATCCTTTCAACGTTGCTATCCTACAGCCTAGCCAATTTCGGCATGTCGATACTCTCCACTCCCTTCCCGCTCCTTTCAGCAGTATTCTTCCTCCTTCCAGTGCTGCAGCTCTTTTTGAGGGGGAGGTTCTGATATGTACGATGCACCAGAGCTAGAGAAAAAAATCCACAAATTCTGGGAGAAGGAGAAGATATACCAGAAAGTAAAGGAGATGAGAAAAGGAGGGGATAAGTTCTACTTCTGCGATGGGCCTCCCTATGCGACAGGCCAGATTCACCCCGGGACTGCATGGAACAAGTGCGTGAAGGATGCAGTATGCAGGTACAAAAGGGCCAGAGGCTTCAATGTGCGCGACCAGGCAGGCTTTGACACGCATGGCTTGCCGATAGAAGTGAAGGTTGAGCAGGAGCTGAAGCTGAAATCAAAGAAGGGCATACAAAAAATAGGCGTTGCCAAGTTCATAAAGAAGTGCAAAGAGTTCGCAACGAAATACATAGGTGTGATGTCTGAGCAGTTCAAAGGTCTGGGCTGCTGGCTTGATTTTGATGACTGCTACCTGACCTACAAGAATCCATACATCGAATCAGTGTGGGGCACAATAGGGAAAGCGCATGAAAAAGGTCTGCTTGAGAGAGGAGTTTATGTGTTGCCCTTCTGCCCAAGGTGCGAGACTGCAATAGCAAATTACGAATTGGAGTACGACGAGAGGGTTGACCCATCAATCTATGTGAAATTCAAGGTGCAGGGAAAGGAGAATGAATATTTGGTCATATGGACAACAACCCCCTGGACGCTTGTTGGGAATGTAGCCGTGATGGTGCATCCAAGCTACCAGTATATCAAAGTGAAGGTTCAGGATGATGTATGGATTGTTGCGAAGGACAAGCTGAATGCGGTTGTTGCACTCACCAACAAGCTGGGCTTGAGCCCCATAATCCTGGAAGAGTTCAGCGGAAGTAAGCTTGACGGGTTGAAATATGTTCATCCGCTCATAGACAAGGTGCCGAAGCAGAAGGAGTTCAAGGATGCGCACAGGGTTGTGATGAGCGATAAATTTGTCACATTGGAGGATGGAAGCGGTTTGGTTCACTGCGCTCCAGGGCACGGGCCCCAGGACTTCGAGGTTGGGAAGCAGTACAACCTGCCCATATTCTGCCCTGTGGGGGGGAATGGAAAATACACCGAGGATGCAGGCGAATATGCGGGCATGTACGTGAAGGAGGCGGACAATCTTATACTGGAGGAGCTTGATAAGAAGGGAGCGCTGATACACTCCGGCAAAATAAAGCACAGGTATCCCCACTGCTGGAGGTGCAAGTCGCCCCTCATATTCATAACAACCGACCAGTGGTTCATAAGGATAACCAAGATGAAGGAGAGGATGCTTGGTGAGCTCAATAAGGTGAGGTGGCAGCCTGAGTTTGCAAGAGTATGGTTCAAGGACTTCGTTACATATGCACCTGACTGGTGCATCTCGAGGCAGAGGTACTGGGGCATACCTCTTCCGATATGGGAGTGCGAGAAATGCGAGAAAATAAAAGTGATATGCTCAGAGGCAGAGCTGGAGAAGGAGAGCGGAAAGAAGCTTGAGGATTTGCACAAGCCTGAAATTGACGAAGTTTTCCTGAAATGCGAGTGCGGGGGGAAGATGAAAAGAGTTCCTGATGTGCTTGATGTGTGGTTCGATTCAGGCAATGCAATCTGGGCGCCTCTTTCAAAAGAAGAATTGAAGAAATGGTACCCCTGTGATTTCATAGTTGAGGGCAAGGATCAGATAAGGGGATGGTTCTACTCGCTGCTTGGCTGCGGGATCATAACCCACGAGGAAGTGCCTTACAGGAATCTGCTCATGCACGGCTTCTTTGTTGATGAGAAGGGAGAGAAGATGAGCAAATCTATAGGGAATTTCGTGCCCCTAGAGGATATAACCGGCAAGTATGGCGCTGATACCTTCAGGCTGTGGAGCATGAGCAGCACAGTCTGGGACGATTTGAAGTTCAACTGGGATGAGATAAAGGAGGCAAACAAATCACTCTCAATTCTCTGGAATATGTATCTGTTCATGGAAAGGTTCTCAAAGCTCAGCAAGTTCAACCCAAAGAAAGAGGTGAAGGATTATGAGCCCGAGGACCTGTGGCTGCTCTCAAGGCTGAATGGAGTGATAAAGAGCACAACAGCAAACTTTGAGAATTATGAGGTGCATGAGGCGGTGAGGGTTTACAGGAACTTCATGGTTGAGGACATAAGCAGGTTCTACCTCAAGGTTGGGAAGAGAAGAATGGTGGAAGGTAGGAATCCCGAGGCTTTCCTGAAAACCCTTTATGAATGCCTCTTGTCCATCACAAAGATGCTCTCAGCAATAACGCCTTTCATAGCTGAGGACGGGTACCAGTTACTCTTCCGCGAGCACGAGGGAAAAGAAAGCATAAGCATGCTCCCTTGGCCGGAGCATGATTCAACAAAATTGAACCAGCTATCTGAGAAGCAGATGGAGATATGCAGGGAGATAGGGGCAGTGGTTGCGCAGCTGCGCCAGAACGCCAACATAAAGCTTAGGTGGCCGCTTGAGGAAGTTGTCGTTGTAACCGGCTCAACCGAATATGTGAATGCAGTTGAGCACTTCTCCTACATAATCGAGCTGATTGGGAATGTCAAGAAGACTGGCATACAGGAAGATATGCCCAGCTTTGTCGAACTCAGGTCTAAGTTCAATGTTCTGGGGCCTGCTTTCAAGGATTATGCCGCAGCAGTTGCGGAAGCGTTGAAGAACAGTGACGCCAAGCTTGTGAGAAAGGAGCTGGAAGAGAGAAAGGTGTTTGAGATTCTCATAAACGGAAGGCCTTACAAAGTAACTCCCGAAATGGTTGAGTTCGTAGAGATTCCTCCAAAGGGATATGCTGAAGCACCCTTCAGCGGTGGAAGGGTGTACCTGAAAACAGAGGTGACACCAGCCCTCTACAACGAAGCAATAACGAGGGAAGTGGGCAGGAGGATACAGCTGATGAGGAAGGAGCTTGAGCTGATTGAGAGCGACATGATCGAAGTCAATGTAATCTGCGATTCTGAGCTCATCTCAATTCTCAGGAGCGGTGAGAAGAGCTTAGCAAAAGAGGTGAAGGCGAAGAGCCTGGTGCTCTCCGAAAAACAGGAGCTGAAAGGAAAAGCAAAAGAATGGGAGATAGAGGACAAGGAAGTGAAAATAGTCATAAAGAAATAGGCTACTCGGCCTTGAAAACTTTCCTCTTTTTCATATCTGTCCAGCAGTCCTTGCAAATCACTATTCTTCTGATTCTGCTGGTCTTCTTTGCTGATTTCTCGCATTGCACGCAAACCTTCCTGTTGCAGTAGTCGCACTGTTCTAGCAGATATACCTCTTTCCCGCACCTTTCGCAAATCATTGGAGTCACCTCATAGAATATAAATAAAAACCTATAAATAGTGATGGTATTATGCGAGTGTTCATAGAGACCTACGGCTGCACCCTAAATCAGGCCGATTCGGAAATAATCAGAGGTGTGCTTGCTGGGAGAGACATAGAGCTATGCAAGGAGGAAAAAGAGGCAGATGTGGTTGTCCTCAACACATGCTTTGTGAAAACTCAGACCCAGCAGAGCATCATTGACAGGCTGAAAAAACTCTCAGGAAAAAAACTTGTAGTTGCAGGTTGCATGCCAGCTGCGAACAGGGAGATGGTTGAGGAATTTTCACCGCAGGCATCACTGGTAGGTCCGTACTCACTATCCCACATTGCGGATGCGGTTGTAGCTGCTTACGGAAATGAGAAGAAAGTTTTTTTGGATATTGAGAAGGATGACAAGTTCTCCCTCCCCAAGATTCGAGCAGGCGTGGTAGCAAGGATTCCGCTCTCTGAAGGTTGCAACTCATGCTGCTCTTTCTGTGTGACAAAGCTCGCCAGACCTGTTCTGCGCAGTTATGCCGAGGATTCAATAATCAAGGAGATAGAGAACTGCGTGAAAGCAGGCTTCAGGGAAATACAGCTCACCTCAATGGACACAGGCGCATATGGTATCGATACCAAAACCAGTCTGCCCTCTCTTCTAAAAAAAATTGGAAGAATTGATTACAAATTCCTTACGAGAGTAGGCATGATAAACCCCGAGCATGCTCTGAGAATGCTGCCGGAACTCATTGATGCTTTCAGGAGCGATAAGGTATACAAGTTCCTTCATCTGCCCCTGCAATCTGGCGATGACCATGTGCTTAAGGACATGAACCGCAGATATTCAGTGAGCGAGTTCATGCAGGTTGTGGGGGAATTCAGGAGACAGTTCCCTGAGCTGACGCTTGCAACCGACATAATAGTTGGTTTCCCGACAGAATCTGAAGAAGCATTCCAAAGAGCAGTTGATGTTATAAAAGAGCTGAAGCCAGATGTTGTGAACAACTCCAAGTTCTTCCCAAGGCCCGGAACAAAGGCTGCTTCCATGAAGAGGCTCCCAAATGAGACAGTCAATGACAGGAGCAGGGTGATGAACTCACTTTGCAAAAAGATCAGCTTGGAGAAAAACAAGAAATTCATTGGAAAGAAGTTTGAAATTCTGTTGACTGAACACCGTGGAGAGGGCATGGCGGGCAGGAGTAGGAACTACAAGCAGGTTGTGGTAAAAGGGGGACAGCTTGGGGAGTTCATCAACACAACCATATGCGACTCAACGGCATGCTACCTAAAAGGTATAATTTAATATTACCCCGCTCATCAGTTATAGGGTAATCGGATGAGAAAGCTTAGCCTACTGCTTTCAATAGTTTGCTTGATGGTAGTTGTGCATTCAACCAGAATTGCTTCCCCAAATGAGACCACAACCATAAGCTTCTTCATATCCAATCCTGCAGGCTCCTACGAGTTCTGCGTGGACAGTGTTTTGATTAAGCTCACAGACCACATAGGGGATATACATATCCTCACCCCTCTGCCGGTTTACCCCAAGGTGTGCATCTGTCCACCCAGCGAAAATAGCTCATGCCTCAGCTATGCCAGTGCAGGAAAAGCGTATGGGCAGTCGCAGGGATATAGTTACGCACAGTCCAGCAACTACCAGCTTGACTTCATCATTCAGGTAGACCCAAACCCAGACTCATCACTCACCTACCCCGGCGTACCTCACAACTACGAGGTGGATTATTCCTATAAATTTGTGAACTGCAGGATAGGGTGCTGGTTTGAGGATCTCCAGCCGGAGTCCTATTCGGACATGATATACATACATGGGCTCACCCAGAGCGAGTTGTCTGTTGCCCAGCAAGGAACACCTATGGAGCAGCTGGCTGCAAATTCAATAGCAGGAGCACAGCAGGAAATTGCTGATGCGTTCAATGCAATCGAACAAGCAAACAGCACAATAATACTTGCGTTGAATTCGAGATGCGTATCAACATCAAAAGCAGAATCCCACCTTTCCCTAGCACTTCAAAACTACTCAGATGCAATGTCTGCTCTCATAACCGCTCAGTCTGCATACAAATCCAAGGAGTTTGAAGCTTCTAGGTACAATGCTACTCTCGCCCAGCAGCTAGCTATCCAGACAAAGAATGAAGCGGGCATTGCAATAAACTTGGTACAGGCCGGCGTAGCTAAGTTCAGCAACATAGCTGATAAGCTCACGCAGGCAAACCTTTCCGTCAGCTATTCAAAAACACTTGAAACGCAGGCCTCTAATCTGGGCATCAAATCATATGAAGCAAAATCCTTAATCTCCTTGGCTGCCGAATACCTCAACAGAACCCAATCTGCATGTCTGGAAGGAGAGTACGATGTGGTGGTTACATCTGCGGATACCGCGATTGAAAAATCCGATAATGCCAAGAACATACTGGAGCTCATCATAAAAGATAAGCTTGCTGAGATTTTCGGAACTTATGCAGGAAATCTGACCAAAGTCCAGAGCCAGCTCGGCGAGTTCTCCTCAAATTACAGCAACTCCACCATTGACCAGCTTAAGAATTACAGAGATAACATAAAGAATGGAACTTTCACTGAATACCTGCTGTACATACAAATGCTTCCGGCCAACGAAGTAACTGTGGAAAAATCAATCTCAGCATTCCCTGAAATAAACAAAGTTGCCAACAGGATGTATAGCATAAGAGATCTTGGGGTTAGCGTCAAGCAGGATATTAATTTCTCCGAGGTCAATCTATCACTGCAGAAAGCCGTCAGTAAGCTCTCTGAACTTGACTTCAACTCTTCACTGAACTTCACGCAGGAAGCGGACACGAAGCTCACATCAATAGAAACCGGATTGAAAGACAAGATAAACAGGATAGACAATGCAATAAATGCGGTAGACCTCGCAACTGCAGCCATCAATGATACTGCCTCTGACCAGTTGCTGATAATCAGTCCAGATCTTTCTGAAGCGGAAAATGCTCTCCAAGAAGCGTCCATTTATGTATACTCCGATCCCGATAGGGCAAGCAATTTCGCTAGGCAAGCCCGGGCCCTCGCTGGAGAGCAGAAGAGAAGAATAGAATCCATAAAATTCGGCATAGTGGGGGTAGTTATAATTATAATTATACTAGCCTTCATAATAAACAGAATAAAATCTCCTTTCAGAACTGGTGGGGGATCCTTCAGGGATAAGCACTGAGGTGCGCATATGTTGAGAACCCATTATGCATGTGACATAAAGCCCGGGATGAGTGGACAGAAAGTTTCCCTCGCGGGCTGGGTGCACGAAGTAAGGGACATGGGAAAAGTGAAGTTCCTGATACTCCGTGATTGGACGGGCTTGATTCAGGTCACTGGTAAGAAAGGAGTTACTGATGATGCAGTTCTGAACGGGATGAGCCTGGTGAAGGAAAGCGTCGTGTCAATAAGCGGAATAGTAAGAGAGGAGAAGCAGGCAAGAGGGGGGGTGGAAATCAACCCAACTGAGATCCTAGACCTGAACCCCGTGGAAGTGAAGATCCCGTTTGAGGTTACGGGCAAGGTTCCCGCAGAGCTTGATGTGCGCCTTAACCACAGGCATATCGACCTGAGGAGAATTGAGACCAGCGCAATTTTCAAGGTCAAAAGCCAGATGCTGCGCTCCTTCCGGGGTAGGCTGCACCAGCTGGGCTTCATTGAGGTGAACCCACCCTGCATAGTGTCGGCTGCAACAGAGGGCGGTACTGAACTATTCCCAGTTGAGTATTTCGAGAGGAAAGTTTTCCTCGCGCAGTCCCCCCAGCTCTACAAGCAGCTTGCCGTAATAGGCGGAATTGACAAGGTCTTTATGACAACTCCGGTGTTCAGGGCTGAGAAGCACAACACAACAACGCATCTCAATGAACTGATTTCGCTTGATGTTGAGATAGGATTCGCGGACCACAACGATGCAATGAACGTGCTGGAGGATGTGATGAAGCACATAATTTCTGATGTGAACGAAAGCTGCCCGACAGAGCTCAAGCTGCTAGGTTCAGATTTGAAAGTTCCAGACGAAATAAAGAGGCATACATACACCAGTGTAGTTGAGCTGCTCAATGAGAAAGGCGAGAAGCTGGAATGGGGCGCGGACTTCAACAGGGAGCAGGAGCTCAAGGCAGCTGAGCTGCTTGGAGAGGAAATTTTCTTCATAACCGAATGGCCCACGAAAAGCAGGGCATTCTATTCCATGCCAGATGAGAAGAACCCTGAAATTTGCAATGCATTTGACCTGATGTACGGGGGGATGGAGATAGCATCCGGTGCGCAGAGAATTCATCTGCCCAAACTGCTTGCGGAGCAGCTCGAATCAAGAGGGCTTGACCCGAAAGACTTTGAGTTCTACGTCAACGCATTCAAGATGGGCGCTCCACCCCATGCTGGCTGGGCAATCGGAGCAGAGAGACTGGCAATGAAGCTCTGCAACAGGAATAACATACGGGAATGTGCCCTCTTCCCACGAGACAGGACAAGAGTTACCCCCTAGTGTTGCCAGAGCAGTTAAGTATTTAAGAAATACGAGCTTATATCTAAACTGGTGTTAAGTTGGTTGAAACAGAAGTGATAGAATACAGCATTGAGGCATTCAGGAAAAACGCCAAACTAGTGCTGTTCTTCTCAGTGCCTTTCCTGCTCGCTTTCGCCATACCGCTGCTCTCACCCATGCCAACCTACGTCTCGATGGGAGCCACATTCCTGAGGACAGGGAGCATGTTCGTTGACTTGACATACTTTGACGTAGGCCTCATATTTGTGAGTTCCCTGGCCTCTCTTTTCCTTGTATCATTTGCAATCGTATCCATAAACCTAGTCATAAAGTCCCAGAGGACTATGACAAACATAAGGATGGAGGTCATTGAAGGAATAGAGAAATACACGATGACCATATTCCTGCTCTACAGCATAGCATTGGTGCTCTCCCTTGTTGTGCTGCTTGTTTCATATGAATACCAAGTTGAGGGCCTGACAACTCCCCTCTTCTCCTTCCTAATTTCCCTTGTGCTTTTCTATGTGCCCGCCGCAATAGTAATAGATGAGCTGAGGCCGACAGAGGCTATGAAGATGAGCCTTTATATGATAAAGAATAAGTTTGTGCTTTTCTTAATCTGGCTGATTCTTGGCTTTGTTATACTCACGGTGCTTGATGTGGGTTTCGTTTTCCTTGCTAGTTTACACGTCACCTGGAGCAGGTATGCTATGCTGGTGCTGAACTCGCTCATTGTGTTGCCTTTCCTGGTGATACTGCAGACGCAGATGTACCTAACCAAGTACACAATATTGAAGTAACTATCAGGTACTCCGGGGAAATGAATGGAACTACATAAAAAAAATAGAAACGCAGTTTTCATTTCCATACTCCTTCTGCTCTCCCTTGCAATAAGGTTGTTCTACCTGCCCAGCACGCCCATATACGGTGATGGGGCAGTATATGCCGAGATAATCGATGAGTTCATCCACAGCCCAGCCCCAGTGCCCTATTTCATGGGCCACATAATATCCTGGAAGCCTCCTCTGGGTTTTGCTGTGTACTCGTTCTTCATATACCTCTTCAATTCAGTAACGCCTGGTGTGCCGCTTGAGGTTATCTATAGGTTGCCTCCCATTATCTTTGGAGTGCTTTCTACGCTTGCCGTGTACTTTCTGGCAAGAAAATTATACGGAGATGATGTAGCTTTCTTGTCCTCATTAATATTCACAATAAATCCAGTTGCGATTGTGGTGAGCGAAGATCTGCTTCTCGAAACCATGGTCTCATTCCTCCTCATCTCTGGAGTTCTGCTCTACATGGAAGGGGAGAAGAACAGGAAATATATTTACTATGCTGGGCTCGTTGGGGCGTTGCTCTTCTTCACAAAATCCATCATAGCATTCCTCCTCCCAGCCCTTGGGATTGCATATTATCTTGGTAGCAAGAAGATGGCGCATGACGCCGAAATGGGCAGAAGTTTCCTCATCTCACTCTCCGCAGTTCCGCTTGCCATGATACTCTACGCCCTTATTTTTCACATCTACGCACCCCTTGGGCAGGGGGCGGATATAAGGATATCCTACATCTATGATATCTTCTTCAGAGTGTATGGTTCATCCGATAAGCTTATGCTGCTGGCTAATACAATACAATTCCTAAGGCTCACCCTGCCATGGAGCATTATGTTTTTTGGTGGTTTACTTTTGATAAACCTGAAGAACAGGGAGGACAGGTTCATATACGCCTGGCTCGTGCTCATGCTTGTTTTCCTTGGCGCAAACCAGTTCTACGTTTGGTACCTCCTTTTGGCGTTGCCTCCGTTCTCCATAGTATGCGCCAGAGTAGCGTTGCAGATAAGAAATAGAAAATTCTTTATCCCAGTGCTGTTTTTATTCTTCATGACAGCCTTACCCCACTTATCCAACCCCGAGTTCATGGAGCCGTACCTTAATAATAACAATGTGACTACTGACAGAGTCGAGGTGGGGCTTTTCCTGCGGGATAAGACAAACATAATGACGATAAGCGAGGATGGGCTGCCTGAAATTGTGTTCTACAAGTTTCATGGAGAGCGCACTCCAGATTATGCAGGCTTCGACATGAAAGTCCTAAAGCCCGATTCCCTTGGAGGCTACATTGCATACAAGACTGTATACGAAGTGGCGCTTGGGTTGGCGCATAGTCAAAACCTAACCAATGCATCAGAAGTAGAGGATATGATCGCAAACAGCTCCAACAATGCGCATGTTGTGATGGATTCCAAGGTATATGAAACCTACTCAAAGTCACCACTGCAGAATTATTCTATTGAATTTAACTCCTCGCACGGCAACTATATTGTGCTCAAGAGAGTTACATAACAGCTCAAGAGAGTTACATAACAGCTATTGCATATGCAGTGTAGACCGCAGCTATAATGCCGATTATTGGCAGCGCGTATCCCATAATAATCTCCCAAGTGCTCCTTCTAATCTTAACGCCGGCTCTCGAACGGTACGCATAGAAGAGCAACTGCCCTAAGAGGAGAATGACAATCAGGAAGAGCACAACAAAATAATTCTCAAGAATAAATTCGGGAAAGGTTGGTATTGGGTACAGCATTGCCAGCAGCCTTCCTGTTATATAAAACAGCAGAAAAAGGCTGAGGGTTACGGATACTGCCCTAAGGAAATACATCGGAAATACCAGCTTCCTGTCGTCACCTTCAGAGCTTTTTTCAATGATACTATAGCCCTCGAATGTTTTCATACGCTACACCCTGCCCAGTCTATACTTATGAAGTTAGTATATTTATCATTTTCTAGGAAATAACAGTTCGTTTCTTGTTCTAGTACACTTATAGAAAGGTTTAAATACTACAAGATAGACAAGTATACCAAACTCCTGAAAAAGGAGTAAAAAACAAGGGGTGATTGAAAATGAAGATGAGAATGGCAGCGTTGCTGTCTCTGGTATTATCGATGGGAGTGATTTCAGCAACTTCAACAAGCGGAATGGCGTCCAACATAGCAGCTAGCTTGTGCAGCTTCAAAGTACTAGTTATGGGTATACTGCCGACGCTGGCTTTGATACTATTCCTGTTCGCAGGATTGGCCTATGCAGCTGGTCAGGCATTCGGAGCTGAGACCAAGGCTAAGGCACAGGGCTGGGCAATGTCTCTCTTGGTTGGAGGGATAATCGGCATAGTACTCGCGGTGCTTGCGCCATTGCTGGTGGGCATCTTCGTAGGAATGTCGACAGGTACCGGCTTCATCGCCGCAGCCTGCTGAGCAACAGCAACTACTTTTTTATTTTTTATTTTTTATTTTCCATAATTCAGTGGTGGTAAAATGAGAAGAACCAAAATGATATTTCCGCTACTCTTAGTGTGCTTGATAGCACCTGTCTTTGCAACAAGTACTATGGCCTCCAACATAGCAAAGAGCTTGTGCGACTTCCAGGTGCTGGTATATACCATACTCCCAACACTCGCCCTCATTATGTTCCTGTTCGCAGGATTGGCCTATGCAGCTGGTCAGGTGTTCGGGGCTGAGATGAGAGCAAAGGCACAGGGCTGGTCAATGTCTCTCTTGGTTGGAGGGATAATCGGCATCTTCATTGCAGTGCTGGCGCCAATACTCGTGCAGATTTTCGTTGGCATGTCAGGTGGTGCCATGCACTACGCAGCATGCCCTTGAATGTCTTTTTTTCTTTATTTCTGTCATTCACAGTTTAGCGTGGGTGAGATATCCTATACGTTTTAAGTGTGCGATGAAAACAACTATTTATATATACCTTCTTCATTAATTACAGTAATTGCACCGTCAACCCATAAGGCGCAGATAGGGGTCGCAACACGAACTTCTGCATGCTTCCCTGTATTGCATAAAGCCGGCAGGGATTAGTGCAGGGGCGGAATACCCCTGGGCAAGGGGGAATGAAAGCCTGGCTGAGAACCCGATGGGTGTTCTTTGAAGCAGGAAGCCCATGACCGAAAATGGAGGGCATGTCGCAAACAAACAAACCCCAGATAACAGGTATTAGCAAACGGTGGGTTTGGTATGTTGCTGCAAATAGCACTCTCGGATATTAGTGGTGGAATTTTTCTTGGTGGATGGGAGACTGCTGCGCTCACTGCTTTGTTGGTCTCCTTTGGTATAATAGCACTCGCATTTGCCATTGGCATTGGATTCGGCTATAGAGAACTTGAAGAGTGGGCCAAGAATGAGATGTACGAAATATTCATCAGCGGCCTCATTGTTGGGACACTTATAGGACTGATTAATATAATATTCGCAATGTCCATAAACCTAGCAGGAGGCAATCCACTCGAGATTGCATCTAGCAATGTAAGTTCCATGATACTGGAAACAAACGGTCTGTTCCTAACCCTGCTTCAATATAACTTATACCTAGGTGCCCTCTCAACACTAAAGTTCAGCTTCTTCGTCCCCATACCAATCATCCCACCCGTTGTTTTCCTGGTAATCCGCATAGGCTCTTTCGTTAGCCCTTGGGCCGGTTTGGGCGCCTTGATGAGTGGCGTGGACTCTGTCTTCAATGTGCTTGGAGCAATGATAGCTGCACTGCTTGTGGAACAGGTTCTTCTGAGTTTCATCAAGCTCGTCATTCTAAAATATTTCCTGCCTCTGGGAATCCTTATGAGAACATTCTCGATTACCCGAGTTGCAGGTGGGACGCTGATAGCAATTGCGATAGGCGCTTACATAATATACCCCTTAGCCGTGATATACAGCTGGAATGTCTACAGTCAATTCAAGGCAGTATCAACCCCCGGAAATCCTGGGGATCCAGCTGGACACATGATTTTGGAAAATATAAAGTGGGACATCAAAGATACCATAAACACCCTGACACCAATACTGAAGAACTTCGTAATAATAGGCATAACATTCTTCCTGAGTATAATAATAACTTTCTCCTCGATAAGGTCGCTAGCAGGAGCTCTTGGGGGAGATCCGGATCTATTCGGGCTGGCTAGGTTAATATGAAAATTTCATATATACTAATCATCCTTTTCCTGCTCTGCACAGTAAGGGCTGCAGGCATCGTATGCCCAGCTACCCCGCCCTATCCTCCTTGTTGCGTGAGCAGTGAATTCTGGTCGGGCGGATGGATCTACCTTGTTTTCATTTCCATAACACTTGTAATACTCTTGTTATCCGTAGTCTACATGCTATCGAAAATATTTGTGAAGCATGAGTGGGAGATTTGGGTAAAGGATGAGATGTACCAGATACTCATATCGGTTGTAATCATAAGTACTCTGATAATCGTACTCAGTATAATATGCGAGGTCTTCACAACCCTTGCAGGAAATGATCCGTTCCTCATAGCTCACAACTATCTGAATTCGCTCATATGGGATAAAACATTGAACATGGCGACAAACGCCTTCCAGTACAGCGTGCTGTGCCAGCTCCTTGCCGCTTTCAGGTTGCAGATTGGTCCAGTCTCACTGGGAGTTGGCTACAACCAGCAGGCGGGCTTGAGAGCAGTTGCAGTGTGCTTCGATTTCATATACACCTTCTGTGCAGGCATCTCAGCAAGCCTCATGGTACAGGATATTGGGCTCTCAATAATACAGGCATTCGCCTTCAGAATAATGCTACCACTTGGAATAATATTCAGAATATTCCCGTTCCTCAGGAAGGCTGGCGCTTTCTTGATAGCACTCTCACTAGGGCTGTACATTGTCTATCCGCTATGCTTCGTTATGAACAAGATGATAGTTGACTCAGTGCTACCCGAAATTCAACTTTCACTGCCTCCACTTGAGACCTACGTGGAGACATTCCTAACCGCAATAATCTCTCCGTTCATGCCAATAGCACTCATGGGGCTGTACACGGTCATGAACCAAGTGGCTTTCCTCATACCGCAGGCATTATTCCTGCCAACGCTTAACCTGGTTATAACTTTCACATTCATAAAAAACGCCGCAAGAGTTTTAAGCCAGAACTTCGGAGAGGGGTATTAGATGACTGCAGCAGCATTCCAAGCCGTATGGAACAACTGGCAGGCAGTTGCAATAATTGCAGCCGTGCTCTCGATTTTATTCACTTCAATAGCATACTCGCTTGCGGAAGTATTCAAGCTCAAGTCGCTCCAGCAATGGGCCAAAGATGAGTTCTACCAGGCACTAGCGAGTGCATTCATCGCAGGGGTCGCAGTCATAGTCATAACCGCAATATCCAGCTTCTCATGTAGCGTCATTGGCGGTTGCGCGGCAGGCGACCACATGGACAAGGCGATAAACATAATGACTACTCTGACGGACAGTGTAACGGATCAGATTCAATACATGTTCAGCCTAAACCTGAGAGCGGGGATGATATCACAGGCGGGCAAGTTCTATGATTTCAGTTTGGGGAGCTATGAGTGCATGGTTGGGGATTGTCCCATGGCAATTGGCTTCAATTGGTACCCCTGGGCAGGTGGCAGCATAGTAACAGAATCTCTTGAATATGCATTCGGCCTGCTCATTCCGCTCATATCCAGCTTCATAGCACAGAGGTACATCCTTGAGTTTACAAAGACTGCACTCTTCCCAACCCTGCTTGCAATGGGCATAATACTCAGAACTTTCTTCTTCACGCGCAAGGTAGGAGGTCTGCTCATAGCAATAGCGTTGGCACTGTACACAATCTACCCACTCATGTACATAATGCTCGAGTCCTACTTCACATTCGAACCGCACAATTTCTACTATGCCGACACGGACTCAACCTCTACTATAAATGGCATCTCGCTCAACTGCGGGCTCTCCTTTTTGCCAGATGGAACTCAGGAATTTCCTTTCTGTATGGGCCCTGGCGGTCTAGCCTCCTATATCTTAATAGGCCTTCCCCAGTCAGCTGGCAATTATGGTAGAGTGACTTACATGTTCCAGAACGGTTGCAGAGACAATGGTGACTGTCCAGGTGCTGGCAACAGCTGCGGAGTCAATATTGCAACTGGCCAGCAGATGTGCCAAGGCACCTACGGATCGGATGTTTATGCGGGCATGTTGAGCCCCTACAACGGGGTGTTGCCAACTGTAGGTTATCTCCTGGTGCCGGGCGTTTTCCTTCCTTTGCTCATAATTCTCATCACAATATCGTTCATCAAGGTTCTCTCACCGCAGCTTGGGGGAGACATCGAAATAAGTGGTGTGACTAGATTCATATAGGTGTGCAATATGCCAATAATACTATCTTGGGCAGATTGGCAGACGATAACTCTAGCGGTAGTATCGCTAATGTTTGGCTTGGGCTCGCTGGCTTACATGATAGGCACGGGCTTCCATCTTCCCAAGTTGCAAGGATGGGCAAAGGACGAGTTGTATCAAGCTCTGGCTAGTCTGTTCCTCTTAGTCCTGCTTACAGTGTTTGTATTAACAATAGACGCCACCATGACTAATATATACGGACAAGATCCCTTCACTATTGCCGGAGGATACATAAACAACATAACAATGGCCCTCAGCCTTTTCTTCGCATCAGTTGTTGCATTCGATGCTTTCTTCCAGCTATTCAAAACACTGGCGTTCAAAGCAATGATCACCCAGACAGGTTTCGACATTAATTGGTTCATTGGCTTAGCCCCAATAACATCAATGCTATCCCTGAGCATGGAAGCCATACTTGGAGGAATGGCTCTGATGCTTGGAATGTCCGCTTTCATCTTGTTCATAAAATACCAGCTCTCCATACTCCTTCCCATCGGCATGGTGCTAAGGGCTTTTCCTTTCAGCAGATCTGCTGGAGGAGCTCTTATAGCGATATTTCTGGGCTTCTATGTATTCTTTCCATTCCTATGGGTTTTCGACAGCTATATATACGCGGATATCTCCCCAACGGTCCTACCATTATACAACGGCGTACTGAATGTACTGGGCATTGGGAGTAGCTGCAATGAGTGCCCCATGTGCTGCGCAGCAAACACCCCTGACTTTGGCGGAAACATGTTCCTAAATATTATTATGAACCTGTCCTACCCCGCGATATATTATCTCTTCATATTTGTTTTTCTACTTCCGCTCTTCAATCTCATAATGGTCCTCATACTAATAAATGAACTTGCAAAAATATTCGGGTCTGAGATAGACATAAGCGGCTTGAGTGGATTGATATGAACATACTCCGCAAGGCTCTCCTGTGCGCGGTTCTGCTAGCGCTGCTGCTACCAGGGTGTATCATAAACTCCAATGGTACAATGACGGTGTCACCTGCATGCGACTCTGCAACCGGAACCGTAACCCCCGAATTTCAAAATACGTGGATGAGCTGGCAGGGAATCGCATTCCTAGCAGGTTCAACAATTTTCATAGTGTCAATACTTGCATACACTCTGGGGTATGCGCTGATGCACCGCAAAGTCATAATGTGGGCGAAGGAGCAGATGCAGGAGGCTTGTCTCTCCATGGTCATTGTTCTCTTCGTGATTGGCCTAGTCTCGTTCCTATGCTCGCTAGACTTGAGAACTCTGGGTATGGAGGCTTCATGTATCTGTACAGATCCTACGGAAGTGTACCCTGCGTGTACCACAGGAAGTTCCTGCAATTTCGTTGATGCTGGCTACGGTATGCTGATGGAGATGTACAAGATTATAATGTATGGTTTCCTGACCCTGACAGCTATGCAGGCTCTTCTGGCTTCTGTTTCCACCATAACCATAGGACTGGCGCCTGGAGGGATTGGAATTATATTTAATCCATTCGGAATGGCGGGTGACATAGCATCATCTCTCAGGGATGGTATGATTGTGCTCATGATATCCGCAATATTCACCCTCACCCAGATGGTACTCCTGAAGATGACGGAGAGCCTTTTCGTGATACTCTTCCCAATTGGAATAATACTGCGCTCATTTGGAGCGACCAGAGGATTTGGAGGCGGCCTAATAGCCATAGCAATAGGCTTCTTCTTGCTCTACCCGCTGCTGGTTATCCTCTTCTACGGTTCGGTTCTTGGTTCAATACAGACAGATTATAACAGTATGACGACTTCCATGCAGGGTAAGGGTCTGGATGCTAGCACTTCGAACTGGTTTGGCGGGGACATGCTAAGCTCCGTTGTTGGATTCGTTGGAAAGACGATACTGGGTGCGTTATTCATCCCGCTTCTGATGTTCATGATACTTGTAGCATTTGTTAAAGGTTTATCGACTGCCCTTGGAGAGGAGGTTGACGTGAGCAATCTGACACGTCTGATATAAGGTGATTGAATGATGCTGAGTATGTGGTGGACAGAACCCTGGAGCACGACTCCAGTTTCAATACAGGGTGTTTGGAACGTATGGCAACCAGTAGCTCTTGTCGCTGTAGTGACCGCCTTCCTGTTTGTTGCGCTTGCTTACATGATAGGTGTGTCATTCAATCTAGCTGGATTGAGAAAATGGGCCAAGGTGGAGTTCTACCAAGCACTAGCGAGTGCAATCCTTGTCGCTTTTTTGGTAATAATGATGGATGTTATGCTGAACGAGGGGTTCCAAACAATGATAGGTGGTATAAACCCATACAAAAAGGCCTATGCCTATCTGGACGGTGTGATGGATTCACTATACGCTATATATACAAACGTTTATCTTACTAACTTTCCTATTGAGTGGATCAAAAGTTTCACATACTACTTCAATGCAGGAGGACTGGAGAGATCGCCGTTCGAGCTCTTTCTTAGCCCCATCGTAGAAAATCTGCACTTTCAAGCGCACATAGTCACAATGGCAGCCATATTTACATCAACTCAGAGAGCCCTGCTACACCTCTTCTACAACGCAGGCTTCACAGTCTTCATACCTGCCGGAGTGCTGCTGAGGATATTCCCATGGACGAGAGGTGCTGGCGGGCTGCTTATAGCAATAGGCATAGGCCTTGCAATAGTCTACCCGATAATGTTCACATTCGTGGCAATGATGTCTGAGAATCCCTCAGAGCTCAAGAGCAAGGCAAACGACCTTGGCAATTCGATAGGAGGATTTGATATGAACAAATTCGGGGCATGCGCAAATGATTTCGAGTCAGTTTCGAATGTAGCAACCACCCAAGTCCTCTCCCCCCAGTTTAGGAACTCTTCAGCATTTATCCTGGGCTGGCTGTCCGGAATATGGCTGAAAATATTCTACTACCCCATGCTCGTCCTCATGGTGACATTCGCATTTATAAGGGCGCTCTCACCTTTATTGGGTGCTGATATAACTGAAATTGGGCAGGGGTTGGTGCATCTGCTCTAATGGTGGTTATTTGCCGATGGGAGAAAGGACAATTGCACAGGCTTTGTTTGCGCTGTCTGCACTGCTACTGATATTCATCTCTATAACAGGTGGAGTGGGCCAGATAACGGCCCTGATCATCATAATTGCTGCAGCCCTCCCGACTATCGGATTGATACTATTCAAATACGGTTATTGGATAGTACCTTTCCTCACAAGAAGGGTGAGGGTGATAGATATACTAGAAGAGCCCTATGAGATAACGCCCAGCCAGGATGCAGTAATCAAAAAGGTAGGTAATACCTACTACGCGTCAATGTTCGTTCATGTCAAGATATACGAGTCAACGACAGAGAAAAGGGATGAGGAAAAATATGCATTCATGGACCTGTGGGAGAGGGCCGTATCAAGCCTGAAATTTGTAAAGAAATTCTGCTTTACATCTTATGTCAAAAACCTATCAAAATACAAGGAGATCATAGAAGCCAAGAAGGCTGATGCGCAGCTCAGACTTGCAAACGAGAAAGGCAAACCAGAGCCAAACGAATTCACAACAGAAACAATTGAGAGGGAGATATCCATGTGGGATAACATAATTTCAAAACTCATGGTTGGTGATAACCCCATATCCCAGATTACATACATAATGACTACCGGAGAAGGTGCGACAGAAGACATGGCGCTGGCAGCAGTGAAGAACCAGGCAAACGAGATAAAATCCACCATAGCCACCACTCTGAACGCGGAGGTGGCAGTGCTGACTGGCGATGATATGAAGAGGTGCTTCGAGTGGGAGTATCTCATACCACCCGTCATTAGAGAGGAGAGGGTCTGATGCCTTTCGGAATAAAGGTTGGAATAAATGAGAGAACGCTCACCGCTGCATCACTAGGCATCACCCTAATCTGCGCTTTGCTAAGTTTCACTACCCGTGGCCTTGGTTCCTCAGCGATTCTTGCAATCTTTGCCAGTGTTATATTCGCAATATTCAGCGTGGTGATATACAAGGTTGGCTTCCTCATACTACCTTTCATAACAAGATTCCTTAAAGTGAGCGAGATCCGTGTCGGAGGGTTTGAGATACCGCCTTCGCAGGATGCCGTAATAAAGAATGTCGGAGGTGTTTACTACGCAACAATGTTCCTATACGCAAGGTTCTATGAATCCGCAGTGGTGGGAGTGGAGGAGCAAAAGGCGCCTTACATGGACATGTGGGAGAGGGCAGTTGGAAGTATAAACTTCCCATTCAGATTCTCCCTCATTACATACATCGAGGACTTGGTGAAATTCAGGGAGGATGTTGAGACGAACAGGGCGGCAGCCCAGCTGAAGCTTGGAAAGTTGAGGGAAATGCCGAGGCCTGATGCACTGTCAGTGGACAAATGGGAGAGGGAGGTCGCAAAGCAGAAT
>JAPLWV010000021.1 GCA_026396385.1 Microcaldota archaeon | reverse complement strand
CTGAAGGAGCAGATAATGAACTACTTTGGTGATGGGAGCAAATTCGGAGTTAAGATAAAATATTTCACGGAGGAGAAGGAGATGAACACAGCGGGTTCTATCCTCCCATGCAAAAACCACATTGATGAAACATTTTTAGTTGCAATGGGTGACCATCTGACCACCATAAACACCAAGAAGTTTGTCGATTTCCACAAGAAGAAAGGTGCATTTGCAACTCTTGCCCTCAAGAGGACGGGAGTTCCACTAGAATACGGAGTGGCTCATACCGATGCAGATGGCAATATACTAAAATTTGAGGAGAAACCAATAGTGCAGAACCTTGTGAATTCAGGTATATACTGCTTCGAGCCAGAAGTCTTCAATTATATAAAGGTTGGGTATGACTTCGCACGGGATGTCTTCCCAGCGCTCATGAAGGACAAGAAGAAGATATGCGGCTATATCTTTGATGAATACTGGGTAGACATAGGAAGAGTGCCTGATTACGAGCACCTAAATCAGACAATAAGCATAGTCGATCTGGTGACTCATGAGAAGTAGCTACCAATAGATGCTCCACACGGCGATTGCTCCGAATACTGCCTGGAAGAGCAGGAGTATCACCACGAGCTGTTTCTCTGTTGGGTGGACAGCTTTCATGACAAGATGTGTCAGGGAATAAATCTTTCCGTTGTAATGCAACCTTCCGCCCTTCCCAATCCTGCCGAAATTCTCAGCTGAAAAGCCAGAGCGCAGTTTAAGCAGGAATTCAATTATCTGCGGAGTGAGGGCTATCACTCCAACCCTCTCCATGTTTCCTGCCACTACTGCTGCCACTATGGAAGCGCCTATCATATAAGTTGCAACGTTTCCTGGGAATATCCTAGCGGGATACCAGTTGAAGAAAAGGAAGGCAAGGCATGCGCCGAGCATGGCAATCATGAGGAAGCTGGTTTCTGTTGTATGCAATCCCATGAATCCAAGCAGAACACTTGCTAGGAATATGGAGAATGAGATTATCGCCCCAGCGCCAATTTCAAGCCCATTGAAACCAGCCAGCAGATTCACCAGGTTTGAGCAGGCTACCACCCCTATCGGAATCAGCAGCAGCGAATATAGGTTGAGGTCAAAATTGCCGATGAACGGCAGGGCGAGTACCCCAAGGTTGAAATTCACCGTGAAAAATATCAAGTTCATTGTGCTCGTTCCAGCTTTGGTTACCATAAGAGGGATTGCTGCAAAAAGGGGCAGCACCACCCGGTATCTGTCGGGTATATCAAGAATGTCATCAAGCAGTCCCATCACTGATATGAGGATTATGGAGCATATGGCAGCGAGCATGTGCACCGTATCCATACCCTGAGAGTGCAGTTGGAGCGAGAGCAGAACTGCGATGGAGAAGCCAAGCAGTATCACAACCCCGCCAAGCTTGGGCACCATTGTTCCCTCTGCCTTATTGACATCCCTGCTCGTAAGCCCTTTTTCCTTCATCCTCCTAGCCACTTTTGGAGTTATGTAATAAACAGAGAGAAAGCTCAGTAGGAATACTAGCGCATAGGCAGTGAAGAGATCTATATTCATCCTTCTACCTCATAAACTTTGATATCCCCATCATTACTTGTGTAGGCGTTCTTCAATCCGTTGACATCCTCAAAGAACATCATGAAAAGATTCACCTGGTAGTTATCCTGTGGGTATACGAGCCGGTATTTGCCTGCAACTAGGAATTCTCTGATTGGTACTGTCCTTCTCTGCTCCCCTGCTGCTATTATAACATCACCGTCAATCAAACTTCCAGTTGTCGGGTCAGCTGGAGCTAACGCCAGCTTGCCGTCACTAGATACGAATACCGCATACACATTATCGTACTGGTCCATCTCATATCTGAAAAGCCTGAAGGAGTCTATCCTCACCCTGCTGTTGTTCGCAAGTTCCTTCAGCCCACTCATATCATCAAAGATGGATGCGTCTATGATCACATGGGTCACGTTCATTCCCTTCAAAACATCCGGAGACTCGTTTGAGAGCATGAAACGTGCGAACTCGCTGTCATTCAAATACCCTTTCCTCCCAGTCATGAACTCCGCCATGGGCGATATTCTGAAAGACCATATGCTAGCGTTCTCTGGCAGGTTTTCTCCCACCCAATTTACTGTCTCATCAACTCCACTCCCAATACTATCCACTTTCTGCAGGGAGAGCAATGCTGCTGCACCCACTGATGAGAAAAGCGAGAATAGTATAACGGAGAATGCGATGTAAGTGGTAATCCTCCTTTCCCTGTACAGTGATGCGATGAAAACTGAGGTTGCCGCTACGAGAAACGCAGCGAGCAGGGACTGCTCCAGGCTAAGGAATCCTTGTCCAAACTCGAATGATGTGAAGAAAAGTACTATTGCAAATATGGCAATGGCAAGCCTCTCATCCTTCAATCCTGCCAGCTCTTCCAGAGCGAATGCAGACAAAATCGCAATTCCTAACGATGAGGGGAAAATCTCATAAACCCCCACCACTGCAGAGAACGCGAATAGGGTTGCTATGAAGAACTCAAAACCTGCCCTGCATTTATGCCTTCTGAGGAGTCCTGCTGCCAATGCAACTATCCCTACTAAGATAAGGGGAGCATTCAGAATGTGGATCTGCAGGTTCCCAAAGTTCGGGTTTTTGAAGATGCTTTGCTGTGGGAATGCGAGGTAGGAGAGTATGAATACCGCGAAGACCACCACGACGCCGTGTGCTAGTACATCATCCCATTTCTTCCTGCACTGGTACACGAGCTGGATTAGAAGCGAGAGGGCAACTGCCCCCACCATAACGGGCCCTGCATTCCAGCTCATCAATGACAGCGCAAAGAGCAGCGCAGATATCGGCAGGAAGAGGTAATTCCTCTTCTTGTAGAACAGGAAGAACGTTGAGCATGCGAGGATCAGCGCGCACATCCCCAGAGAATCTGAGGAGTAGATGCCTGCACTCATTCTAATCATGAATGCCTGAGATGAAACCAGCAGGACTGCGCCCCCAATTGCAGCTATTTCAGAGAGCATCTCCCTCAGCATGAAATATAAAGCCAGAGCACTGAGCACTGAGAAAATTATTACAAGAATCTTTGCTATGTTCATGAATAATACTGTATCAAAACCACCAGCCCCTGGGCCGAATATCCCGTAGATGAATGCGGTGAGCTGGTACAGCGGCTTTGAACCTGCTGAGTTCTTTGCGAACAGGAGTTCTGAATAGGAGTTCATGTTGAGCATGTGCGGCTGTGTTATGCTGTAAGCAGAGATGGACAAGGCAATAAGTAAAATAAAGGCTATCACAAGCCTGTTGTAGTTCTCCATCCACTACCCCTTACCTCTGCCAAGCCTGTCATGTGCCCTGGCAAGTTGCCCTGCAGCAAGGGCAGATATGAGACTTATCTCGCCTGCCAAAGCAGTCGCACAGGCTATCTCGGAAAACTTTCTGGCGTTGTTCCCGGCAGGTTCCCCGGGACCGTAGCAACCCAGTATCTGCAGAGCCTCCTTCTGTGTTGGGAGGTTCATTCCGCCCCCAAGCGCACCGCTCTCAATGCTTGGCATGAATATCGAAAAGTAAACACCATCCCCTTCCTCCTCAGCTGAGGTTATTGCCATGGCGCTGTTCATTATCTGTGCCGGGTCCTGCCCGCAGGCTATATACAGTGCAGCAATTGGGTTGGCGACATGGGCGTTGAATCCACCGAGCACGCCAGCCATTGCCGAGCCTATGAAGTTCTTTCCGTAGTTCACTTCAACAATCTTCTTTGGTGTTGTTTTGAGCACCTTGTCAACAATTTTCTTCGGAATCGCAACGTCAGCAGTTACGCTTCTTCCCCTGCCCAGTATGAAGTTGACTGCAGACGGTTTCTTATCAGTGCACATGTTCCCGCTCAATGCAATGCACCTCGCTCCCCTGTTCTCTTTTTCTATGAATTCAACTACTCTCTGCAGGCCTATCGTTATCATATTCATTCCCATGGCGTCAGAGGTGTCGCATACGAACCTCAGGAAGAGATGCCTGCCTGTTATGAAGGGCTGAACTTCCTTGAGCTTGAGGAACTTGTCCTCCTCCATAAGCTCCTTAAGCTTGTAGAAATTGGAATTCGCCCAGTCCCTCAGTTTGACAGCCTCAGAAACATTCCTGACTTTGAAGAGAGGCGCCCTGGTCATTCCCTCATGCAGTATTCTGACACTGCATCCCCCGCTTTCGCTTATGGCTCTCATCCCCCTGTTGACTGATGCGACCAATGCCCCTTCAGTTGTCGCCAGAGGCACGTAGAAGCTTCCCTTTGCATACTCCCCATTCAGCTTCACTGGACCTGCAATTCCGAGAGGAACCTGTGTGACTCCTATGGGATTATCAATGTTCCTATTTGTTGCAAAGCCCAGATCTATCGAGTACTTGCCAATGTGCTCCAGCTTGTTGTTGGTGAGCTGCTCCAGACTCCTCCTCCTCACTTCAACAGCCTCTGCAGGACTGGTGAACTTCTGAACGTCATGGAAGCCAATCTTACCTTTAACAAGTTTATTTACCAGTTCATCCATTCAAACACCAGATATAAATTTGCCTTGCACATTTTTATTAATGTGCTTCTACTTCTGTCCCCACGGTATTTAAGATTACTTTGGCTTCTTAACCTTCGCTGGTTTTCTCTCCTCCTTTTTCAACTTATTATAAGCCCAGACTACAAGGCAAGAGATAATTCAGAGGTATATTAAGATTGCTTGCATTCGCAACAGATTTCCGCTAACGAGTTAGAATTGAAATAAGTAGGATGGTCAGCAACAACAGGCGTTCCCGCTGCAAAGCAGTACAAGCGCTGTCGTGAGCGAGCTTAACTTCCGAGTTCGGAATGGGTTCGGGTATCTCCCCGCTCCTATGACCGCTGACCGCTTATAATTGTGCAGAATGGTATTTAAAAAGCTTACCTTACCTCTGGATTTCGAATGTTAAAGATTCATAGAATTAGGAATTATCGGTAAGAGTTCCAGAAAAAACCAATAAACAGGAGCCTACTTCTTCACTGGCAGGGGCTTTGCATGCGAAGCCAGCAGCTTTATTGCCTGCTCTATCGCAGCTCTGACCTCTCTCTCGCTCTTTGAGCCTGTGCATATGATCTTTCCATTCTTGAAGAGTAGCAGAGACGCTCGCGGCTCCTTCAGCTTAAGAATTGCACCTGGGAACTGCTCGGGCTCGTATTCTACATTCCTCACTTTCTGAGCAATTGTGTAAAGGTCAAGCTCCACCCCGAGGTTTGCGGATGCAACAATGTTCTCTATCTTAAACTTTGGATCGATTATAAGTTTTTTAGCCACCGGCGACCACCTATTTATTTATAAACATAGATATTTAAATAGTTTATAAGCAGTTCAGGGAGGGAACACATGAAACGGTCTAAAGGAAAATTTTCAAAAAGGACTAGGCTCCTTAGGAAGAGAGCCAGAAAAGGAACGCTCCCGATGAGGAGGCTTCTGAGTAGCTTCAGC
>JAPLWV010000028.1 GCA_026396385.1 Microcaldota archaeon | reverse complement strand
ATGTATTAACGAGCTGAAGAGGTTGTCGGATGGACAATAAAAGTGTTGAGGAAGTTAATGACGAAGTAGTCAAAAAAGGCGGGCTTTTGGTGGTCGTGTATTTTGATATACATGGCAATTCGCCGGATATCATACAGAATTCCATGGTGGATATGGTGACCAGGCTGACGCATGAACCTGGAGTCGTTTATGCTACCGGAAGCATTGATGAACCCATAGAGTTCGATGGGTTGCACTCCACATCAGCTGAGGTGACGCTTCTAGTCCGTGATTTCAACGCCCTCTTGAATGTATGTTTCAGGTATGGGCCGATAGGGATAGATGTGATTAAGCCAGGGGAGTTGAAACTGTCTGTGCCGCAACTGCATACGATTTTACTGGACATCTCTCAGACTTCGCAGGAGTACACCAAATTCGTTTACGGGAAGCTTATGACTCCTGAAGAGAAGGAGAATTTCAACAAGCAGCTCATAAACAGGGCTGAGCTTGCCAAGAAGCTTGTTGAGAAGGGGAAAGCTGCGAAGGCATGACGGTTATCTGGAAATAAATTTATATCTTCTCGTTCTAATCCAATAAGGGAAGGTGAGCGAATGGCTGATAGGAAGAAGAAAAGAAATTTTGGCGACCCTTTTGATTTCTTTGGTGACGACGTATTCGGAGATTTTGATGATATCAGGAGGGTAATGGATGAGCTGATGAAGAGAGCAATGGGGGCGGGATTTAGCGATCTAAAGAGCGGTGAGCCTCTTGTTTTCGGAGTAAACATGAGGGTGGGCCCTGACGGCAAGCCCGTGATACAGCAGTTTGGGAATGTAAAGCCAACAATAAAGGGACCGATGATAGCTGACAAGAGGGAACCGCTTGTGGATGTAATCGAGAGGGAGGATAGCATAACTGTAATTGTTGAGCTTCCGGGAGTTGACAAGAACAGAATAAAGCTCAACACGACTGACAGAACGCTGACAATATCAGCTCCGGGTGAGGAGGCGGATTTCTACAAAGAGGTAAAGCTGCCAGCTGCAGTGGATTCAAAGAGCGCCAAGGCAAGCTGCAAGAACGGCGTGCTTGAAGTCTGCCTTCAGAAGAAAGAGAAGAGCAAGCCGAAAGCGGAGAGCATACCTATAGAGTGAATTCACCTGGAAAGTTACCCCCCTTCCGCCTGTTTAAATACCCCCAAAACCACCTCTTTAGCGTAAGAGGTGGTTAAGATGAAAATGGATATAAGCAAGCTCAAGGATGAGGAAATCGATGAGCTCATCTCATTCCTGGACAGGAGGAATGTGACTTCATTCATAAAGAAGAACGGCGAGAGGTTGCTGCTCGTATGCAGTTCAAGTCCGATAAACCGGAGTAGGCTGGAGTTTGGGATTGGGAACATATGAGCTTTTTTTCTTATTTTTAACTTCTTTTCAGAAAGCTATATTAACCGGCTGAAAGTTAATGTATCGATTTGAATGGAGTGTGCTTACCACCCTGGCAAGGATGCTGTTTCGAGGTGCTCAGAATGCGGAAAGCCACTCTGCGAAGAGTGCGGCAAGGCCCTTGGCACTCGTTGCCCGGATTGCGCGGTATCACAGATAAGGGCGAGCAGTGGAGAAACTGCCAGGCATAGCCTGATGAACTGGAAGGGATGGATTTATTCGTTTATTGGATATTCTGCGTCATTAAGAAGAAGTCTTGAAGAGGCGTCATTTGCAGGAGTCGCAATGAACATCCTTGTAGGACTTATAAATGCCTGTATAATTTCAGTGCTGTTTGTCATTCTGACGGCGAAGCCGGAGGAATGGCAGAAGGTTGGCACACTTATGAACTCCTTCATTTACACCTCACTGTTCCTCTTATTTATAGGAACATGGCTTATCAACTCGCTCATCTCCTACTCTTTTGCTATGCTTGCTGGAGGAGTCGGGAGCTTGAAGCAGCACATCTATATACTCTCCCTATTAATTCCCTTCTCGCCGATTTTTATTGTAGCGGTATGGGAATTGCTAAGCTTTCTTTTCTCTCTGCAGATTGGAGCAGGGATTCTTGCAACGATACTTTTGGGGATGTACCTCATTAGAATACACGCAAACGCAATGATGGAGGCGCATAAGTTCAAACTCATGCAGGCTGCAATAAGCTGGTCAATACCGTGCGCATTAAGCATGCTAGGAGTTGGGTTATTAATATTTATTACGAGGAAAATATAGCAGAGAGGTTGGGAATGATGCATAAAAAATTCATCGTGAACCCCTGGGAAGTCAGGGGAGATGTGGATTACGAGAAGCTCATAAAAGAATTTGGAGTGCAACCTCTCTCCAAAGAGCTTATGGAGAAGATTGAGAGAAAGGCCGGGGAGATGCACCTTTATCTGAGGAGAGGGCTGTTCTTCTCCCACAGGGACTTTGATGCAGTTATGCAGGACTACGAAAGGGGAAAGCAGTTTGTGCTATATACCGGGAGAGGCCCTTCCGGCAGGACGCATCTGGGGCACCTCATTCCATGGATTTTCACGGCATACCTCCAGAAGGCATTCGGCTCAAAGCTCTACTTCCAGATGACTGACGATGAGAAATTCCTCATGAGGAACGTGGGGCTTGATGAAGCAGTGGGTTACAGCTATGATAATGCATTGGATGTAATAGCAAGCGGGATGGAGCCCGGGAATACCATGATATTCTCGGATGTGGAGTACATAAAAACTATATACCGGATATCACTGCAAATTGCGAAAAGGGTGACTTTCTCAACTGCAAAGGCGGTTTTTGGCTTCAAGAACAGCTCGAACATAGGCATAATATTCTTCCCTGCAATACAGGCTTCGCCTGCTTTCATGGCTCAGATTCTGGAGAAGAAGAATGTCAACTGCCTGATACCCTGCGCAATAGACCAGGATCCATACTGGAGGATAGCAAGGGATGTGGCTCCAGCCTTGGGGATGCCCAAGCCTGCCGGCATATACAGCAAATTCCTGCCAGGCCTGCAGGGGGTTGGAGGCAAGATGTCTGCTTCTGAAGAAGAGAGTGCAGTATATACAACGGATTCCCCTGCTGTTGCAAGGAAGAAGGTGATGAGTGCATTTACAGGAGGCCGGGCAACAGTTGCAGAGCAGAAGGAGAAGGGGGGAAATCCAGAAGTCTGTGTTGTGCACCAGTGGCTCTACTACATGTTTGAGGATGATGATGAGAAAATCAGGAGGTTCTGGGACGAGTGCAAGGGAGGAAAGATACTCTGCGGAGAGTGCAAGAAATACCTGGCTGATAAAGTCTGCCGCTTCCTAGAGGAGCACCAGAAGAGGAGAGAGAAAGCTAGGAAGGAGATAGATAAATTCATTGTAAAGGACTGATTACTTCTTCTCAGTCTCTTCTGTTGACTCCAGCTCTATTTTCAATCCATCAAGAGCCATAGTCATCTGGTCTTTCGCTATGTCCAGCACGCCAAGCGGGTTGACAGGGAAGAAAACGAATAAGCCCCTGTTTTTGTTCTCCCCAACGAAAATCCACCTGCCCACCTTGAAGTTCTCAATAAGCAGGCTGATATCAACCACAAACATGCTTCCCTTTATCATCTCATCCAGAAGAGCTTCATGGGATGTGTCGTAGTTATCAATAAAGAGTACTTCGTCTTCATCCTCCTTTCTGACGAAGAAGAGTGGGACCACAAATGGTTTCTTAATGCTCTTCGCCTTATCCTTCACAGCTCCGCCAATTTTATCCGCAAGCCTTGTCGCCTTAAGAGCATCATCCTTGTATTTTGATACCTGATCTGCTACTTCAGTCCTCTTGTTTTCAAAGTAGAGGTTCACATCAATCTTGAGTCTGTCTATCTCCTTTCCTATATCCGGAGTATCCGCATAATCATTAGGATTTTCAAGAAGGTCACGGAGAGTGAAGACATACTTTCCAGCTATTGAGTCATCTATGTCATCTATTATCAGATCCATCTGTTCCTGAAATGTCATGGTTCCAACAGGTGCAGTAACATCCGCCATATCTAACCACCTTTTTGAATTATATTCTTGTATGTGTATCCACGGGTATTTATTACTTTCATTATCCTAAAGTGAAGAGATGCTTGAACGGATATCAGTACAACGAGCTCATTCGTGGTATCATCGCGCAGATGAAAGCCTGCTCGCTCATCTCGCTTCTCTCGGCCAGCCCCTTTGATAAGTAGCCTATCGCTCCTTTCTTTTTCCCTATATCAGAAATGCCGCTGAGCCTTGAAAAAATTTCATTCATGGTTTTTCCAGTTTTCCTTATTTCCTCAGCAAGTTCACCAGGAATCTCGAATGCCATGCTGTAGCCAAACGTAACCCTCTCGCCATCATAGACGGCGCACAACTGGCAGTTAAAGTATTTTCCTTCGTACCCAAAAAGTCCGCTCTCAAGCCCTATCCCATAATCTGCTTTCAGTTTTTGCTTTGCCACCTTAGCTCGCTCAATGGCGCCAGCCAGCGTATCATCATCAAACGGCTGACCTGGAATCTTTGAGCTTACCTTGATGCCGCGTAACTTGAAATTTTTGAATATCTTTCTGGCCACTCGCTCAACACCCTTGAGCTTTGTGGGATTGGTTGAGCCGACAGCCAGGATCAGCGGTTTCTTCCTTATCCCTTCCGCATCCACCTCCCCTCTCTTTATCCTCTCGCATGAAAGCCTCTTAAAATCGCTTGCGTTGAGCATGCGCAAAGAGATTATTTCCAAGGGTTTCAGCCCCTTGCTCCTCCTTATGCTGTTTATCTCCTCAGCCCGAGCCTTGGTTTCATTGCTCACCACTATGGCATCAAAATCCCCACCAAGGGTGGGCCCGTATACATCGTGGAGCTTGAATATCCCAACCCTCCTAAGCTCCTTCCCCAGAAACTTCTCAAGCCTGCTTTTTCTTAAGCTGAAGGGAGAGCACCTGTATCTCTTGCTCCTCCTTGCAAAGTCGTCGCTCGTGACACCTATATACACTCTCTTCCCTGATGAGAGTGCGAGCCTGAGCAGCTCCCTGTGTCCTTTATGCAGGGTCTCGAAGGTACCTCCGAGTATGACTTTCTCGTGCATAGGGATAGATTAAAATAAAACAAATTAAAATACTTCCTTATGGATGATAGGAAGAGGATAGAGGAAGACATAGTTCAGTTCTATGAAAGCGTTAAGGATGTAAAGGATGCTGCAGAGATAGTTGAGCTTGCCACAAGGTACTG
>JAPLWV010000016.1 GCA_026396385.1 Microcaldota archaeon | reverse complement strand
AATTAAGCTTTCTGAAACCGAAACCGCTCTTAAAAGGCTCATAGAGGAGACAGAAAAAACCAAAAGGAGGGTCAACGCTCTAGAATACGTGATACTCCCAAGATTCAAGGAGCAGGCAAAATACATAAACATGCGGCTGGAGGAGATGGAGAGGGAAACATTCTCCACATTGAAGCATGTTAAGAAAAAATTCCAAAGGGGTTAATGGAGGTGATTGAATGAAGTTGTTTTTATTCGTGTCAAAGGGTGCTGAGTCTGAAAATGCGAGAGAGATAGTCAGTAAAGTTTCTGAAAAATTTATGGAAGTTGATGTCAGAGAACTGAGCATAGATACGGGCGAAGGGAAGGAATTGGCTAAGAAATACAAAATAAAAAAGACTCCAGCAGTGGTTCTAAATGATAAACTCCTGTTCCATGGGGAGATTCCAAAGGAGGATAAGCTTATAGAAGAGATTCAAAAGGGAAAGGCGAGGGTTAAGTGGTGGTCCCCGTCTGGTTTGGAGGAGCATCTGGAGCAGAAGCTGTGACATGCTCCTGCTGAATTTCATTTCATGCTTTCTAAAAATTTGTCAAACAGGTAAGTTGAATCCAGAGGGCCCGGGTTTGCTTCCGGGTGATACTGGACAGAAAATACAGGCAGCTCCCTGTGCTTCATTCCCTCAACTGTCAGATCATTCCAATTCCTGTGTGTGACAGTGAACTCCTTTGGCAGGCTTCTCTCATCAACCGCATAACCATGGTTCTGGCTTGTTATGTAAACTCTGCCGCTCTCCAAATCCTTGACTGGGTGGTTTCCCCCCCTGTGCCCGAATTTTAGCTTGAAGGTCTTCCCACCAACTGCGTGAGCAATTATCTGATGCCCCAGGCAGATTCCAAAGAGAGGGAGCTTGTTCATAAGCACTCTCACGGTTTTTGCTACATAGGAAAGCAATGCAGGGTCTCCTGGCCCGTTAGAAACCAGAATTCCATCCGGTTCAAGAGAAAGAATCTCCTCAGCACTGGTCCTTGCCGGGATGCTTACAACCGAGATGTTCCTACCCAGCAGCTCCCGTATTATGCTCGTCTTCACCCCGCAGTCAATCAAAACTACTTCCTTGTTTCCATCCACCCAGTACTCCTTTCTCTTTTTTGTCGTAACCATTTCAACGAAATCAATTTTCGAGTAGTCCAGCTTCCTAGCCTTGCTAAGCAGCTCATCTCTGTCAGGCTGTTTGCCGGAGTAAACCGACACGCATGCAGACATGACTCCAAAATTCCTGATTTTCCTGACAACTGCCCGCGTATCAACATCGTAAATGCCAGGTACATCAAACCTTTCCAGAAATCTATCCAGCGTTTCCTTTGACTTCATGTGGAAAGGCTTGTCACAGACCTCTCTGGCAACAAACCCGCTCACCTGAACTCTGTCAGACTCGAAATCCTCCCCGTTCACCCCATAATTTCCAATTAATGGATATGTCGCAGTGAGAATCTGCCCGGCATAGGATGGGTCTGTCAAAGCCTCCTGATAACCGCAGAAGCTTGTGTTGAAAACAAGCTCCCCAACAGAAGTGGCTTCAGCTCCGAAACCCTTACCAGGGAAAATGGAACCATCGCGTAATACAAGCAAGGCTCTTTTTTCCTTACCCACACCTGCCACCTTTCAGAATTCTCATATAATATCCAAGCGGTTCAATTGTCAGACTGTTTTCCTTGACCGACTTTATTGCCTCAGCTATGCCAAAAGCTGCCTCTATGCTTGTTATGCAAGGAACATTTGCCTCCACAGCAGACCTCCTTATCTTGAACCCGTCAGTCATAGAATCCCTGCCCTTCTTCGGGGTGTTTATCACCAAATCAATCTCCCCCCCAAGAATCTTCGTCTTCATATTCGGCTCACCCTCGCTCACCTTCTTGACTATCCCGACAGGAATGCCCTCCCCAATTGCCTTTGAGGTCCCGTCTGTTGCAAGTATCTCAAACCCCAGCATGCTGAACTCCTTTGCCAAGCTTCTAGCATGTTTCCTATCATCCGGCCTCAGGCTTATTGCAACCCTTCCCCCAGTATGGATATCCAGATTCGCTCCAAGCAAAGCTTTGTAGTATGCCCTCCCAAAGTCCTTGTCTATACCCATGCTCTCCCCAGTGCTTTTCATTTCAGGCCCTAAAACAAAGTCAGTGCCATGCAGCTTAAGGAATGGAAAGACAACGCTCTTCACGGCAAAATAGGGCAGCTTTGGTGTGTCACCGACATACTCGTCCAGCTCATGCCCCAGGGCAATTTTCGTTGCAATCTTGGCAAGAGGAATGCCTGTTGCCTTGCTGAGGTATGGAATAGTCCTGCTTGCCCGTGGGTTTGCCTCGAGGACAAACACCTTGTTTCTCTGAACTGCAAACTGGATGTTTATTGCGCCAATATTTTTCAGTGAAGAAGCAATCTTCCTAGAGTAATCCACAAGTTTCTTCTGAATCTCCCTGCTGAGGTTTATAGAGGGAGTCACACAGCTTGCATCCCCCGAGTGGATACCCGCCTTCTCGATATGCTCCATTATACCCCCAATGAACAATCTCTTCCTGTCAGAAACCCCGTCAATCTCGCATTCTATTGCATCCTCAACATACTTGTCAATGAGGACAGGCCTTTTCCCAGATACATCAACTGCCTCGCGTATGTATCTGCTCAGCTCCTCTGCGTTATACACAATCTGCATTCCCCTGCCTGCGATAACATAGCTCGGTCTCACAACAATAGGATAGCCTATTCTCTCCGCCACTTCAAACGCGTCCTCAAAACTTCTTGCAGTTCCATTCCTAGGCTGGGGTATGCCAAGCTCATTCAAAAGTTTTCTGAACCTCTCCCTGTCCTCTGCAATGTCTATACCCTCAATTCCTGTCCCCAGTATTCTTGCACCTTCCCCGGCAAGCGGCATTGCCAGATTAATGCTTGTCTGCCCTCCGAACTGAACAATAACCCCATCAGGCTCCTCCTTCTCAATCACATTCATTACATCCTCAAAAGCCAGAGGCTCAAAGTAGAGCTTGTCGCTTGCATCAAAGTCCGTGCTGACTGTCTCCGGGTTGTTGTTAATGATTATGGATTGAACTCCCTCCTCCCTCAAGGCAAATGAAGCATGGCAGCAGCAGTAATCAAATTCTATTCCTTGCCCTATCCTTATGGGTCCACCTCCTATGACAATGACTTTCCTAATGCCTTTAGGATTCGCTTCATCTTCATCCTCGTATGTTGAATAATAATAGGGAGTTGATGCTTCAAACTCAGCTGCGCAGGTGTCAACAATCTTGTAAACAGGCTTTATCCCAGCCGCTTTCCTGCCCCTTCTTACCTCTATTTCCTGAGAACCCACCAAGCTGGCAATCTGGCTGTCAGAAAATCCGAATTTCTTAGCCTTTGTAAGAAGCCCGGCATTCTTGTATATCCTTTTTCCAGCCTTTCCAATCTCCTTCTCAATCTCAAAAATATTCTTCATCTTGTCTATGAACCAGACATTAATCCCAGAAAGCTCAGCAATCTTCTCGGGCTTCACACCCTGCTTTATTGCCGCGTATATTGCAAACAGTCTCATATCTGTTGCATTCTTTATATGCTCCAGAATTTCCTCCAAGCTTTTGAAACTGCTGTCCGACAAGCTGCTCTTCTTTATCTCCCAGCTCCTCACTGCTTTCTGCAAAGCCTCCTCAAAGTTTCTTCCTATAGCCATTACCTCGCCTGTGCTCTTCATCTGCGTGCCTATCCTCCTGTCCGCCTCGGGCATCTTATCGAAAGGCCAGCGGGGTATCTTCACAACCACATAATCCAGAGCAGGCTCAAAGCTCGCGGGGGTTTTCTTGGTTATCGCATTCGGAATCTCATCAAGAGTGTAACCTAAAGCAATTTTTGCAGCAACCCTTGCGATAGGATAACCCGTAGCCTTGCTTGCCAGCGCAGAGCTCCTTGAGAGCCTTGGGTTGACTTCAATGACATAATATTCTCCAGTTTCCTGATTCAGGGCAAGCTGTATGTTACAGCCCCCCTCTATACCCAATGCACTGATTATTTTCAGGGAAGCGCTCCTGAGCATCTGGTGGTCGTCGTTTGAAAGAGTTTGGGAAGGGGCAACTACTATGCTTTCCCCAGTATGTATGCCCATGGGATCGATGTTCTCCATGTTGCAGACAGTTATGCAGTTTCCCTTCCCATCGCGCATAACTTCATACTCAAACTCCCCCCAGCCGATCACACTTTCCTCGATGAGCACCTGCCCAATCCTGCTGAGCCTCATCCCAAATTTCATCTTTTCAGCAAGCTCATTCTCATCATGCGCAACTCCACCCCCGCTTCCACCAAGAGTGTACGCAGGCCTCAGAATCAGGGGGTAGCTGTGGGTTTTTGCAAATTCAACTGCCTCCTCAACACTGTTTGCAGCAACACTGTCAAGGACAGGCTCATCTATCCTGTGCATCAAATCTGCAAACTTCCCTCTCTCAGAAGCTGTTTCGATAGCATTCACACCAGTCCCCAGCACCTCCACTCCAAACTGCTTGAGAAAGCCTCTCTCGTAAAGCTGCATAGTCAGGTTAAGGCCTGTTTGCCCGCCCATCGTGCCTATAATTCCGTCCGGCTTCTCCTTCTCGACAATCTTTGCAAGAAAGCCAGGCCTAAGGGGCTCAATGTAAACGATATCTGCAATTTCATGGTCTGTCTGTATAGTTGCAGGGTTGGAGTTGACCAGAACAACCTTTACCCCCTCCTCCTTCAGAGATGTGCATGCCTGCGAGCCTGAGTAGTCGAATTCTGCCGCCTGCCCTATGACGATCGGTCCGCTGCCTATTACCAGCACCTTTTTCAGCTCTTTTCTCTTTGGCATCTACTCACCTTTCAGGCAGCACCCTAGCTAGCACGCAAATTAAATGGCGTATATGTTTCAGAAGCAGAAGCCCATTTTTCCCTAACTGCAAAAAACCCACCACAACTTTGTAGACTGCTCTTTGTGACACGCTCCACCCCTAAAGGATGTCGGCTTCCTGCTTCATTGACGTTGCCAATGCAACATCTCTCTCCATTGCGGAATTGCAGGCGTTACTTCCCCCTTGCCCAGGGGTAGCTCTTGTAAGTATATTGCGTGCAGCATTTAAATCTCTGTCTATGCTCAACCCACAGAAAGGACATTCGTGCATCCTTTCCGTAAGGTCTTTCCTGACAATCTCATGGCACTTGCTGCACTCCTGAGTCGTATTCTTCGGGTCTACAAACACCACTTCGCATCCAGCTCCTTCCGCCTTGTATGCAAGCATGTTTGCAAACATATTCCATCCTGCATCGTTGATGAACTTGCCATAATTTTCTTCTGACATTTCCTGTGAGGCAAGTTTCTCCAATGCAATGAAGGAATAATTATTCACCAAATCAGTTGAAATCTTATGCAGGAAGTCTTTTCTTGTGTCTGCTACTTTTTCATGTAATCTGGCAATCCTTACCTTTGCCCTTTTTCTGTTGCTGCTCCTTCTCTTCTTCTTTGAGAACTTTCTCTGGATGAAGGCAAGCCTGTCCTCATGTTTCTTGAAGTGTCTTGGGTTGTCTATCTTCAGACTGTTTGACAAGGTTGCAAATGTTTTCAGCCCCAGGTCTATTCCAACTACTCCTCCCCTGTTTTCTTTTGGCAGTAATCCATCTTCCTCAACACAGAAAATTGCAAACCACTTTCCTGATGATTCTCTTTTCAGAGTCAGCGTCTTTATTCTGCCTTTTATCTTCCTGTGCTTCTTCACTGCAATCTCACCAAAAGGTGTTACCTTGAGCTTCTTATCCAGCCAAAAACCAATTTTATATTGAGGGTAGTACAAACTCTTCATCCTGTCAAAAGATTTGAACCTTGGAAAGCCGCATTTCACTCCTTTTTTCTTTAGTTTGAAAACCCGCATTACTGAGTTGTAAACCCTATGTGCAATTTCCTGCTGAGTTTGAGAATAGAGACCGTAGTCCTTCACCATTACCTGGAGGGTACTTTTTGTTGGGAAGTAACCAAAGTCTTCATACATCTGTTTGCATACTTCAAGAAGTTCATTCCACAACTCTTTAGCTAGCCAGATATGATGATTGAGAAGTTCCTCCTGCTTCTTCGAGGGATATATTCTGAATTTGTAGGCTCTCATAGACGTTATTTACGTCTGTTTTTCCCTTTATAAACCTCGTGGAGGGGTAACTTTCCAGGTGAACTTATTTACAAAGTCGCTTGGATAGAAACTCTGAAATCACCTGCTCTATCCCATAGCTGCCCTTCTCCCTCAATTCGTACCTTGCACGCACCATTGGCTTTTCCACAACGAGAACCCTCCTCAGGTCAATCGGGGTTGCAGAGAGAACGGTGTCGCAGTCCGCTGAATTAATCGTGGTCTCCAGTTCCTTAATCTGCTGCTTTCCATAACCCATTGCAGGAAGCACGTTACTTAAATGAGGATATTTCTGGAAAGTCTTCTTTATTGAACCGACTGCATAAGGTCTTGGGTCGATTATTTCCTTCGCTCCAATCCTCTTAGCAACAACGAAGCCTGCCCCGTATTTCATCTCACCATGGGTAACTGTTGGTCCATCCTCAATAATGAGCACTCTCTTTCCCTTCACCATGTTTGGGTTGTCAACAGTTATCTCTGAATCCGCCTCAATTATCTTGGCATGCGGGTTGAGCATTTTCACATTGCTCTTCACAAGCTCAATGTTCTTTGGTTCTGCACTGTCAACCTTGTTTATCACAACTACATCCGCCAGCCTCACATTGGTCTCTCCAGGGTAGTAGAGCAGCTCATGCCCTGCTCGGTGCGGGTCTGCAACAACTATGCTTAAATCAGGTTTGATGAAGCTCGTGTCGTTGTTACCTCCATCCCACACAATAACATCCGCCTCCTTCTCAGCCCTCTTGAGAATTTCCCCGTAATCTACTCCCGCAAATACGACAGTCTTGTTGTCAATGTGCGGCTCGTACTCCTCCCTCTCCTCAATCGTTGTCTTGTACTTGTCCAAATCTTGGTAGGTTGCAAACCTCTGCCAAGTCTGCTCCTTCAAATCTCCATACGGCATTGGATGCCTTATGGCAACCGCCTTCAAACCCCTCTCTCTCAGTACCTTGCAAACCTTTCTCGAAGTCTGGCTCTTGCCGCTCCCCGTTCTCACAGCGCAGACAGAGATGACTGGCTTTGTGGATTTCAGGAAAGTCCTTTCGCTACCAATTATCTTGAAGTCAGCTCCTGCAGCATTCGCTATGCTGGCTTTGTGCATGACCTCCACATAGTTCAAATCGCTGTAGGCCAAATCCACCTGAGTTACGCCATACTTTCTTATCAAAGTAGGAAGCTCGCTCTCAGCGTATATGGGAATCCCTCTTGGGTAGTTCTTCCCTGCAAGCTCTGGTGGGTACACTCTGCCTTCAATATCTGGTATCTGCGCAGCTGTAAACGCAATTACTTCATAGCTATCGTCATTTCTATACAGAACATTGAAGTTGTGGAATTCGCGGACCAAAAACAAAAGCTTTTGATCAATCGCGACCTGCTGCGCCCAATATAATAACCCTAGTTTTATTCCCCATATACTCACCCAATATCCTTCCTCTAGGAAAGTTATTAATCCTTACCGGATTGATAAAGCATATTAACTTTGGATGAGCAAAAATAAACATGGAGAGAAAGCTCCCATCAAAGGAGAGCATTCGAGATGCGGTTCTGCCTTACGGACCCAAGGAGGTTGAAAGTAGGCTAGTAGACCTTCTTGGCGAGAGGAGGATGGAGCTTCACGGGGCAGCCATGAAAATCGTAAATGCAGAGAAGAAGGACCTGACAGTCTTCTACCCCTCGTCCGGTCCGGATGTTGTGCATGCACTGGCTGCCACAAGTGCAACTACGCTCCACCTAGCCGACAGAGACCAGCATACACACGGCATAATAAAAAGGATAAAAGACATAGGCGGGCGCATCCAAAAGCTATCCTACTCGGGAAATAAAAGTGAGATAGACTTCGAGTGGGATGGCAAGAATAGAAAAGTCGTATTCCACCACATTGAGATCGACAAGGGCACTGTCAGTAAGCTGCTTGCGGAAGTTGGGCAGTACGATATCTACTTTGAGAAGAAGTCTCAGGGTTTGAGCAGCGACTCAGAAATCACAGAGAAGTTCGTGGGCAACCTCAAGACTGGGGGCCATGCAATCCTAGACTACGAAGCCGAAAGGCACATCGGGCTTGAAAAAGAGCAGCTCGACACCAAGTACGAAGGGGAAAATTATCAATATGGGGATGGCTGCATGAGAATCTACCGCAAACGCAGGAGCGTTACTGGTGCGGTACGTATAATGCGATTCAACGAGGCGTTCTCAGATGCAGTACATAGGCGCAATGGTGAAGATGATGGTGTGGGTGATACTGCTCTAGAGTATTTCAAGAAGAGATACGAGAACGATCTCGTCAAACTGAAGACTCTTTATGATGCCATTCCAGAAGGGGAGAAGGCAAACATCCGGGCGGAGATTATAACTGAGTTGCATAACAAGGAGATAGACAAATCAATGGTTCTGAATTCTGCCCAAAATATTCAGACGCAAATAGAATTTTTGAGGGGGAAAAGAGCGCTCACCACACCCGAAGCGTACGAAATGTTTATGGAACGCAAGGCGCAGGAACCAACAGAGCAACAGCTGGAGAAATTTAGAGAAGAAGGAAATAAAATATTCAAAAAGGTTTTCAAAGACTGGGTTTAGGCAGCTCCCTTTTCAGGCTTCTTTTTCTTGTCCTCTGGCTGAGGAGCCATCTCCACTCTCACTCTTGGAAGCTGCATGGGTGGGGAGAGCCTTACGGGTTGCACCACGAAAGTTCCGTTAATTCCGCAGGTGTAGCTTATACTGTTGAGCACTACCTCCGCAAATTCTGCG
>JAPLWV010000004.1 GCA_026396385.1 Microcaldota archaeon | reverse complement strand
TGACAACTGCCCGGTTCATGCTATAAGCTTATAGAGTCTGCTCACTTGGAGGTGGGTCTATGATGAAAGAGGTAGATGAATCCACAATTACGAGAGCTATTGTTGGAGAATTCATGAAGAAATTCCTGGAATATGTTGAGTCTGATGTGATAGTTGTGGGCTCGGGCCCGGCAGGGATAACTGCTGCCAGATACCTGGCAAAAGCCGGTTTGAAAACCCTGATTCTTGAGAGGAACATAATGATGGGGGGAGGGATGTGGCAGGGAGGAATGCTGTTTCCAAAGATGGTTGTGGAAGCTCCAGCCCACAAGCTGGTTGAGGAAGTTGGGTTTAAGATGGACGAATATGAAAAGGGGATTTATGTCTGCGATTCACCCCACCTCTCTCTTAAGTTGCTTGTTGCAGCCCTGGATGCCGGTGCGGCAGTCTTCAACTCAGTGGAAGTGAAGGATGTAGTCTACAGGAAGAACGGGATAAACGGAGTTGTTGTGAACTGGCATGCAGTGAGCATGCTTCCGGACTTCATAACCTGCGTTGATCCGCTGGCTCTTAAATCTAAAGTCGTCATAGACGCAACAGGCCACAGGGCAGAAGTCGCCAGGATAGCCCGAGAGAAGTTGAACCTGAACATCCCATTCCCAAAAGAGGGCTCCATGTGGGCTTCCGAGGCCGAGAAGGCGACAATAAGGAACACCAGGGAGGTCTATCCCGGCCTTATAGTGTGCGGCATGGCATCGAACTCAATTGGCGGCCTGCCGAGGATGGGCCCGCTCTACGGTGCAATGTTCATAAGCGGAGTGAAGGCTGCCAAGCTCACTCTGAACAAGTTCAATAAAAAAATAAAAATCGATAAAGAGATAGAGCAGGCTATAGGAGAGGTCTAGCCGCAACCGCCAGTGGGAGCATTCTCAGCCCCACTCAATGTCTTGTTGCACCCGTTCATTGCTGGGTTGTAGGCGCAGACCACCTGCTTCATCTGCTCAGCTGATACTGAACTGAAGAGAGTGTTATTGTTCAGGAGCAGGGTCGGCGATGAGTATATCCCCAGACTGTTTGAGAGTTCTATATTGTCCTTCATGAGTGCCTTTCCCTCGTCTCCAGTTGCGCATCCCTCTATCTTGGCAATGTCCATGCTATCTGCACTGCTGCAGTTCTGCCATATGCCCGCTGCGTTTGTGTAATCCGCAGCTATGCAAACAACATAGCTGAGTATCTTCTGTGGGTAATACTTCATTACGCAGACCTGCCTCAGGTCCTCAGCAACCTCATTCGCCCCGTGAAGGCTTGAGAAAGTTCCGTTCCCGAGGTCATTTGCAATGAAGTGCAAACCACTAAACTTCAGATCAGGGATTGCGTCACTAAGCTCCTTCACAGCCCTCTCTGCCATCGTTCCGTATGGGCACTGGCTCATCACAAATAGTTGTATTGTGTTGTTCTGTTCAGCCATGTTAAGGAATTTCACTGGCTGCACCATCAGCATATATGTCGAGCCAACATTTTGCAGGTATCCGGACAAGGTGCTGTAGCTTGAGTCCTGCTCAATTGACGAGTCGAAAATATACAACGGCACTGCACTTGCATTGTACTGCTGCAGAAGTACCTTCCCCGCATCGCTAGAATAGCTGACCTTGGTAACTGTCAAGTTGAATATATACGTCTTTAGGCTTTCCTCAATGCCAATTGTATCACAGAGTATGCAGCTCTCGTCATTCACAATTGTGAGCTTAACATTGACTGCTGGTGGCAGGCTCTTGCAAACATCGCTGTCCGTCAGGATGTTGCATATTGCCCTCGTCATTGTCACATTGTCCCTGCCCCCAGTATACGGCTTGTTATTCAGATATACTGTCGGGGAAGAACCGATGCTAAGAGCCTGGGTCCTCTTTATGTTTTCGCTGAGCAATCTGCTTCCCTCATCCCCTGTGCTGCACTGCCTTATTGTGTTTGTGTCAATCTGACTGCTAGAAGCACAACCCTCCCAGACACTTCCAACATTGGTGTAGTCATTATTAACGCACGTCAGGTAATCGAGGAATTTATTCGGGTAATACTTCATTACGCAGACCTGCCTCAGGTCCTCAGCAACCTCATTCGCCCCGTGAAGGCTTGAGAAAGTTCCGTTCCCGAGGTCATTTGCAATGAAGTGCAGGCTCAAGTTAACATCCCCTTTGAATCCATCAATCACTTTCTTCACACTAGTCTCAGCCTGAACTCCGTATGGGCACTGGCTCATCACAAAGAGTTCAATGCTCAACTTAGCCGTCGGAGTAACCGCATTCCCACCTGTCTGGTTGTTGCCTCCGCTGGGTGGTTGCTGCGGAGTCTCGGGCTTTGTTGCTATATACACCAGAAGAAGAACGATAAGCAAAGCCATACCCATCTTCCAGGGGTCTTTGAAAAAACTACCGGAAGGATTTTTCTCAGTAACGTGTTTTTTATCCCCATGTTCCATCATTCTCACCTCAATGCCTAAATTTTCCTATAAGTTCACCGCTCGTAGCATCGTAAAAGTAATTCTCACCGCTTCCAGATGCGAAAATGTACCCATTATTCTTGGTGGCATTCGAGACAACTGCAACCCACACTCCATAGGGGTGCCCGCTGTCACCGAGTTTCACTGCATCGCCCAGCACAGTGTCATCGTATCCGCTCAGATACGGATCTCTTGGTATGCTTGAGCTGAAAGCCCTTGGGGCGATGTAGTATACTTTTATGTCCATTACATTATTTATTGTTTTTGTTTTATATATGATTTCCGATTTTGTTTGGTAAGTGCCTCCGACATAGATTGAAGCAGCGAGAATGGCTAGGAGAAGCGGCAGAAATACCCACGTCCACTGCAATGCCCTTCTGCCCAACCTGGGTTCCCCCAGAAATACATTTATGGCATAGTATGAAATGAAGAAGCCGGAAATTAACCCAGTTGCGAATCTGATGGGGTTCGTGCTTTCCCAAAAACCAAGGAACTGCATCATACCATCGATACCGATGGGAATTACGCTCAGAATTGCAAACGCACCCGACTTCAGTATGCGGGGTAGCCTGGAGCTTCTGAATGAGAGCAGGCAGGCAAAGAATACCCCGAAAAAGAGTCCTGTGTCCCTTGAGCATACTGGCATGTACTGGCCGAAAAGCTCAAAGCTCCTCTCAGGGAGCTGGTGACACATCAGAACATTGAGGAGATAGCTTACAGCGCCCAAGCCCAGCACCACTCGGTTGTCTGACTGAATGAATAGAGGAGAGAGAAGAATAAGCAAAAGATATAGGAAGACAAGCAGAAAAGAGATGTAAAAGATGAGCTCAAGAATCCCATTGTCATCCTTTTTGCGCTTCAGTTTATCACCTGCACACATCGCATTTGCATTCCTCCATTTTCTTCATATTAAAATGCAGCTTGCATAGCTTTCCTTCCTTCCTCAGCATGCCGCATACGAAGCAGAATTCGTATATGGACCCAGTTGATTTTATCTCTCCTTCTGCAATTTTCTTTGCAATTCTCTTAGCTGCGTTTTTAATTTCACTGCTCTCAGAAAACTTCTTCGCCCTGTCATCCAGTTTGCCTCCCATATACTTGCTCACAGCAGCCTGCGTTATATTCAACTTACCCGAAACTTCCACCTGAGTCCAGCTGTAGTTCTCCATGAGCTCCTTTGCTATCCTGTACCTCATTGCAGGCAGGTAATAGCGCACTATCACTTCGCAAGGCATCATCATAGGTTCACCTTCCTGGAATTTTCAACCGCCCAATCCGCAAGAGCGTCAACATCGATATTCCGTTCAGCCTCAAAAACATCCTCCAAATTCGCCTTGGTTGAAGGACCTTCTGGAACGGCTTTGCAGTGCTCCCCCCCTCTTGAGGATATGTTGAAAGTGCCAATCCTCCTGGCAATTTTCTCTATTTCTTCTTTGTTGAGAGCCAGCAGAGGCCTTACCACGGGCAGGTTTGAGGCTTGTGATACCACGCCCAAATTCTTAAGAGTTTGGCTTGCCTTGCTTCCTAGCGTCTCACCCGTTACAACTGCCTTCCCTCCCTCTTTTTCAGCAAGCCTGCATGCAACTCTCAGCATCATCCTCTTGCAGAGTATGCAGGTGAGTTTCCGCGGGCATTCTGAAACGAATTCCTGCAGACTTTTATAGTGGGGAGCGATCACGTAATGAAATTCTCCCTTCCCGTGTTTCTTCAGCGCTCCCATTATTGCACCAGCTTTCCTGACGCTCTCCTGCGAGAATGAGTCGTTGTCCATCACAAGCGGAGTGACTCTAAAATTGCACCTCATGGCGAGGTATGCCGCAACCGGAGAGTCAATTCCGCCCGAAACAAGTGCAACGCATTTCATAGGTTCATTTTGAGCAAGCAGTTATAAATATAACTTAGTTGTATCCAAAAACCGAAGCATGGCAATCCGCACCAGCGCTAGTTTTTAGAATGTGACGCATAAACATACTGGGGGGTAAATATGAGTAAGGTGAAAGATTCTAAACTGTCCAAGGAAGGGTTGGAGGAGCTTGAGTGGGCCAGGGAGAACATGCCAATGCTCGCCAGGATAGGAGAGCGGTTTGAGAAGGAGAGGCCCTTCAAAGGAATGTCAATCGGAGTATGCCTGCACTTGGAGAAGAAGACGGGCATACTGCTTGAGACCCTGATGAGAGGCGGAGCAAAAGTATCCGCATCCAGCTGCAACCCGCTCACCACTGACGACAGAGTCGCTGCAGCTCTTGCCGGGGAAGGAATTGAGGTGTATGCATGGGCTGGGCAGAATGAGAAGGAGTATTACCAGAATATCAACAGAGTGCTTGATTCTGAGCCCGACTTGCTGATTGATGACGGATGCGACCAGATATTCATGGTGCACATGAAGAGGAAGGAGCTGATTGGCAAAATCAAGGGCGCATGCGAGGAAACAACAACAGGAGTCACACGCCTTAGAGCTATGGAGAAGGCAGGAAAACTGAAGTTTCCTGTTGTCGCGGTGAATGATGCATACTCGAAATTCCTCTTTGACAACAGGTTTGGGACTGCCCAGAGCACTCTCGATGCAATAATGCGTGCAACAAACAAGCTCCTAGCCGGCAAAACTGCGGTAGTCATAGGCTTTGGCTGGTGCGGAAGGGGCATAAGCGAGAGGTTGAGAGGGGTTGGAGCAAATGTGATAGTTGTTGAAACCTCCGGAAGGCTTGGGAGGGAGGAAGGACCTGCCGGGCAGCACAAAGCTCTGGAGGCTCTCTACAGCGGTTTCAGGGTGATGAACCTTGAAGATGCAGCGCCAGAGGGGGACCTCTTCATAACATCAACGGGAAACATCAATATTATAACAAAGAAACACTTTGAGAAAATGAAGGATGGCGCAATACTCGCAAATGCCGGGCATTTCAACAATGAGATAGACATAGGCGAGCTTGCAAAAATGTCCTCGAAGAGACAGAGAGTTAAGGAGAATGTCGAACGCTTCGTGATGAAGGATGGGAGGAGGATCTACCTGCTTTCGGAAGGCAGGCTGGTCAACCTTGCAAGACCTTCAGGCCAGGGTCATCCAATAGAGATAATGGATGGAAGTTTCTCCGTCCAGGCGCTAAGCCTGGAATTCATCTCAAAGAGCAGGCTTCCACCTAAACTTATTCCTGTGCCAAGGGAGATAGATGACGAAGTTGCGGAGCTTGCACTTGCAGTGAAGGGCATAAAACTCTCAAAACCTACAAAGGAGCAGCAGGAATATGCCGCCTCATGGGAGGAAGGCACGTAGTATAAATAATAAATGAGCAAAATATACTCGCTGCCAGGATGACAGAGTGGCCATGTGGCCGGCTGCAGACCGGCATAGAGGGGTTCGATTCCCCTTCCTGGCTCTAGGGTGAGCTGATGTCCTTGAAACTATATAACAGTCTAAACGGGAAGCTTGAGGAGTTTGTTCCATTCAAGAAGAACAGGGTAGGAATCTATGTCTGCGGTCCTACTGTTTACGATTGGACTCATGTCGGGCATGCCAGAACATATGTGGATTTTGACATAATCATACGCTGGCTGAAGTACAGGGGTTTCTCAGTAACATATATCCAGAACATAACCGATGTGGGGCACCTCAGGGAGGATACTGGAGAAGATAAAATTGGGAAGAAGTCTGCCGAGGAGAAAGTCCATCCCATGATGCTTGTTGAGGAATACATGCGAGAGTATTTCGGGGACATGGATAGGCTCGATGTGATGCGACCGGATATTTCACCAAGAGCCACCGGGCACATATGCGAGATAATAGAGGCAGTCAAGAAGCTCATTGAGAAGGGTTATGCATACGAGGTAAATGGCAATGTCTTCTTTGATGTTTCGAAGTTCAAGAACTATGGGAAGCTCTCAAAAATAAACCTCGAGGAGATGGCTGCAGGAAGCAGGTTTGAGGTGCATCCTGACAAGAGGAACCCAGAGGATTTTGCTCTCTGGAAAAAAGCAAGGGAGGGGGATCCATTCAGATGGCAGAGCCCGTGGGGCGAAGGCTTCCCAGGCTGGCATATTGAGTGTTCTGTGATGTCCACCAAATACCTTGGAGACCAGGTTGACATTCACGGTGGAGCAAGAGACCTGAAGTTCCCCCACCACGAGAACGAGATAGCGCAAGCTGAAGCAATAACCGGCAAGAAGCCTTTCGTGAAATACTGGCTGCACACAGAGTTCCTCACAATAAACGGAGAGAAGATGGCGAAATCTCTCGGCAACTATGTCACAGTCAGACAGGCGCTTGAGAAATATGATGCTGAGACTTTGCGCTTCTTCTTTGCATCCACCCATTACAGAAGCCAGATAGACTACAGCGATAAGAATCTTGAGCAGGCAAGGAGGAGCCTTGAGAGCCTAAAAAACTCCGTTGTACTGCTGAAGAAGCTCAAGCCTGCCAAGGAGAAGTCGAAGCAGGAAGGAGAGCTTGAGAGAGATTTGAAAAAAACAAAGGAGGAGTTCGAGAAGGCGATGGATGATGATTTTAATACGCCGGGTGCACTGGCAGCATTGTTTGAGTTTTCAAAGAAGCTCAACGTGTTTGCTTCGCAGAACGATTCAATAAACACTGAGTTGAAAGAGAAAATCCTAAAAACATTTGAAGAGCTGGGAGGAGTCCTCGGTCTGAAACTCACTGAGGAGAAGAAAGCTGGCGGGGAGGCACTTGAAAAGGTGATTGAGCTTCTCATAAAGGCAAGGGAAGAGCTAAGGAAGAAAGGGGACTGGAAAGCTTCGGATGAAATAAGAGCACGCTTGAAGGAGTCTGGCATAGTCATAAATGATGAGAAAAAGGGGACGAGCTGGAAGTTCGAGTGAGATTCATGAGAGTCCTCATTCTCCTACTTGCCATGCTTCTGCTGGGCTGCACGCAGGAGAATGTTCCGCAGCAGAATGTTTCTGGAGGCGAAAACATGGGAAAGGTGCTCCTTGTGGTTCCACCGTCGGAATTCAGGGATGAGGAGTTGTTCAGCACTATGCAGGTCATCCACAGTGCAGGTTTCCAAACTGTAATAGCAAGTACGAGGATGGGGCAGGCAACTGGGATGCTCGGCGGTAAAGTAACCCCCGACATCCTGGTTTCAGAAGTGAATGTGAAAGATTATGGGGCAGTTGTTTTCATAGGGGGGCAGGGAGTGGAGACGAATAACCTGCCAGAAAATCCAGATGTTGTAAAGCTGGCGAAGGATGCAAACAATTCGGGGAAAATTATAGGTGCAATATGTATAGCACCTAGAATACTCGCAAGGGCCGGAGTGGTGAAGGGAAAGAGGGTGACAGCCTTTGGTGATAACACCACTATATCCGATCTAAAGCGTGCAGGAGCAGTGTATACTGGAAATCCGCTTGAGAAGGACGGTATGCTGATAACAGCCGATGGACCGTCATCGGCTGTAAAATTCGGAGAGGAGATAGTCAGAGCTCTGGGGGGATAAGAATGAGCGAATATATGAGTGGTTTTAACTTGCTTGTGGGACTATCCACAGTGGTGTTTGCGCTAGGATTGGCACTGATATCTTTTCTAGCTTACAAGAAGAACAGAAGGAGGATTATACTCTTTGTCTCTCTTGCGTTTGTCGCCTACTTCGCTAGGAGTCTGATAAACCTCACTAGCGCTGGGGATTCAATACTAACACTTTCTCTCTCGAACATTTTGGACTTCGTAACCTTGGCCCTGATATTCTCTGCAGTGGTGAAGGAGTGATTTGAAATGAGGGTTCAGGGGCTGGAACAGAGCCAGCAGATATACGAGCACATCCTGCGTTTCCCCGGAAGCCATTTCAGGGAGATACAGCGACATCTAAAACTGCCAGTGGGCACGCTGCAGTACCATCTCACCAATCTTCGCAGGGATGAACTGATAATCCAGAAGAAGGATGGGGAATATGTGAGGTATTACGCCATAGGACTTTTCACAGATAGAGAGAAGAAGCTGCTCTCACTGCTGAGGCAGAGTCCAATACGCCACATCGCTATAATGCTTCTTACAAACGAAGAACTCAACCATAAGAGAATAGTGGCAGAGCTCCAGCTATCTCCTGCTACTACCTCATGGTATCTTGACAAGATGCTTGAGTCAAAGCTCGTTAAGAAAAAAAGAAAAGGAAAAAAGGTAATTTACTCTGTAGCACGACCAGATGAGATCGCGAAAGTGTTAATCACCTATCGCTCGAGCTTCCTTGATGATATAGTTGATAGGTTCATAGAGATATGGGAGAGATAACATGGATTTCGGCGAGTTCATCAGAAATTACTTCATCAACCCAGTTAACGACAGGAGCGGCTATAACATCATCAACACAGTTATCTACGCTCTGATAGCCCTTTTCTTCGCATTCATCTTCCTCAAAATACTGAAAAAGGAGAAAGTGAGGATAGACATAAAGTTTGTGCTTTGTGTCATTCCATTCATCGTATTGGGCTCAACGGTCCGGGTAGTGACAGATGCAACTGGGGATGTTGCAGCAGGTCTGCCAAACCACTTCCTTGCGAACAGCTCCTATCTTCTTGGGCTGTACGGGGTGGTAGGAAGCTTGCACCTGTACGATTATGGATTTCTCACCGCAACTCCGGGTATATACATAATAATAGGCTCCCTGACTTTCCTCTCAATTCTACTTTTCAACAGGATGAAAAAAATGGAGTTGCTTCCAAAACTTGTCGCTCTGCTTATCCTGCTGCACCTTGTACTACTACTCCCCCTCATGAAAAACTGGTCATATCTCCTGTTGATTATTGTGCTAGCAGCTGTGGGAGTGCTAGTGGGTAAATTCATACTGCAGAAAATGAAAATGAAACTGAAACCTGCTATCGCACAGCAGATAGTAATATTGTCGCATTCACTTGACGGTGCTGCCTCCTATGTAGCCATAGAGCTTTTCAATGGAGGTAGGATGTACTTTGAGCAGCATGTCCTCAGCAATGCTTTGGGAGTGTTTTTTGGGAGCATGTTCGCATTTTATGTAATAAAGGTATTGTTCTCAACCCTTGCGGTGTATCTGGTTGAGAGTTCCAATGATACCAGAGAGGATAAAAACTACGTTTTCCTGCTTCTGATAATATTCGGTTTGGCACCTGGTGTTAGGGATTTACTAAGGCTTCTGGCAGGTGTTTAGATGTATCTTGTATTTGTTGGAATGGGGATATGGAACGAGAAGGATGTTAGCATAAGAGGGCTTGAGGAGCTTAAGAATTGTGATGTGGTTTTTGCTGAGCAATACACCGGAAGAATGCAGGAAGGCTCTCTAGATCGCCTCGAGGCGCTTATTGGCAAGAAAATAATTATTCTCCTTAGGGAAGAAGTGGAGGAAGAGAAGAGAATACTGAATGAAGCCGTTTCAAAGAAGGTTGCCCTATTAGTCCCGGGAGATCCGATGATTTCAACAACGCACATTTCGCTCAAACTTTCTGCTGAAAAGATGGGTGTAGAGACAAAGGTCGTGCACTCTTCCTCGATAATCACTGCTGCAATTGGAGAGTGCGGGCTGCAGGTATACAAGCTTGGCAAACCCTGCACACTTGCAATCTGGAGCAAAGGGTACGAGCCAACAAGCAGCTATGACGTCATTGTAGATAATATGGAGAGAGGCTTGCATTCCGTAGTCTTTCTTGATTTGAAGGGAAGATGCATGGAAGCATCTGAAGCCATTGAGCAACTGTTGAGCACTAACAAAAGCAGACAGAGGCTTAAGGGGTTAAGTGCAGTTGTGCTCAGCAGGGTAGGCAGCAAGGAGCAGAAGATAACTTACGGAAAGGCAGACGCACTTTTGAAGGCAAACTTAGGCAAAGCCCCATTTATATTGGTTATACCTGGTAAGCTGCACTTCGTGGAGGAGGAAGCCCTCCAGCGCTTCGCGATATAATATTTAAATAACTCGGCTGCGTTATCCTCTTTATGAAGTTGCACGTACTTTTCCTATCAGCTCTTTTGCTTGGTTGCTGCGGGTTGATGGATATGCACAATATATGCAGACAGGCTTCAGACCCAGATGTTAAGGACAAGTGCATGTCCTCTCTTGCGCTTTCGGACAGGAATATCGCAGAATGCGGAGAAGTTAGTAATGCTACGATGAGAGAGTACTGCATAATGAGGGTAGCAATCATAACGCTGGATACTTCAAAATGCGCGCAAATACAAACTTCTCTGATGGACCAGTGCACGAAGGTTGTGGAGAGGATACGGCAGAACAATTCTTTTGCCTGTGCAGGCATTGCCGATAAGGATACTCTGGAAGTCTGCAGAATAAGGGCGGGTTAGTATGCAGTTTTCGATATCTACAAAAAAGAAAATAGAGCTCATTGACATAACAGGGCAGGTTGAGTATGCAGTAGAAAGGAGCGGAGCAAAGACAGGCGCGTGCACGGTGTATGCCCCGCATGCTACTGCTGCAATAGTGATAAATGAGTTTGAGTCGAACCTACAAAAAGACTTTGAGAAAGTTTTTGAGGCAATACTACCGCGTGCTGATTACATGCACGACCATATCGACAACAATGCATCTGCGCATCTGCTCAGCGGGCTTTTCGGTTGCAGCAGGACGATACCTGTAGAAGAGGGGAAGCTGGCGCTGGGAACTTGGCAGAGAATAATTTTCTGTGAGTTTGATGGCCCAAGGTCCCTGCGAAACATTCTTGTAACAATAGTAAAATCTCAGTGATACTATGAAAATACGAAGTGCCGTTGTTGTACCGAACCCCAAGAAGCAGCGAGCCGTGAGGCTGAAGTCAGAGGCGGAGAGCTTCCTTGAGCAACATGGAGTAAAGGTGAAGCAAGGAGGTGACATACTCATCACCATAGGTGGTGATGGAACCATGCTGTATAACAAAAAGAAGTACAGCCAGCCTATCTTTGGGATAGGGAGCGACAGGAGTTTTATCTGCCAGTCAAATTTCAAGAACTGGAGGAGCGTTCTCTCAAAAGTTTTGCGCAGGTGCAGGATTGAATGGAGGAGCATGCTCCGATGCAGAATCTCTGGGAAAACCCATGAGGATGCCCTGAATGAGATATGCATCATGGGCAGGGACCATAGGGTTATTGAAATCTCTCTATCTTTCCTGGGCAGGCGAAAGATTTTCAGGGCAGACGGGGTGCTTTTCTCAACCCCTACCGGCTCGACAGCATACGCCTATTCGGCCGGTGCCTCCAAGCTCAATCCATTGGCGAAGAAGTACGAAATTGTTCCCGTGGCTTCCTACATGAGGGAATTCAAGCCAGTAGTAGTCCCGGATTCAATTGAATGTGAAGTTAAGGTGCTTGCAGGAAATGCCGATTTGATGATAGACGGCCAATTCATCCACCATATTAAGCTGAACTCAAAAATCAAGGTTTTCAAGAGTGAGAGAAAACTGGGGCTTCTCAAACCGACAGCTTAATTGTCACAGTAATGCACCTAATCTTTTCTGCGGGCTTTTTATACTAGGTATGTAATAAAACTACCAATGGACCCAATTTTCATAGAGATTATAACTTCTCCTAACTGTCCGCATTCCCCCCGGGCGTTAAAACTTGCGAGGAAGCTCGTTTCAAAGTTCAAATTCCCCGTCATACTGCAGGAGTGCAGCATAGTGACTGAGGAGGGTCAGGCCAAGGCGTATGAATTCAATGTTGAGTCAACTCCCGCGATACTGATAAACGGCAGAGTAACTTTCGTTGGGGTCCCAACTGCGAATGAGCTGATGGATGCTGTAATGCAAGTAAAATCCAAAGAGGATTACCGGAATACCTATTTTTTCTGAATGAACCTATTTCTTTCTGCATCCCTATCCTTACAGAGAAGCACAACCCTGCTGTCAGCCCTCTCATCTGAAATTATATATCCTGTCTCTTTTGCAAGCTTCTCGGCAAATTCCTTTATCTCTTCATGGCTTGGCATATCGGAAAGTTCAAGCCCCCTGTTATACCTTGAGCCACCAACAAAAACAAAACTCTTGGGTTCCACATAATCCGGCTCTGCCCTGAGAATGAGCTTTGCGTATCCTTCTGGCTTGAGCATGTTCAGCTTTCTTACAAGAGTAAGCCTCAGCACCCTCCTCGTTTTTAGAGATTTGAAAAGTTCAAGAGTCCTGTTAACCCCCTCCCAAGCCCCCCTTATCTTTGGTCTGCACGTTTTCAGATATGCCTCTTCATCAGGAGCCTCCAGAGACATGTAGAGTTGTGTCGGGAGGGTTTTCAATCCCTCTATCCTTTCAGGCAGAGTTCCATTTGTAACGACAAAAGTGCTCATCCCTCTTTTATGGCATAGCTCCATGAACTCGGAAAGGAAAGGGTAGAGCGTGACCTCGCCAACAAGGCTTATGGCAACATGCGCAGGTTTATTTGCTTCCTGCCATCTCTCCATATTAACGCTGGGGTTTCCTTTATAGCCGGACACTATCCTCCTCTGCTCTTTCAGAAATCCTTCCAGCAGAGTTTCGGGGGAATCCCATTCCGGGGTGCTCGTCTCATCCCACGCCAGTCCCACATCCTCAGGAGATATCCTCCAGCAGAACCGGCACGCCAGGTTGCAGCTTATCATAGTGGAGCACTGCACGCACCTCCAGCTGTCTATTCCATAGAAGGTGTGCTTGTAGCAGGTTCTCTTGCCGAGTATGCTCTCCTTCAGCCATTTGCACCTCTTCACTGCTGAGTGCTCTCCAACGATATGATACTGCTGCTTGCTCAGATGAGACGCAAGAGCTTGCGGGATGTATGGCATTGTAACACCATTTTAAATTTACATGAGCATATTTATATTTAGTGAATAGAATGGGAATCAGAATAGAACTAAACAAACCGAGCAAGGAACTCACAGTCACTGAACCGGAGTCAGTCAGCTCATTGCAGAATGGGCATTACGGAGTGATGAGGAAAGGAGTGATACACCTATCTCTAGAAGAGGTTCTTTACCTGATGGATATACGGAATGCAAAATGCTATGATGAGCACTCCAACGAGCTGCTTTTCAATGATTTAGCCTATCTCCTATACTCAAAGAAGCTCATGGCAAGGTACTTCACTTATAAGGATTGGAGGGACAGGGGACTGATGGTGAGGGGGATAGAAGAAGCCCGGGGCAACTATGGAAAAAATCCAGTTAAAAAATATCCTTCCGGCAAATTCAACCCCCCGAAGTGCAGCATAGAAGGGCTTTTCTTTCAAGATGATATGGTGACAATAATAGATGACGACGTAGTGGGCAAAGAGCTATACGAGAACTACTGGCTGGGCCAGTTCGGAAGCTATAAGGCTGAGCAGAGAGGCAAGCTCTCCAAGCTAGACATATACGAAACTATCTTCATGTTGAGGCACTGTGGTCTGCACCTGAAGAACTCCAACGAAAGAAAGATTCTGGCATACACCAAAAAGAGAAGGTCTGATTTCAGATACATGTATGAAGTTTATGAGGATTGGAGGCTGAGGGGCTTCATACTCAAGACGGGCTTCAAGTTTGGGACTCATTTCAGGGTGTACTTTCCAAAGGCATCGCCAACCAAGACTGGTGATGAGTGGATTCATTCTAAGCATGTGATACACATATTCCCTAGGAGCAGCAAGATGATAATTTCCGAGTGGGCCAGAGCAATAAGGGTCGCCCACAGCGTGAGGAAGACTTTCATACTTGCAATTCCAGGTGCCAAAAGGAAGGCAAAAGCAAGGTTGGATTTCCTCCTCTACCACAGGAAGAACGGCGGGGTGGAGGTACCTGGAAAGGATGACCCGAGCTTTGTCATGCTCTCCCTAAGCGAGGAGGAGCAGATTGGCGGTGCTGAGTTGGCTGAGGCAATTGACGCTGCCAAGCGAATAGGTTTAGACCTTATCCTTGCGATAAGCGATAGGGAAACCTCTGTCACATATTACAGGGTGAGGAGGATAGAGCTCCCTGGAAGTGAATATGAGTATTATGAGATAGAGTGGGAGCAGCCCTAACCTAAACTGCTTTGCACATAAATTAAATATGCGCTTCCGCCCTCCTCCGTAAGGGGTAACTTTCCGAGTTAAAGTTAAATAAAGTAGAAGTCATGAATTATGCACAAAGCTGATTTTTATGGTAGGAAAACTAATCTGTCTGGAGGGAATTGATGGCGTGGGTAAGGAGACGCAGCTCAAGCTTATTCTGAAAATGTTGAAAGGGAAGAGAGTGAGCGTGTGCAAGTACCCGGATGCGAATAGTGCTTTTGGGGAAATTATTGATGCATTCCTGAAAAGAAGGATAGAACTGAGCCCGCTCTCCCAGTTCTTCGTCTACATGCTGGACATAGCAAAGGACCAGAGGGAGATAGAGGGGAAGCTGGAGAGTGGTGAGATTGTTATACTGAATAGGTATGCATATTCAACGATTGCCTACCAGTGCAGCAAGGGAATTCCATTTGGGAAAGGAGTGGAGATGATTGAATCGATGAATTTTGTGAAGCCGGATTTAGTTGTGCTGCTCGATATTCTGCCTGAGATTTCAATGGAGAGGAAGAGCAGGCAGAAAAAGATGGATAGGCATGAGGAGGATGCAAAACTTCTCAGAAAAGTCAGGGAGAATTACCTGAAGTTGTACGAGATGAAGTTTCTTGCAGATAAATGGGTGAAGGTTGATGCAGAAGGAAAGCCGGGGGAAGTGTTCGAGATAGTGAAGGGTTTTATAGGTCAGTTGCTTAAAGAATAGTCCGCGCTCCAGTCGTCTAGTCCGGTCAAGGATCCCGGCCTTTCGAGCTTATTGCAAGGAGAGCCGGCGACCCGGGTTCAAATCCCGGCTGGAGCAGTCTGGAATTGCTACTGGTGAGGATTATATAATTCCAGCGCCAAAAATACTCTCATGAGGGAACAGCTTGTACAAGAGGTAGCGGAAGTGCTTCTCAACTGCAACTACCTCTCCGTGTTCTGCACGAGGATACACAGTTGCTTTGATATGCTTGCGAAGAGGGAGAGAGAGGCATTGCTTGTCAAGGTGCTGGAGAATGTGGATGCATTCACAAAGCAGCAGGCAGAGGATATGAGGAAAATTGCCGGCATGCTTTCCGGGAATGGCTTTATTGTTGGGGATAGGACGAATGAGTACAAGCTTGAGGATGGAGTGCTGTATGAGAGGCATAAGGTTCCTGCGGGCAATATTAGAACTTTCAGGGGAATTGTTGAGGGAGATGAGTTCCCGAAAATGAGGAAGTTCAGGGAGCTGCTCGTGGATATTGACGAGGCGAAGATGGCAAGGGCTAGGGAAAAGTTAAAGCTTAGCTTGAAGGAGCTTTCAAAGAGGTCTGGAATCTCAAAGGACACGCTTTACCGGTACGAGCATGGGAGGATATACGCGAGCGAGGAGAATGCCAGAAAGATTGAGGAGATACTTGGGATGGAGCTGAGGAAGTTCATAGACCCGTTCGGAGGCAGGCAGAAGTTCGTGAGCGAGGACACGCTCATTAGCATGCTGGGCTTTGAGAGTGTGAAAACAAAGACTGCTCCTTTTGATATATTGGGGAGGGAGAGGAAGCTTCTTTTCGCTGGAGAGGAGGCGGACAGGAGAACAATGGCGAAGAGGGCGGAGGTGTATTCAGACATAATGGACGCATTCGGCTCTGGCTCATGCTTCATACTCAACAAATACAGCAAGGATAGCATAGCAGGCATACCTGTTGTGAGGAAGAACGAGATAAAGGAGATTAGCAAGGCAAGGGAGTTGATGAAACTCATCGAGGAGAGGGGCGCTTAGGCTTCTGTTTAAATTTACTTGTTAGCCAGGTTACAAGCGCGGAGAAGAGCGCAACGATTATTGTGCTTTCTACTATGAGGAGGATAAGCATGATGAAGGGGGATTGCTGCGACCCTGGGGATATGCCAATCACTGTCTTTTCGTAAAAATTCGTTCCAACAAGGGCTGAAGCGCAGGTTATGGAGGCACTTGTGAAACCCAGCACTGTGCCGTTTATGGTGGATTTCTTAACTCCTTCGTCAGAGCGTGAGAAAGCCAAGTATGCAACTATACCATATCCGGCAAGACCGAAAAGAATGTTGCCTGGAGAGTATGTAGATATTGGGGGTAGTACTCCCGAGATTATTAGGATTGGCTCAAGCACTGAGAGAAGTATCATAAGGAGGAGGGGAAGCACAAGAGTTCTTTCCTTTTGTTTTTTCTTCATGATGCATATTGGGTCGTTTATTAATTTATGTGCACCATCCCTCTTTTTTGTGCAGGTCATGCATACAGTCTATTTTATGTGCAAAGCCAGGGGGCGCGTAAGCTATTTAAATTCGTATGCATATATATACATTAAAAATGCTAGTTGCATTAAGCTAAAATTTGGAGGTAGATAAGATGGTTACAGAAGCACAAATGGGAGGAGAACGTGTGCTCATCCTTCCTGAGGGAGCAAGCAGGCTTCTTGGGAGAGATGCGCAGCGGACAAACATAGCAGTCGCCTATGCGATTGGAAATGCTGTGAGGACAACCCTGGGTCCAAGGGGAATGGACAAGATGCTGGTAAGCGAAATGGGAGACATAGTGATAACCAATGACGGTGCAACAATTCTGGAAGAGATGAATGTGGAGCACCCGGCAGCGAAAATAATGGTGGAGATAGCCAAGACGCAGGACAAGGAAGTTGGCGATGGGACAACCACTGCGGTTATGCTTGGTGGAGAGCTGCTCAAGAGGGCTGGTGACTTGTTAGACCAGAACATACACGCAAGCACTGTGATAAAGGGTTACAAGGGAGCGGCAGCGTACTGCGAGAAGATGCTGAGGGATATCAGCTACAAGGTGACTCTGGAGGACACGGATACCTTGGAGAAGATTGCTTCTATTTCGATGGGCTCAAAGACTGTTGGCTTTGGGAAGGCGAAGGACAAGCTGGGAAAGCTGGTCGTGAGCGCAGTGAGGCAGGTTGCAGAGAAGAAAGATGGAAAGATTGTGATAGATGATGACTTCATAAAGGTGGAGAAGAAGGAGGGCGGAGATTTGGACGACACGCAGCTCATAAACGGCGTGCTTGTTGACAAGGAGATAGCGCACCCGGGAATGCCAAAGAAAGTGGAGAGTGCAAGAATTGCTCTTGTAGACTCTGCACTGGAGATTGAGAAGACAGAAACGGATGCAAAGATACAGATAACGTCTCCTGAGCAGATGGAATCGTTTCTTAAGCAGGAAGAGAAGATGCTGAGGGAGATGGTGGACAAAATAGTCGCAAGCGGAGCAAATGTCGTGTTCTGCCAGAAGGGAATTGATGATGTGGCGCAGCACTTCCTTGCAAAGAAGGGTATAGTTGCAGTGAGGAGGGTGAAGAAGAGCGACATGGAGAAGCTTGCAAAGGCAACCGGTGCAAAGCTTGCAACCAGCCTGGATGACCTAAGCGTGAAGGATTTGGGTTACGCGGGATTGGTTGAGGAGAGAAAGATTGCCGGCGAGCAAATGGTGTTCGTGGAGAAATGCAAAGACCCCAAGAGCGTGACAATATTCGTAAGAGCAAGCACAGAGCACGTTGTGAATGAGGGGGAGAGAGCCATAGTTGATGGAATCGGGGCAGTGAGCAGCGCCATTGAGGAGGGAGAGTACGTTGCAGGGGGAGGCAGCATAGAGATGCACATGGCAGTGGAGCTAAGGAAATACGCAACGGAGATTGGCGGAAGGGAGCAGCTGGCAATACAGGCATTCGCAGATGCGCTTGAGGTTGTTCCAAGGACTCTTGCGGAGAGTGCAGGGATGGATGCCATAGACACATTGGTTGAGCTCAGGACGAGGCACAAGAAGGTGGATGGAAGGGACATAGGAGTGGACGTGTACAACGGCAAAGTTGCGGATATGAAGAGGTTGGGAGTGATAGAGCCAACCAAGGTGAAGACTCAAGCAATCGCAAGCGCGAGCGAGGCTGCGGCAATGCTGCTGAGAATAGACGACATGATAAGTTCCAAAGGAAAAGCCCACATGGGTCCGGGAGGTCCAGGAGGAATGCCTGGCGGAATGGGCGGCGGGGACTACGAGTAGTTTCTTTCTTTTTTTTCTTTTTATTTTTATCAAGCTTCTATATCAGTTCTATGGTATCCTCAATATCGTTAATAAATAGATTTAATAGTTCATCGTTTTTATCCCGATTGTACAATTCTTTGTATATCTGGTAAATTAATTTCTTGACCGAACTACCATCTATTTTTCCGTTATTATAATTTGGTAAAATCATTATGATCATCTCAGTTGGAGAATCCTCTCCGGATAAAGCAGGGAGGATGTATCTGACATCTTTCATTTCTTTAGTTCCAAACTTCTTATAAAAATTAAGTCTTCTTCTTCGCTGTTCTTTGTTATCCCCGTAGTTTGGATTTTCAACTTCTAAAATCAGATATTTATTCGCTTTATTTCCCCGCAATAGTTTGGTTAAAGTTTTGACAAATTCTGTCCCTATACCTAGATCTCGGTATTGCCTGTCCGTTGCCATATAGTCAAATAGGATAAAATTGGTGTTTTTTAATGGATACAACAAAGACATGAAAACTACTTTATGTCCCAATTTCCCGATGTATAATCGATAGCGATCATCCTTCAGTCTTTGTTTTATTGTATCAACAGGATGTCGCTCATTTGGCGGAAAAGATTCGGTGTATATCCTCATCGCTTCTTTAAAATCGCTATGATTTACATCCTTAATCTTTACGAACTTAACCATAATATTTCCTTTTTTCTTTTTAACTCCAGAGAGAATCAGGTCACCTAGTGCACTTCAGAAGTTTCTTTGAAAGAATTTTGTTTGATGCAATAATTGTTCTGTCATAGAGCTGCCAGGGTTTTCCTTCGAAGTTTATCACATCCCCGCCTGCCTCCTTTATCACGACATAGGCAGCCGCAGCATCCCAGGGTTGAATGTCGTTGTGGACATAGGCTTGAAACCTGTTCAGGGCAGTATCAACTAAGCCTCGGCTTGCAGAACCCATGATGCGCACAGCGCGCGTGACAGGCAGGAGTGATTTCAGCCTTCCCACTATTTGCCTGCTCCTCTTATGCCCCAAATCCGTTGCAACTAGGCAGTTTATGAGCTTGCTCTCGCTGCCAATTCTTATCCTCCTTCCGTTTATGTAAGCGCCTTTTCCTTTCTCCGCATACATGAAGTCATTCTGGTAGGGATCGAACACGACCCCAAGAATCAGCTGCTCTTTAAAGGCAAGCCCTATGGAAACGGCGAAGTATGGGAGGCCTGCAGCATAATTGACAGTTCCATCTACTGGGTCGATAACCCAGAGGTAGTCCGAGTTTCCCTTGTGGCTGCCACTCTCCTCTGCAAGTATTCCGTGCTCCGGGAATGCATGCTCAATCTCGTTTATCAGGAACTCCTCGACCTCGGTGTCGGCAACTGTGACGATGTCCTGCTTGGATTTGAAGCTCACCTTACCAATCCTTCTGAAATGCTTTAGGGAAATTTTGCCTGCGTTCTCCGCAATTTTCAGCACGAAATCCAGCATAGATTCACCTGAGCGGGCCCGGGGGGATTTGAACCCCCAACCAACTGGTCCGAAGCCTTGCGAGGTTTCCTAGTCGCGCTATCCAGTTGCGCCACGGGCCCCTATAGATTTTGGGTGTGGTTATATTTATTTGGTTAGAACCCGGGCTGCATCCTTCTCAACAACCACTGTGACTTCAGCCTGCGAGACAAGCCCCTTCCCGCTTTCTTTGAGAATAGGGTATTGCTTCAGCGCAGCTGAGAAGACAAGCTCTTTGAGTGCTGCATGCAGCAGAAGCTTGGAGCGGAAGTCCTTGTAGAGCCACCTCTCTGCAAAAGGAAGCGTGTGGAAATTCTCCTCCGTGTAGTTTAGAAGCCTTCTGGACTCCCTCATGCGCACCGGTATCTTTTCGAAGAATGAAAATATTTCAACGTCAGGCGATTCTGAAACTCTGCCCTCGCCATTCGTCGCGAATGGTTCTATTGCAATCACCATGCCTTCAGAAAGCTGTGTGGGGTCCTTATTGCCTATGTTTGGGATCTCCACCCCTGCATGAAGCTCGTACTCTCCCAATGAATGACCAGTGAGGTTCTCTATTGGTTTGAAGCCATATCCTTTTATTGCAGTCTCAACCTCTGCTCCAACATCACCTATTTTTACTCCAGAGTGTATTGTGCAGATTGCTGCATCAAGCGCCTTCTCGGCTGCCTCAACAAGCTTCCCGTTCTCATTTGAAAGGTCGACAGTCAGCGCATTATCTCCTATAAACCCATCTACGTGGACGCCAACATCAAGCTTCACGATGTCTTTTTCCCCAATGACTGCAGTGCTGTCATCCTCCGGTGTGAAATGGGCTGCAACTTCGTTTATGGATATGTTGACTGGGAAAGCGGGCTTTGCCCCCTTTTCCCTTATCTTCGCTTCGGCCGCCTCTGCTATTTCGAGCAGCTTGGCGCCAGGCTTGATTAACAACTTCGTTTCCTGCAGAACCTCAAACGCAATTTTGCATGCCCTCTCATATTTCTCAATCATTTTTCCAACCTCTCAATTATTTTTAGCAGTTCCCCAAAGTTTCTCACTGAATAATCTGCACCTTTGCCTGCATGCTCATGCGCAACCAGCACAGTTTTGATGCCGAGAGATTTTGCAGGCAGTATGTCTTTGTCCAGCCTGTCCCCAACCATCAGCACTTCCTGGGGCTTGAGCTTCAGTTTATCGAGGATTGATTTGTAGAAGTGCCCTGTTTTCTTTGGTGTTACGAAAACCTCGTGGAACATATTATGCAGACCAAGTCTTATGAGCTTATCCCATTGCTTGAGGGCTTTTCCCTCGGATGCGATGCAGAGCTTGTAGCCCCTTTCCCTCAGAGAAATGATCGTTTTAGGAACATCGGGGTATGGGAATATACCTGTCTTTGCCTGGTGGTATGCGACAATTCCAGCCGCAATTATCTTGGGGTTGTGCTTCACTCCAAGCTCTTTCAGGAGTATGTTGAAATGCTGGGGGTAGTTGGGTCCGTATCTTTCTATTACGTGACGCAGCTTCTTGTATGCAGTGTTCTCATCAACATCCATCCCCGCCTCGATCATGGCGGTGAGTGCGTTCCTTCTTGCATACTCCGCGAAATCATTCGAGGGGAACAATGTGTTGTCAATGTCAAATACTATTGCCCTAAGCATGCCAGTCACCCAGGCTGGATTGCTTTCCTCCGAATAGCAAATCCTCTTTCTTCACTCCAAGCTCCTTGAGAATCTTGAGAACTGCGGGTATTACCTGGTGGTCTATGTAGTAGCCTGCATCATAATCCTTTGCCATGTCAGCGGGCATGGCTTTGTCTGAAATGCTGTTTCCCGTTTTTGTTATTACGAAGCCGATAAGGGAGCCCTCCTCCATCGGCACACCCGCTTTCATAGCTTTCTTTGCAGCCGCAAGTTCAGGTGAGTTGATCTCATATTTGTCTACTCCCTTCTTCAATTGAGTGTATATCACAAGCTCAGCGAGAGGGGTTTTGCCTGCCTTTAGCTCGTTTATTTTATCCATGACGATTTTTAGTGCTTTTTCCTTGCTGCCATCTTTAAGAATTGCCTGTAGAACCTGCTTCTGAACCTCTTTTGCAACTCCTGCCCAGTCCCTCCTCACAAGCTCGAATCCGCGTATCTTTATCCTTCCGTCCTCCCCGATCATTGCATACTTTTTCTTTGCCCCTTTCGCCTCTGCCTTCTTGCTTACAAACATCCCTCTTGTGTAGAATCCCTCAAGCTCAAGCTCCATTTTCTCGGGTAGTTCGGAGTTTATTTCTGCAACAAATTCAAGTGCGTCCTTCTTCTTTTTGTCCCCAAGCAGGAGCATGAGTGAGTCTGTGTCTCCGTAAAGAACTTTAAAGCCTGCCTCCTCTGCTTTTTTCATGGTTTCCTGTATGTAGTGCCTGCCCCATGCGGTAGTGCTCTCTCCAGCTTCCTTGGAATACCAGCGGGAGCGCGGATAGAGAAGATATCCATAGAATGAATTTGCAGTTATTTTCAGTGCCTGCTGCCTTGCATCGAGCTGCAGGTACTCCTCACTGCCCGGCTTGAGTGACTTCATCTTTTTCTTTATCTCAGCTCTTTTCTCCAGCAGCTCTCCGAGGACTGATGGGATGAGGCCCTTTTTCTTCTTGCAGAACCTATGGCCTGCTGGCGATACGAACGCATCTTTCTCGCAGCAATCACAGTTCAGGGTGAATGGGTCTACGTTATGGGAGATTATTATTGATGGGTATAGGGAGCGGAAGTCGAAAACAACTAGATTATCATAGATGCCTGGCTCGGGCATCTTGACAAACGCCCCAACGGCGGGTGAGGCTGCCCTCGCGGTTATCTCCTCCTCCTTGGGCTGGTTGGGCACAATCATGTTCTCCCAGTGCGCCCTGTTCATGAGAAGCTGCTCCACAATGGTGCCTGTAGATGAGCCGACTATGTCGAAAAGGGGGACTTTTGAGAGTTTGGAGAGTTCAAACTCCATTGGGAGGAGCCGGTCCGCGAGTTCCTTCTCTGCAACGGAGTCATTCAAGGAGTAGTCTGCAAGCTCCCCGCACTTCGAACCTTCGTCCCAGTATTTCCATATCTCAAGCTTTGGCACTACTTTCTTCTTCTTCCCAGTTATTTCCGAGTAGACTTCCGTGAGGGTGCGCTGGAATGTTTTGAGCGCTCCTATAGTTACAAGGAAGCGTATGATATGGAATATGTCTACGTGTATCCTTCCATTGATTTTCGCCTTTGTTATCAACCCCCTTCTGGATAGGTCGAAGCTTGAGCCATCCCTCCCAAGCGCGAGTTTTGTTTTGAGAACTGAGGCTCTCTCCTTCAGGTAGGGCAAGTCAAAATTACTGGAGTTGTAGCCGAGCAGAATTTCAACATCCATTTTCTTGACAAGCTCGCAGAACTTCTCTATCATCTCCTTTTCATTGGAGTACGTGTGCACAAACTCCCTGTCTATCTTCTTTGTTGTGAGCACCCCGGATGATTCGCCTGCATAGCTTATCATGAGCACATGGTCCTTTGCCGGGCGGGGGGCTCCCTGCGGGTTGTAAGTCTCAATGTCAAATGCAAGCGTGTTGAATTTCACTGCAGGGGCATCATAGATTTTTACTATCTTCTTGAGCTCCTTCCCCTCCCTCTCAAATTCCACCATGGCAAGGGGCACCAGTCCCTTATCTATTATGTATCTCCTTTTGAATGGTATGTTGTACTCATAGGTTGTCCCGAAGCTCTTAACCTCCTCCCTCAGCACCGGAACCTCGCCGGGGTGGTGGCACACTATCCTGAGAAGCTCCTGCTCCTTGCCCGAGAGGGTTTTTTTGACTTTTTCAACTCTCTTTACCTTAACAAGCTTGCCATTATCTTCAACAGAAATCTGCTCAACTGCTTTGCTGGCTCCTTCCAAATCATCGCTGTGCAGGTAGAAGTAGGGTTCAAATGATGAGTCGTGGATTCTGAAGAACCTCTTTCCCTTGAGGACGAGTATGAGCACGGGTTTTGAGCCTCTTGTCCTGTAGCTCACGTCAACAAACAGCGCTTTCATGTTAGTATTTTTTAATCTAATCCTTAAAAAGGATAATCATGGATGGAAGGTTTAACGCAGCCGAGAAGGCTTTGGAATTTGTAAAGAGCGGCATGGTTGTGGGGCTGGGCAGCGGGAAGACTTCTGAGATTTTCATAAAGCTGCTCGGGAAGAAGGTGAAGGGGAATAAGATGAGGATTGTGTGCGTGCCCACTTCTCTGAGGACAGAGAAA
>JAPLWV010000046.1 GCA_026396385.1 Microcaldota archaeon | reverse complement strand
AGGATGCCGAATTCTACCTTAAGAAAAATGATTATGTGACTGCCTTCGGGTGCATCAACTATGCGCATGGGCTGATTGATGCGGTAAAAAAACTGGGTGAGGGATAGTATGGGCTGGGAATTTCAGCTTCCCACTAAGATAATTTTTGGGAGAGGCAGCCTTACCCGGTTAGGGGAGAATGTCAACGCCAAAAAGATATTGCTCGTGACTGGAAAGGGGGGTTTCAGGGAGCAGGTTGTCAAAAAAATCCGCAAGCAACTCGGCAATATTGAGATAACTGTTTACGACAGGATTGAGCCAAACCCCACATACCAAAGCATAGATGAAGGGGCAGAGATTATAGAAAAAAACGGATGCGAGATGGTTATAGCTTTAGGCGGCGGGAGCACCATTGACGCTGGGAAACTTATGGCATCCATTGCAGTGAACAAGGTGAAAGCTTACGACTATGTCTTTGAGGGGAAGAAAATTGAAAAGAAGGGGCTGCCCCTTATAGCAATACCGACCACGGCAGGCACCGGGAGCGAGGTAACCCCTTTTGCTGTGATATCTGACAAAGAGAAGAAGCTCAAGGCCCCTGTAAGAAACAGGCAGCTTTTCCCAAAGGTTGCTGTGGTAGACCCCGAGTTTACTGCCAGCATGCCTGCTGAGCTGACGGCAAATACAGGCGCTGATGCTTTGGCGCATGCGCTTGAGGCCCTGTGGACAAAGAAAGCCCAGCCGATAACCGATTACCTTGCCCTCAGGGCTGTGAAAATTATTTTTGAGAATCTCAAAAAAGCCTGCGAGGAGCCCCAGAATATGGAAGCTAGGGAGGAACTGTCCCTCGCAAGCCTGCTGGCGGGAATGGCGATAAGCAATACGGGAACAGGCCCTGCGCATGCGATCTCCTATCCATTTACAACCCACTTCGGAGTGCCCCATGGCAATGCATGCTCCCTGACACTGCCCGAAGTTATGGAGTTCAACGCACTGCGCTCTGAGAAGATAAACCGCATCACCCAGCTCTATGGGCCCGAAAGACTCAGGGAGCTTTTCAAGGAGGTTAGGCTGAAGACAAGGCTGGGCGAGGTTGGCGTGAAAAAGGAGGATATGCCGCTCATACTGGATGGTGTGGTGAAATCAACGCTCGAGATGAACATAGCCGAGATGAAAAGGGAGGATATTGTAGAGATTCTCAACAAGATTCTATGAATGTTACGCTCAGCTTAGCACCTGCGGCATGAAAAGTAGTAAGAGTCCAAGCAGGAGCAGCACGGCACCGCCAACAACTTGGGAGAATTTCCCGTATTTTGACGAGAAATCGCTAGAGCTAAGCGTTATCACAGCAACGCTGAAGAGTATTATGTCATCCAGCATATAGGAGAATATGTAGACGAGTATGTAGAGGTAGTACTCGAGGGCAGGGAGCTTGTTTAGAGCAAGGATTCGCGTGAATGTGGCGGGAAACCCAGCTGAGCAAGCGAACTCTATGGTATTAACTGTGAAAGCCAGCACGATTATCCCAAGCATAGTTGCCGGCACAAAGCTGGGCTTTGCTATTTCTTCAACCCGCGTCATTATCCTGCTCTTTGATACTGCATCAGTCACCTTGCATACAGCTTTCGGCAGGGTTATGTAATCCCTGAGGTTCATAAGTCCTGCTCCCACAGCTATTATCCCTACAATGATGCGGGTTATGTCCATCATTCCTATGAAGAGGAACAAGTTCAGCCATGCTGCCATTATTAGGAAATACCATACTCCCGAAGCAAGCACGAAAGTTCCCACTATCAGTATCATCTTCCATCTATCTCTAGTGCCTGCTAGCATCATGATGAGGTAGATGAGCACCCACATGGCACATGGGTTGAAACCGTCAAGCAGTCCAATCAGCACGCTTAGAGCTGGAAGTGACACGGTTCTCATGTCGATTGTACCGAATATGGGGTATTCTATAAGATAACTCTCAAGAATCGTGGTGTTCAGTGATTGGTTACCCTCGCTTCTCAGTACATTCAGATAGGAGTCAGCACATGGATCATGCGAACAATTACTTACCATCTCTTCAATCAGTTTACCATGAGTGTTATAGCTTCCATATCCGATGATTACCTTGTCACCTATGTACGTCTGGGGAACTTGTTCGTCTTTGATTGAATAGGCTTTCATAAATCTTTCTAGGAGTTGCTTGTTTTCGTTAGAGATATCAACTGCGAAGCTCTTTATTTCAAGTGAGGGGTATTGAGAGCCGAGTTTTGCAAGGGCTAGGGACTCCTCATGGCAGTGGGGGCATGTTGTGGAGTAGAAGAAGTATATTGTAACATTGCCTGCCTGAGCTGTTGCTGGCAGGAGGAGAATAACCAATGCCAGAAGGAATATGTTCAGATCAAACACCTGATGATATACTGATTTTCCTTTACATATTTATAAAGCGTCTTTCGAAACTGCATTGCTCTCTCAAAGGACATTCACCGCATAACGGTTTATTTTTGCTGCAATAATCCTTTGCAAGCTCCACTATGAGGGCATGCATCTCCTTGTAAACCACTAAATCCCTAGGCAGGTTGTAATGAAAGAATTTCTGGAGCTCGGAATAATGGCCTTCTGCAAGCCCCAGTCTCTCATAAACTCTCTTGGTGTATGCATCTATGGGGAAGATGAGCTTACCTCCAGCGTATAGGAGTATAGAATCCGCAGTTTCCGGTCCGATTCCATCTAGCGAGAGCAGCTCGTCTCTTGTATCCTTCACCGGTTTGGAGAAAAGAAGCTCAAGTTTTCCATTATATTTTCTCTCCAAGTATCTTGCAAAATCCCTAAGCCTTCTCGCCTTCTGCCTGTAGAAGCCAGTAGGTCGGACACATTTCTGCAGCTCAGGAACGCTTGCCTGAGCGATTGCTTTCGGAGTGAGCAGCCTTTCTCTTTTCAGATTAACTATAGCTTTCTCGACATTCCTCCATGTGCTCTGCTGAGTGAGCATAGCACCGACAATAACTTCGAATTCCGACTCGGCTGGCCACCAATATTGCTTGCCGAAATGCTTGAGAAGTTTCTTATAGATCGAGAGTTGGCCCATACGTATTTGGAGAACATTAAAGTATTAAATTGATTTCTCTCCAAATAGGTAGGAGAGGTGAACCATGCCTAGGCCTTCTTGGGACGAGTATTTCATGAAGATATGCGATGTTGTTGCGGAGAGGTCAACCTGCAAGAGGCACAACTTCGGCGCAGTCATAGCAAGGGACAAGAGACTACTTGCAACAGGTTATAACGGTGCTCCGAAGGGACTGCCGCACTGCCTTGAGCTTGGGTGCCTGAGGGATGAGCTTGGCATACCAAGCGGGACGAAGCACGAGATATGCAGGGGAGTGCATGCAGAGCAGAATGCAATAATACAGTGCGCACTTCACGGGGTTTCATCAAAAGATGCAACGATGTATGTGAACGGAATACCCTGCAAGATATGTGCCAAAATAATAATAAACGCAGGCATAAGCAGGGTGGTCTACAGCGGGGACTATGCGGACAAGGAGGCTTTTGAGCTTTTCAAGCAGGCTGGCGTTAAGATGGATAGACTTGAATGGAAAAAGAGTTGATATTACGCCGTTGACTGTGCTAGCTCTCTCATTCATCTCTTTCTGTATGCTTATATACAGGTCCCAAATATGAAAGAAATGAAAAAAATAAATGAGGGAGAAGCCAAGTTAGTTCTATCTGAAAAAGTTTTCTTCAACCCTCAGATGGAGCTGTGCAGGGACATCTCGAGCCTAGCTGTAGAAGCTTGCTGCGAGAACTTTGGGAAGGAGATGCATCTTGTTGACGGGCTATGCGCAAGTGGTGCAAGAGGGGTAAGGTATGCCAAGGAGAACAGTTGCGTCGGCAGGGTGGAATTTGTCGACGTGAAGGAGGATGCATGCAAGCTAGCAGAGAGAAACGCCAAGCTCAACAAGCTCAAAAATTATGAAGTTCACTGCTGCCACATAAACGATTTCCTCTTTCACAATAGGGGCTTTGACTGGGTTGAGATAGACCCATTTGGCACACCTCTGCCATACCTCCAGAGCGCAATTGCATCATTCAGAAAGGAGGGTATGCTGTCTATAACTGCGACTGACACAGCTGTGCTCTGCGGAGCCCATCCAAAAGCATGCCTGAAGAATTATGGGGCAAAGCCGATTGATAATGAGTATTGCCATGAAACCGGGGTGAGGATACTTGCTGGTGCTGTTGTCAGGTATGCATCCAGCCTGAACTTTGGGGCTGAATTCTACCTTTCCCTCTCACTGCAGCATTTCTTCAAGCTGTTTGTCAGGCTTAGGACAGGAGCTAGGGAAGCTGTTGAGAATGTTAAGAAGCTTGGTTACATTTCGCACTGTCCCAAATGCCTCAACAGGGAGTGGAGGTTGAACCCTCCTATTCTAAAGGAGAAATGTCCTAGATGCGGAGGTAAGTTTGAGCATGCCGGCCCGCTTTTTCTAGGGGAACTTTGGGATATTAGATTCCTGAGAGAAATGAGGAGGATAAACCAGCAGAGGAGCTATGTTAATAAGTGGAAGATTGATGAGCTGCTCGCAGTAATGGAAGAGGAATCAGGCATGCCTCCAACATACTTTGACCTCCACAAGGTTGCAGAGAAACTGAGAAAATCCCCCCCGAATTTTGAGAGTTTCATAAGCAAGCTGGGGGAGAAGGGGTTCAGAGTTTCAAGAACTCATTTCAAGAGGAATTCCGTAAGAAGCAATGCAGGAATAAAAGATGTATCATCTGCTTTTCAGTGAAAAGAGTGGGTATCATCAGGGAAATCTCCGCTTTCAACCTCCCTTTTGAAGCCCATAACCGCTTTCTTTATAGTTTCTGAGAGATTTGCATATGTCTTAACATATTTAGGCTTGAAGCTCTCGTCCATTCCGAGAAGGTCATTTACCACAAGCACCTGCCCGTCGCAGTATTTCCCAGCCCCTATGCCTATTGTAACGCTACTGACATTCTCGGTTATCCTCTTCGCAAGCTGCTCGGGTATGCATTCAAGAACCATTGAGAATACTCCAAGCTTGTCAATTGCCATTGCATCCCTGAAAATTCTTTCAGCATCATCGCTGTTCCTTCCGACAAGCGCATGCCTATCCGCGGTCTGGGGCAGAAGGCCCATGTGACCCATGACCGGGATGCTCTCGAATATGAGCGCGCGTATGACCTCCTCCACGCGCCCTTCAACTTTCATTCCTACGGCACCTGCTTCCATGAACCTTCTTGCGTTCTTTAGCGCCAGTTGCGGGTCGTCGTAGGAGCCTATGGGCATGTCAGCAATGATTGGAGTGTTCTTAGCCCCCCTTGCAACCGCCCGGGTATGGTGAAGCATCTCCTCCATGGTAACCTGCTTTGTGCTTGGGTAACCCAGAACAACCATCCCCAGGCTGTCTCCAACTAGCAGCAGGTCTACACCTGCAGCCTCAAGCAGCTTCGCCATCTGGTAGCCATAGGCAGTAAGCATGACAACTTTCTTATTTCCCTTGAACCCCTCTAGCATTTTTCTCCTCCAGAAACTTTATCATGGAAACAAGCGATTCATTTATTGGAGTGGGTATCCCATACTTTCTCCCAAACTCAACAATCTTGCCGTTAAGAAAATCAATCTCAGTTCTTCTCCCCTTCATCAAATCCTGGTGCATGGAGGAATAGTTTTCCAGCCCTGAGATTTCCCTGTCAGTTGCTTCCATCAGCCCTCTCTCCAACTGTACCCCCTCGGCTCTGGCAACCTCGAGACATTCCTCCACTACGCCACGTCTAACTCTTTCGAGGGATGGAACGACAATCTCATAATCCTTTATCTGCAGTATGGCAGTGAGGGGGTTTATCACGCAGTTTATGATGAGCTTCTTCCATATATCTTTTCTCAGGTCGGCCACAACCCTGGTTTCCAATCCACTCTCGTTGAAGAGCTTGGCTATCTCCGTTCCCTTCTCCGTATTCCCGAGCACAATCCAGCCCTTCATTATATTGACTTCCCCGGGCTTGAGGAATTCCGCTCCGAAATGTATCACTCCTCTCTGGACATGGCATCTCTCCCCAACAACGGACTTCACAATCTCCTCATTCCCAATTCCATTCTGAAGTATGAGTATTGTCGTATCCTTTCTGAGGAGCTTGACAATTCCTTCAATAGCCTTCTCGGAGTCGTAGACTTTTGTTGTCAATACTACCAGCGAGTTCGGAGGAATTTCTCTTATCTGCGTATCTGCCTTTATGCGGAATACGCCCTTTATCTCTCCTTGGACAGACAAGCCCTTCTCATTTATGGAATCCACATGCTTCTTCTCTCCAATAAGAGTTACATCGTTCTTCTTGTGCAGTCTAACTCCACAGGAGCTGCCTATAGCGCCTGCCCCTAGGATAAAAATTTTGTTTATTACGGGATCACCCTGAGTTCCAGCGACTACATATTCCACTGGACGGTATATTAATCTAACCCAAAAACATTGCGGGAATTAGCAAACATGAGCGGGAAACCCCGCATTTTTCAGGGGTGGGAGCATGCCACAAGCACTCAGCAGTTCTCCTCAACAACCCAGTATGCGGTTTCTGTGCGGTATTTTGTCACGCTCGCGCTTCTTGTCTCATTTCTATAACCTGCAACTGTCCAGTTTTTCGTTAAATCCGTCACTGTCTTGTATTCTGTGAGGGTTTTGTATTTTGTCACATCACGGCAGACCTGCTTGGTTGCTTCAACATCCCTGCAGACCTCTTTTGTTGAGAGTGGTATTGCATCGCAGAAGCATACATAATGCGGGTTTGAGGCTGGAAGTTCATATGTGTAATCGAAGGTTCGGGATGAGCCGGGGTAGATGTATACTGTCCTGTTCTCACCGGTTTGTTTTGCGATATTCCAATCTCCGCTGAACGATGGTCTGTCAGCACTGGCAAAACCGGTGTATATGATGAAAGAACCTCCCTGGGAATCAAGGTTGTTTACCTTGCATTCTATATTTATCCAATTCTGCAGCCAGCCGGTTATGTAGCATTTTCGGTCTGTTACAGAATAGGCAATGCTCTCCTCGCTGCACTCCCTTGCTATGTAGGGCACGTCAACACACTGCTTCTCTGTATAGGGCTCTTGTATGTTATAGGGCTCTTTTTCTGAAGCATACTGTATATAAGTATACGGCACTTTTTCTGTATAGTATTCTACGGTCTGGTAAGGGACATTTTCAACATAGGACTTGTTGACCTCGCATTTCGCAAGACCAAGCCCTTTCAAAGGGAACTGCTTTGTCCCGATGCAACCGAAGGAGAGTATGATGAACACTAGCAAGCCTGCCAGTAGCAATCTCCTGTCCATCAGTTCACCATGTTAAATTTTGCATTAAGAGCTTTTTATAGTTATTGCGGTTCAGTACTTGTGTATTACCCCTGAGATGATGTATTCTGATAAACAGAGTAACTTCAGAAGAAAAAGTCTACAGCCGAGCATTGCTTGGCAGTATGCTTAAATATTCGAAATGAGCAGTTTTAGGTGGTGATACGGTGGCTGAGGTGGAAGAACTCATTAAAAGACTTGGAACAGAAAGATACGGAGGAGAGGGTTATGCTGCCGCAATCAAAGAACTTGCTTTCAAGGGGGATAAGGCAGTCGTGCCTTTATCAAATGCTCTAAAAGACAAAGAACAACCACCTGAGGTAAGGCGCGGGGCGGCCCTGGCTTTTGTGAGAATGGCGCAGGAGGGCGCTCTGGGAGGAATCTCGCAAGAATCGAGAGAGATTATGGTTGATGCCCTTATTGCTGGACTGGCTGAGAGGGAATTTGGTATTGACAAAGAATGTGCATTTACTCTTTCTACGAGGGGATTGATAAATTCAGTAAAGCCGGAGCTCAAAGACAGGGCAGTAAAAGAATTGACATCAAAACAGGGAGAACTTGGGGAATGGGCCTTCCGAGTTTTGGGTGAAATCGATTACTCGGACATATCGCAAGAGACAAGGAAGCAAATCCTCGATGCACTCAATAGAGTTATATACAAAAACAAAGGCAAACCGGATTTTGATTCTGACGTTAGGGCAGCTCAGAAAATAATTAAGGAGATTGAAAAGGGGAGGGGAGTTTCAGTAGAGCCTGCTGAGAAAAAGCTCAAAGATGCTTTGGAAAAGAAGAAAGTGAACGTGTAACCTCAAAGCCAAAGCAAGTTAATATGTCTTTGCAGAATTAAAAGGAAGAGATTAAAAAAGTGTGGGTGTTGAAGGTTCTCTTCCTGCATTGCAGAACATCCTTCCCTTATTCACTATGCACTTCAGATAATACCCTTTACTTTCCAACTTTTCAACCAAACTGCCAATATGTTCCATTTCTGTGATTCCCATGTTCACTAATAGCCTCATTGTTTCCACTCACCTTAGCTCTACTCTGACTGGTCCTGCTCTTCCTCAGCAACCTCGTCTCGCTTCAAATTTTTGTCTATATCCAGTAATATTCCCATCTGACGAGGAGAATAAAGTAGTCTCATTGTTTCCACCAACCGCAACTAGATTTCAAGAAATAGAAAAGAAGTTACATAGTTATATTGCGGTCCGTAGTATATAAGGGTGTGCACTGTGAAGTCAAAAAAGACAAGCCATTCTTAAGCCAAAGCAAGTTTAATATACTAAAGCAACCACTTATCATTAGGTGGATTTATGGGTAAACATCACAAAAAAGCAGACCCAAAGAAAGCACAGAAAAGATGGGGGAGATTAGGATTAGATTCTTCTTTTCGGTGGGGTGATGAGAAGAAGCCAAAGCAATCTTAAGAGATGGACCGGGCGGGATTCGAACCCGCAGCCTCTACCTTTTCCGCGGAAGATGCGAAGGTAGCGATCTACCATTGATCTACCAGCCCGTGAGGATAGTATTACGGTATGATTGTTAAAATAGGTTATGGAGATGGCTCACTTGTAGATAAAGCTTTCCGCAAACTCTCGGTTCCCTCTAAATTTGGTTTGGACATCAATCCTTTACTACTGCTAACTGCATATGTTTAATAATTCCCTCGACTAGTTGGCTTTTAAGCGGCTCTTCAAGAGTTAGAAATTTGACTCTGTAATCAGGGTCGATATATACGTGCTGGATTGGAAGCAGCGAGTTTCCGGTATCCGGGTCCAGCTCCTGCTTGCTCATCTCCACTCCCAGAAGATGCCATTTTCCATCCTCCCTCCTTTCAAAAACCACATCAATACGCCCGCCGTAAAGGGTATCTTTGAGGGAGACGTTGGGTCTTGCTGCATTCACTATCGTATCGAACTTCTCTCTGTCTATTATTCCCATGCCTTTCGCTAAAGGTATATCTAAATAATCTTCGTTTTTTACCACTTTTGTTGCTGTCAAGTCAAGCTTGGCCTGCTTCAATGCCATGAGCACCGCCAGTTAATTTACGCTTTTCTCGTATTTAAAATCGTAGGATACCGAGACAGTTCCATCTTGGTTTTTTCTTCCCGCGTGCAAGAGGACCTCCCTGCGGGATAATATTGCGGCATGACTTTTAAAATAGTTTATCCCGTTTCCGCATGCTGCCTTCTAAAGGAATTGAAGAAGTGCTTGTCCACAATTTGCCTTATCATTTCCAAGGCCTCCTCGCAGCTTTTTATTTCATGAATCTCGTGCAGTTTGAGCGCATTGCGACTCAGGTCCGATTTAGGTATGGGGCTTAGGTTCGCATGTATCGTATACCCGTACCCGCTCCTGTTTTTGGTTACATTCACGGAATACGTGAGTTCAATATGGCCACTCATGCAGTCCCTTTCAAAATGCAGCAGCATCCATGGTCCCTGGCCCGGCTGTTTTTCCCCCCGCCAGATGCTCACATCTACAGCCCTATGCATTGCATCCACCTTGACTTCGAATGGGTGGCCGTCTTTTGTTGCCCATATTCCGGCATTCTGTATGTCTTCTGCTATCCGATCCTCGATTCCCATCACTTTATGTTCCACAGGCATAACAACTATTGCTCATTTCGAATATTTAAATCTACAAGCCATAGGGCTGGGACAATAATTAACTGGCTAGGTGCCCGTTGCAATCAACCCTTTGGACCCTTCTTTGCCTTGAATTCAAAAAGCTCATCCGGCCTGGCGATCTCTATAAGCCTGTCGCTCGCCTCCCAGATTGATTGTCCCCCCAGTCCCGTAGTATTGCCAATGATGAATGCGCTCATCGGAACGCCCTCTTTGCAGCAAGCATACAATACCGCCGCAGCTGAGAGAGTCATGGGGTTGGAAATGGGTATTTTCCTCTCCTCATATCTGGCGAGAGTCTCTTTCGCAATTTCTGCAACTCCGCCCGCTTTCTCCTTGCGCAGCCGGTCAGTGTTCACCAGGAAAGACACCAGTGAATCAACATACTCCGCAGGCTTCTCCACCCTGCCCACCTCTGTGATATCCCTTGCTCTCCGAATATCGTTCAGACGCATCCTGTGCCCATCGTGCCTGCCGGATAGATTCACAGGGCATTTGTTGTTGTCCAGAGAGAGTTGCATTGCTATCATCAACCTGATTTTGGGAGTTAGGCCAAGCTCCTCAATCTTGTTGTAGAATTTGGAAGCATCACCGATAATTGCTACTCTCGTTTCCTTGCTCACAAGCCATTTTGGTCCTCCCATAGTGCTAGACACGAGGCAGTCTTCAATCAGTTCATTAAGCCTCCTTCCTAGTTCCTCGTCTTTCTTCTTGACAGACACGTTTCCGCTCATATGACCAGATGTTGTTCATTTTTGATATTTAAATCCAGTAGCAAGAGGGGCCTCCCGAGGCAGTATCATGATTCTGCCCACAAAAGCTTATCCTTACGTTTTAAATACCAAAAAATGCATAAAATAAACAGGTGACGCTTATGGGTAAAGTAGCGGTTATACAACCGAGTGGCGAAGCAACAAAGGTAGATGATAGAAAAGCGAATGTAGATACAAGTGATAGAATAGGGAAAGAGATAAGAAAAGCAAAGATAATTAAAGAGGATAGGAAGGAACTTTTCGCTTCCTCTGCTTGGAAAGTCGAGGAAATTCAGGATAAAAAGAAAGAATTCCAGAAACAGATTGACGATCTGAATACAATAAAAGAAAAGATGGATAGAAATGCTATACGGGATGCTGTTGTTGACACGGCGGCAGTTGTCGTGGGGATAGCGGGTTTTCTTGTTCATCAACCTATTTTGATGGTTGGTAGCCTAGTAATCGGGGGAATCGCTATGGCGGATTGGTTTTCCAGTAATCCGAAAGCCTCTGAGGCAGATGATAAGATAAAAAAACTGAATGTGGAAGTTTCCATTTTGGAAGAATTCGAGAGGAGAAAGAAGGAGAATAAGAGACGTTAGAGCTGAACACCGGATTTTTTATTTTGCAGATGGCGAAATGGTTGTCCTGAAAGCAGCCTTAAATACCCCAGCCTACTCTTATAATACTTGGAGATTTAGCTCAAGTGGGAGCAGCATATAATTCCCCTTACCACAAGCAAGTTTAATACGCATGCTCTCAAATGTAGAATATAGGAAGAGGTGGCTGCATGTCAAAATTTAACGCAGAGGAGTTTGCCAAAGCTGCTGATAGAATCAGGGGAAAGGCTAAAGAGGAAAAGAGGCTGCTGGACAACCCCTCTGATGAGGAACTGATGGCACTTATGAAAAAGGAGCCCGGGGTCAGGAAAACCGTATACGGAAATCTCGTTGCTGAAAGCGAACCCACTTCGAGGGCAGCCGCGTTTACCAAGAACAGCATTGACAGCCCCTTCGGCGGGGAGGAGCTGGAGCTTCTGGCGCAGTGCGAAAAGGCACTGGCAAAGGAAAAGCTGATATGCGTTGACAGGATTGTGGGCAATGCAAGGAGCGAGACAACTGTAAGGTTGATTATTCCCGAGCGCTTTGCCCATATTGCCTTTGGAGGGAGGAACCTCTTCCTTCCCGTAAAGGGGGAGGTCAAGGAGCCGACGTACCAGATAGTGTTTTTCTCCGATGGGGCTTTCGAGGCCAACAAGCAAAAGCCGCTTCCCCAGAAGGATATTACCATAAGGCTGGCAATGCTGGAAGACGGTAGGGTTATCAAAATAATCAGGAACAGCAGCTACACGGGAGAGTACAAGAAGGGGGTTTTTGCCTCTGAGGACTGGGTGGCCAAAGCCAAGAGGGGCGGGATTTTCCTCCATGCAGGATGCCGGGAGGACTACCTCCAGTCAGAGAAAGGGGATTACAGGACTACGCGAAGCCTGTTCCTGGCTTTGTCTGCCAATGGGAAGACAACGCTCACCTGCAAGATTCTGGCGAGGAAGGAGAGGG
>JAPLWV010000029.1 GCA_026396385.1 Microcaldota archaeon | reverse complement strand
TGCTTGCAACTTTCCTGTTCAGTTTCCCTCCCAAAAATGAGAAGCCGGCTTCAACCGAAAAGATTGACGCGGAATCCATGGCTATGTTGAGAAGATTTGCAAATGGGTACGGGTCAAAGACTATGTCATACCTGCCAGCCTCGCCCCTCACAGGATTCAAGGCCTTCTTTGCTATCTCCCCCGCCCTCTGCCCTGCGTTTTCTGGCGAGAAGTCACTCAAAGTTGTTGAGCAGCATACCTTATGGCCCGATGCATCCTTGTCAGCAAGCGCCCTTATCGAGAAATATGCTCCCGCGCCCCTCTCTCTGGCTTCTACAGAGTTCGATGTAACAAGAAATTCCTCCCCAACATTATATTTAAGAACTCCAGAAGCTCTCACCGCACCTTGGGCAAGCGACGCGTTTATGCCTTCCTCTACAAGATCCGCAGCTCTTCCCTCAAGCTTCCCGATCCTTCCGTCATAGCCTCCATGTACGGGTTTGTACTTGAAAGGTCCTCGGGCTATTCCGCTGTATTCCTCATTGGGTTGCATCTTTTTTGTGAAACGAAGCAGCTTTGCGATGGACTCCTCTATGTTCCTTTTTGAGAGGTCCTTTATTGCGGTCACACCTATCCTCTTCTCCTTGGAAACAAAAAGGGAGATGCACGTCTCATGGCTGCTCATTCCAGTTGCTATTTTATTATCAACGAATTTCAACTGCCATTCCGTTGACTCCTCACCGTTTGCCACCACATCATCAGCGCCAAGCTCCTGCGCCCTTTTTACCATTTTTTCAAGTAAATCAAAATCCATCAGCTCACCCAAGCCTTACCCCGGCAAGTTTCACAACAGGGCCGCCCATCCATACCGGCACTCCCTGCGAGGGCTCACCCTTTCCGCAGGTTCCAGCGTAGTAACCAACTTTGTCCCCCACTGCAGCTATTGATGAGAAGAAGTCGAAAGTAGTAGTCTCAATAACAGGTCTTTTTACTGGATTCGTTATCTCGCCCTTCTCGATTAGATAGGCTTCACTCCCAACGTACCTCTCATTCACCCGTTTGTCATCAATATTCCACTCCATAAAGCTCTTCATGTAAACGCCAAATTTAATATCCTCAATTATCTCCTCTTCAGAAAGCTCCCCAGGAAGCAGGAAAGTGTTCGACATCCGGACTATTGGCTCGCATGCGTAGTTCATCGCCCTTGCAGAGCCATTGCTCTTTGTATTAAGCGAGAAAGCTGTTTCCCTGTTGTGCAGGAGCTCGTTTATCACTCCTTTTTTTATAAGATACTTCCTTCTGGCCCTGACTCCCTCATCATCGAAGAGGAAGTAACCTGCGCTCCCAGGAACTGCCGGCTCGTCGACAACATCCACAAACTCCTTTGCTATCCTCCTGCCCACCATATCCGGAGTCATGAATGATTCACCAGCTTGGGCAGCCTCCCTACCAAGTATCCTGTCGGCCTCATAGGGGTGGCCCACGCTCTCATGCATCGCTATACCCACAACTTCTGGTGCAGCGACCACATCCACCTTGCCTTTCGGAGCAGGCTTGCCGTACTTTAGGTTGTTCGAAAGGGCTTTAGCCTCCTCAAGAAGTTTGGCTGGCAGATTCCAGCCCTTCACTATCTCCCAACCGCCTGTCTCGCTGAGCTGTATAGTTCTCTGGGCTGTCTGCCCGCCTTCCACCACGGTAATAAGCGAGTGGAAGTCCACATGGGGAATTAGTGAGCTTATCCTGCTGCCCTCAGAATTTACAAAGCATTTATGGACTATCTCATCAGAAAGTGAAAGGAACCTTGCAGCTATGTTCAACTTACTTTCCTTAAGTTCATCCTCAATCTCAAACAACTCCCCCATCTTACCCCGGGAATCCACCTCATTGCTCTTCACCTTCTGCTCAACTTCGTATTTTTGTCTCTCAACTGGCACATCGCTCATATTTATTTTTGAGGCGATTTTGGCGGAGTTCCGACCGGCTCTCAGAGCCTTGTCTATCATACCTTTCAATACTTTTTTGCTGAGCTCATTGGTCGAGATGAACTGCATCGCTCCTCCAATGATTATTCTTATCCCAATTCCGTCCTCCCTCTCAAAGCCTGCAGCATGGAGTATGCCATTTTTCATTGAGAAGCTTTCTCCCTCGTTATATTCTGCTCTAGCTTCCGCATAATCTGCGCCCTTCCGGGTAGAATAGTCCACTGCAAAATCAGCAAGTTCCTCGTGCATGCATCACACCAGCTAGTAATTAAACGCCAAAATTTAAAAGCTAAATCCACACTCGCCGGTTGTTAGCAGGTTCCCGAATAAAAAACACACTTTTTAAATAGCAGTTGGTATCTAACTTTAAACATGGGAGGAAAAACTTTCAACGCGGCGTGCGTTGTATTCGTCCTGCTTTCCGTATGCTTTGCGGACAGGGTTAACGTTTCGGTGCAGGTGCCTGTAACCGATGCGACAGTTTATTCAAATGGGTTTGCATTCATAAAGAGAAGCAACACTCTTAATCTGACAGGAGGCGAAATATCCCTTTTGATAAAGAACTTCACCCCATCGGGAATTGTTGACAGCATATCGGTAAGCGATGACAAAGGTGGAGTGAGGGAGGTAAGCCGTTACGAGCTTGTCAACCAGAGAACCGATACGAGATACCTGACCTTTGATGAGATTCTGAATGGAAGTGCTGACAGTTCAATAAGGGTGCTGACTAAGGATGGGTGGCAGAGCGGAGTTTTATCCTGGTTCAGCCCTGACAAACTAGGAATAAAAGTTGAGAATAAGTTAGTTGTTATCAGGTTTGAGGACATAGAGCAGCTGGAAACCCCGTACTCAAAATACAAACAGGATGTGGTGATAAATGAAACCGAGAGGGGTTTGCGAATAGACGAGCGTTCAATCGGGGGCACCCATAGGATATCAATGAGCTATCTTGTTCCGGGTGTCACATGGAATGTCAATTATAAGTACTACATCTCCTCAGATGCGGACATGGGAGACGGCAGTATGCAGGCTTGGGCAGACGTTTCAAACAATGCCGGGGAGGATTGGGAGAACGTCAGGCTCAAGGTCGTCGTGGGCTACCCGCATATGCTCAGCTACTATCCAACAAACGTAAGGTACTACACGGAGAGCGCATACGCGCCCAAAGCTCTGGCCTCAGACACTGGAGGTTCTGCCATTCCCGGCTTTGTGAGCTCATTCCTTGGCGAGTACTGTGTTTACACCCTAGGCGACCCAATAACGCTCAAGGGTGGGGAGACAAGGAATCTCGCCCTTTTTGAAAACCCGGCGAAATTCAGGAGGCAATATATATGGGATACCACTTGGGAGAGGCCGCATAATGTGTACAAAATAAACAACACTGGAGACCAAAGCTGGGGTTCTGGCGCAGCAAGAGTCTACATGAGTGGAGATTTCATTGGAGAGGACAATATAGCGTACACCCCACGAGGAAAGGAGGCGGAAGTGACTGTTGCTGAAGTCCCAGAGGTAGTAGTAAAGAAACAGGTAAACAGCACAACTGCACAGGAATACAAGGGCGCACGAACAACAACCTACAAAGTCACTTTGAGCCTGGAAAACAGGAAGGATGAGGATGTTGAACTCACAGTGAGGGACTGGATGAATTCGGGGGATGTTGTGGAGCTCTCAGCTTCATCAATACCTCCAAAGAGGGATGAGCAAAACAAGCTGGAGTGGACTGTGCATCTGAACAAAGGGGAGACTAGCACAATAAGCTACACGTACACGACAACCAGCTACTATTACTATTAGCGCCTCTCAAATTTTCTTAGGACAATCACGAGTAATATAAGGAATAACAAAGAGCTACAGCAGACGCAAGCAGGCAGAAATGCGAAAATCCCCTCGGCATATACATCACCTTTGGACTGATCGGCGGACTGATTGGCTTTAATATCGGATATAAGTGGCATATCAATAAGCTTTGTATAAACATGCACGGCTCCTGTTGCATCAGTATAGTTTACTTCCACTATATGTATGCCTCCTGTGAGCAGTGCCGATACGGTTCCATTGCTCATCATAGAAACTGGCTGGTTGTCAATTGTCACCATTGTATTATTAATATCCTCAAGTCCTGAGAAGATGATATCAGTCCTTAGGTAACCGTTTTCAATAGAGAAATAGACATTTGTGACATTAGGCTGGGGTATCCGGTATACGGTGATCGATTTCACAAGCTCACCGCGATAGCTGCCTGATTCCACTGTCACAGTAATATTCTGAGTTTGGATGTCGGTGATGTTGAATGAGAAGTCGACCGACTTGTTACCGGTGAGAGTTATCTGTGTTGCTTGTTCAGAACCGCCTGCGCTTGCAGTGATGCGAACACTGCTCGCTGTTTCGTTTGTCGTGAGGTTCACATGAATCTTGGCCTCATACCCAAGAGCTACAAGCTGGGGGGCATCAACATCAAAAGTTATGCCCCCACTACCAGAAACCTTGAACTGCAGCTCCTTTACTCCTCCCCAGCTCGTTGCAATGTACACCTTGTTCAGGCCGAGTTTCTTTGGCTGCAGGGTGAATGAGTACCTACCACTTCTCGTCAGGGGCTGGGAGTCTACATAATCCTCATCACTCACGTAAAGTTTACCCCCATATTTCCTTGCAACGCCCACATCCACATTCACTGTCTCATTCTGGCCTAGTTTAATCTCCGATCTTTCCAGAAACGCATTGAAGTTTATTGACTGCGCATCTGACGTTACTTGAATTTCAACGTCTTGGGGGCTTAGGTAATCCGAATTGATGACCAGCGGACAGGTGTAGATAAAGTTGCCCGGGAGTTGTTGATTGGATTTGATAACCCAGCTGACCACCTTAGTCTCACCTGGACGGAGGATTACCTCCTTATCGCCATCTTCAACGCTTATAATATCATTAGTGCAGGGTGTTAGGGTGAGGCTCGCAACCCTGTAATCGTTAGAGGTTACGGTTGAGAAGACCAGAGTTTTCATGCCAAACCCAAGCGTTTCTGCGGCACTGTATAACTGGTAGTCAGAATTCGTCTCTGTCTCTTTCATTCCATTTATGGTTATATCTGCTCCAATGTCTGATGTTCTCGTCACATCTGATTTAGACCATTCCAGCCGGGCGTCCCGGCTCGTCTCGGCATAGACCTTATCAAAATGTTCACTGTCAACAGTATCTGAAATCTCCAAATGTCTTGCATCCAGATACCCTATCTCATTCCACGTTGCATCAACAGGAACCCATTTTCCGATATACACCTCTGCCCAGGAGTGACCAGCCCACTCGGACTTATTTTCATCATATGCAAAACCCGTTACAAATCTCGCCGGTATCCCAACCGCCCTTGCCAAGGTGACAAATAGCGTGGAGTATTCCGTGCAGACTCCCTTCTTGTTGCTAAGAATCCATCTGGAGTCTTTGAGCAAGCCGGCTATGCTCATATCATAGGAAATCTGGCTGTTCACCCATATGCCGATCTTTGCTATCCTCTCAAAGTCATCCGAGGAATTGGCTGTTATATTTCGCGCCAGACTCTTTATATCCGCATCATCACTCTGCACTCTTGTTGAAGGTTGCATGTAAAGACTCTCAGGGTAGCCAAGCTGGTAGCTCTGGGGAAGGGAGAATGTCCTCCTTGTTTTAACCCCAACCGATGAGCTTATACTATAGAGGAATGGATTGCTGGGGTTTGTGCTCTCAATTATTGCAATCGAGTTTCTACCATCAACAGTTCTGGCTGGTTTATTACTCACCACACTCTGATAGTCCGTATTAGGTGGGACAGAAACGTTCATTGAGACGTACTTAAGCTCCCCACCAACAGCGGTGACCGTACCTTTCTGCAAAACAGTAAGATTCATCTCCTCAAGCTGGTTTGCCTCCAGACCGCTCCGTATATAGAATATTAGTATAACTATAGTGATGAAAGTCTTTCTGTTAAGCATAAATTTACTTTTGAGGGCACTATTTAAATTGCTAGCCATTCATCCGAATATGGCGCCGAACCCCTGCTCAGCAGACCCTTCCTCCTCTTGAATCTTCTTGTTTATGCTCTCTTCGCTTTTCTTCTCAGCTCTTTTAAAGCTGTTTATCTCCTTAAACTTCTCCTCAGCAAGTTTGAAGAAGTCCGGCTCAGCCTTGATGCAAAGATAAAACTTGCCCTTATCACCGCCAATCACCCCACCTTCCTTCAGCTTGTAGCCTTGTCTAGCAAAGCTCCTTTCTGCATAGGGATCGCTCTCAAGGAGATTCTTCAGCTTACCAACCTGCTGTGAATCGCATTCATAAACTCTGGTTTCCATCATCTCACCTCAATTGTTCAAAGCGGGGTTTTTTCCTTTGATGATTTCTTAACCTTATCGAGAACCATCTCTTTAAGTTTAACTGCATTCTTGTGGGTCACTCCATCTATGTGCGCGTCTAGGGCGGATTCAGCTGTTGCGCTTGAGACATGCACATCGTAAAGCCCAAGTATCAAGTCCAAGAAGTCCCTGTTTACGTATATATCCTGAATCCTGTTGTACGGGATGGATATTTCATCAGGCATGAAAACTCCTTTGCGTATAACAAGCACATCCTCTTTTATGTTAAAGTAATACGTCTTGTAGTATATGTAGTGATACAGGATATTGAGGGTCATAGCAAGAAATATCACGAAGGTTATTGCCAGAATTATGATGATATTGTCGATAACTATCAGCGGGGATAGCGTTTGGCTTATGATATCTGGATAAAAAAGATATACAGCAAGAGCTAAGAGGTAGGTCATAATCAGAAAGATGGTGGCAGCAAGAGTCTTCTTTATAACCTTCTTCCTGCTGAGCCTAATGTCGAACGAAGTTGCATTGTGTTTTAAGTCGTATGGCAAATCTATCGCTTAATACATATCCAAAACCGACTTATAAACTTTGTGAATTGGTCAGCAAGTATATTTAAAAATCTATTTGGTATTAATAGTAATAGAAGGGGTGGAGTATATGGTTTTAAGAGTTGCTGTGAACGGTTACGGCGTTATTGGGAAGAGGGTGGCGGATGCTGTTGCAAAACAGGATGATATGCAGCTTGTCGGAGTGGTCAAAACCAAGCCGAATTATGAGGCAAAGCTGGCAATAAAGAAAGGGTATAATGTATACGTGCCCGATGCTGCCAGCCTTGACCTATTCAAGAAAGCCAATGTTCCCTGCGAGGGCTTGTATGAAAATCTATTCTCCAAATGTGATCTTGTAATAGACTGCACCCCGGCTAAGATGGGTGCGGAGAACAAGAAGAACATCTACATACCCAAGAAGCTCAAGGCTATATTCCAGGGAGGGGAGAAGGATAACATCGCAGATGTCTCATTCGTCGCGCAGTGCAACTACGAGAAGGCCGTGAATAAGAACTACGTGCGAGTTGTCTCCTGCAACACAACAGGTCTCTGCAGGACTATGGGAGCTGTAGACAACGCATTCGGAATTGAGAGCTCCAAGGTTGTGCTCATAAGAAGGGCGGCAGACCCCAATGACATAAAGACAGGCCCAATAAATGCTATAGTTCCAGAGACAACGATACCTTCGCACCAAGGGCCCGATGTTCAGACGGTACTTCCAATTCCTATTGAGACAGTGGCGATAAAGGTTCCCACAACTCTGATGCATGTGCATGTAGTGTTTGTTAAAATGAAGAAACCTGCCACAGCACAGGACGTGAAGAATGTCTTTGCGAACACAACTAGAATTGCGATGTACACGGCTGCAGATGGGTTTGAGTCAACCGCCCACTTGATTGACTACGCAAGGGACTTAGGAAGATATAGGTATGATATACAGGAGATAATGGTGTGGGAGGACTCAATATATGTGAATGGGAATGAGCTGGCATACATACAGGCGGTGCACAACGAGTCTGACGTTATTCCTGAGAATGTTGATGCTATAAGGGCAATGTTCAACCTATGCGACGCTAAGACTTCAATTGAGAAGACGAATAAATCCTTCGGAATAAAGTAAGAATTGGGAGTTGGTGGTTTCTATGAGTGATAAGGGCTTCTGCGTAATGGACGATTTCGATTTCTCCGAAAAGAAGGTACTTGTTAGGTGCGACTTCAACTCGCCCCTTGGTGAAAATGGAGAGATACTGGAGTTCATGAGGATAAGGGTATACAAGAAGACCTTTGATAAGCTTAAGAATGCCAAAGTAGTTGCAATAAGCCACCAGGGAAGGCTGGGCAATGCTGATTGCGTTTCACTTAATAATCACGCAAAGATACTCGCGGAGACCATCGATCAGAAGGTTACTTTTGTTGATGACCTGCTTGGGGAGAAAGCAAGGAAAGCTATTGATGAAGTTGGAGTGGGTGAGGTTGTAGTGCTGGAGAATACAAGGTTCCAGCAGGAGGATAATGAGAACGCCACTCCTGAACAGCACAAAAACAGCGACCTTGTTAAGACGCTCGCTCCGCATTTCGATTACTTCATCAACGATGCATTTTCTGTCTCCCACCGTTCTCAAGCATCTGTCGTGGGATTTCCAATGGCCCTCCCATCATGCGCGGGGCTTGTTGTGGCAAAAGAGATGGAAGCCATGTACGAGGCAGTCAAGCCGGACAAGAAGCCTGCGGTGTACTGCATAGGGGGGAAGAAGTTCAAGGAAGTCATAAAAGTGATGGAAGTCACGCTCAACGATAATACAATTGAAAAAGCGTTGGTCGGGGGGGCAGTTGCGCATGTGTTCCTCTATGTAAGAGGGCTTGTTCCCAAGGAATGCCTCACTGTGATGGAGGAAAAGGGTGATGACCTAGCAAAGCTTGTTGAGAAAGCTAGGAAGCTTGATGAGAAATACAAAGACAAGATAGTGCTACCCACAGATATTGCAATTGCCTTTGGGGGAAGGGAGGAAGCGCCTGTTGGTGACCCGAGGATTGGCAAATACACCCCGCTGGATATAGGTGAGAGCACAATAGGGGAATTCAGCGATGTGATAAAAAATTCCAAAGCAGTTATAAGCAAAGGACCTATGGGCGCATATGAGAATCCGATATTCCTCAAAGGAACCGTGAGAACATTGATAACGATGGAGAACACATCTGCTTATTCCCTGATAGGCGGGGGCCACATGGGGAACATAGCTTTTGATCTGGGCATAAGGGTCGACCACATATCGACTGCAGGTGGAGCTGTGCTTGCCTTCATGAGCGGTGAGCCTCTGCCAGGCATAGAGGTGCTGAAGCAGTCTGCAAAAATCTTCGAAGAAAAGTTAAAATAACTGAGCTACGTAAGGTATAACAAGCCCCAGTAGCTCAGCTTGGTTGGAGCGCCTGTTTCGTAAACAGGAAGCCGGGGGTTCAAAAAACTTTGAACAAATCCCTCCTGGGGCTTTATACTAAATGTTTAAATCCCCAACTTGAGCATCATAATGCATGGAAGGCATCTACGAGGGCTCTATCAAGCTGCTTAAAAGCGACAGGTCCATACTGCCAGATGACAAGAGGCTCATAGTTGCTTATG
>JAPLWV010000002.1 GCA_026396385.1 Microcaldota archaeon | reverse complement strand
TCCAGCCGCATGTTTATGTATTTTGCCTGCTCCTTGAATCTTGGGAGTATCACGTATTCTAGAGCGTTGACCCTCCTTTTGGTTTTTTCTGTCTCCTCTATGAGCCTTTTAAGAGCGGTTTCGGTTTCAGAAAGCTTAATTATTGTATCCAAAGCGCCCTCAAATGACTCCGCAGCCTCGTCAATCTTCGCAGAACTCCCAAGCAATCCATATCCCCTGTCCATCAGCCCCTTTTTGACATAGCTGGACTCAACTTTGGGAATTTTCACTCCCATGACATTTCTTACGGTGACCCTCACTCCGGGGGCTTTTTTTACTGCAAGGGATGCGCTCTCTATCTCGAATATGCCGTGGTACACCTGGGCTATCGCAAGTGAGGTGAATGCCTTGGCCATCTGCGCATTGAGCTCGCTCCGTATATCCCTTGCCTTCTCGAATATCGCGAAGAATTCTAGGATAAGCACATCTCTCTTCTGCTTCAGCAGCTTGTGACCTTTCTCCGACAGCTTAATCTTTTCTTTAATGTTCAGGAGCTCCATTCTAGTTGGTTTTACCTGCTCTACCGCTACCATCAAGAGCCACCCATAAACTTCTTGCCGTACTTCTGTATGTATTCCAGTTTGATTCTCTTCAGCTCACACTCCGGCAGGGTTGAGAGAAGCTTCCACCCCAAGTCAAGGGTTGTTTCAATATCCCTGTTCTCTTCCTTTCCTTGCGATACGAATTCATTCTCAAAAATATCTGCAAACTTCAGGTATTTTTTATCAACATCCATTAATGCCTCCTCTCCGACAACTGCACTCAGGCTTCTCAAGTCCCTCCCTTCAGCATAGCTTGCATAAAGCTGGTCTGCAACCCCCCTGTGGTCCTCTCTTGTCCTCTGTTTTCCAATTCCTAGATTCATTAACCTCGAGAGCGAGGGCAGCACGTCTATTGGCGGATAGATGCCCTTTCTGTGGAGCTCCCTGCTCACGACTATCTGCCCCTCGGTTATATAGCCAGTCAAGTCGGGTATTGGATGCGTGATGTCGTCGCCGGGCATTGAAAGAATGGAAAGCTGGGTGACAGTGCCTTTCTTACCCTTTATGACTCCCGCCCTCTCGTATATTGATGCCAGGTCCGTGTACATATAGCCCGGGTAGCCTCTTCTTCCAGGAACCTCCTCCCTTGCGCTTGATATCTCGCGCAAGGCCTCGCAGTAGTTAGTCATATCGGTTAAAATCACAAGGACCTGCATGTCCTTCTCATAAGCGAAATATTCCGCAGCAGTCAACGCCATTTTCGGGGTGATCAACCTTTCAACAGATGGGTCATCCGCCAGATTCAGGAACAGCACTGCCCTTTCAAGTGCACCTGTCCTTTCGAAGTTCCTCATGAAGAAATTGGCCTCCTCGTGGGTTATGCCAATTGCAGCAAACACAACTGCGAACTCCTCCCCCTTCCCGGTTATTTTTGCCTGCCTTGCGATCTGAACTGCGATATCATTGTGCGGCAGTCCCGCAGCCGAGAAGATTGGGAGCTTCTGCCCTCTGACAAGAGTGTTCATTCCGTCTATTGTTGAAATGCCAGTTTGGATAAAGTCCCTTGGTTGCTGCCTCGCACATGGGTTTATTGGGCTTCCGATTATCTCCACTTTATCCTCCCCGACTATGGGCGGCAGCTTGTCCCTGGGCTCCCCCAGTCCGTTGAATACCCTACCAAGCATATCGTCAGAAACTGGCATGCGCAGAGTCTCCCCTAGGAACCTAACCCTTGTCTTCGAGGTGTCAAGCCCTGCGGTTGTACCAAAAAGCTGGACAACTGCAATTCCTTTGCTTGTCTCAAGCACCTGCCCCTTTTTCTTTTCGCCATCCGGCAAGGTAACAATAACCATCTCGTTGTAGCCTACTCCTTCGACCCCTTCAACAAAAAGCAGGGGTCCCGCGACTTGGTTTACTGTTTGATATTCTTTTATTGCCATAAAGTTACCTCAGACCTGCTCTTTGATCAACTTCTCGAACTGTCCATCTATCCCTGTGATCATCTTGCTCATCTTGTTTTCATACTCCTTCTCGGGAATTTCTTTCATTCTGGCTATTTCCTCCCTCACAGTAAGCTCAAGAACCTTCCTGAGCGGCACCCCACCCTCGAGAGCAGAGTTGGTTTTGTCGTGGAAGTGAAGTATTATTTTCAGCATCAGGTACTGCTTCCTTAAGCTCGCATAGGTGTCAACTTCATGGTATGCGCTTTGCTGCAGGAAGTCCTCCCTTATCATCCTTGACACGTCAAGAACGGCTCTTTCTCTTTCTGGCAGCGCGTCAGGGCCGACCAGCTGCACAATCTCCTGCAGCTCCGATTCCTTTTGCAGAAGCTTCATTGCACTTTTCCTCAGCTCAGACCAGTCGGCAGCAATTTTCGTTCCGTACCATTCCTCAAGGGAATCCAGATATAATGAGTAACTCCTCAACCAATTTATTGACGGGAAGTGGCGCCTGTGCGCCAGGCTTGCATCAAGGGCCCAGAATACTTTTGTGACCCTCAGTGTGTTTTGGGAGACTGGCTCTGACAAGTCCCCCCCCGGGGGTGAAACTGCACCAACTATGGTTATTGAACCCAGTCGCTTATCCTTCCCAAGGCATACCGCCCTGCCGGCTCTCTCATAGAATTCCGCCAGCCTCCTAGCCAAATACGCTGGGTAACCCTCCTCACCAGGCATCTCCTCCAATCTGCCTGACACTTCACGCATTGCCTCTGCCCACCTCGAGGTTGAGTCCGCCATAAGGGCGACATCATAACCCATATCTCTGTAGTACTCCGCCATGGTTATGCCTGTGTAGACGCTTGCCTCCCTCGCCGCCACTGGCATGTTGGATGTGTTTGCAACAAGAATCGTCCTCTGCATCAGAGGCTTCTTTGACTTCGGGTCTTCGAGCTGGGGGAATTCCGCCAGCACCTCGGCCATCTCGTTTCCCCTCTCCCCGCAACCCACGTAGATGACAATCTGCGCATCAGACCATTTGCTCAGCTGTTGAGCTAAAACAGTTTTACCGCTCCCGAACGGGCCTGGGATTGCAGCTGTTCCCCCCTTAGCCACTGGGAAGAAGAAATCCAATATCCTTTGGCCTGTAACCAACGGCTGATCTGGCTGGAGCTTCTCCACAACAGGCCTTGGGGTTCTCACATGCCAGTTCTGCAGCAACGTCACCTCATGCTTTTTGCCATCGCTTGCCTTGACAGTTGCCACCTCATCCTTAACAGTGAATTTACCTTCCTTTATTGATTCAATCGTTCCCTCCACCCCGTAGGGAACGAGTATTTTATGTGTTATTATTTCCGTCTCCTTTATGGTCCCTATCACGTCACCCTGCTTGACGCTTTCTCCCTTCTTAACCTTCGACACAAACTCCCACTTCTTCTTTCTGTCTATCGCATCTGTGGATATGCCCCTCCTTATAAAATCCCCGCTCTCGGCCTTTATTACTTCCAAAGGCCTCTGGATTCCATCAAAAATTGAGGTGAGGAGGCCCGGGCCGAGCTCAACCGATAGCGGCTTTCCGGTAGTCTCAACTTTCTCGCCAGGCTTCAAACCGCTCGTGTCCTCGTACACCTGAATTGTTGCAGTATCCCCCCTAAGTCTTATTATTTCCCCTATTAGCCTCTCATCTCCAACCCTAACGACATCAAACATCCTAGCTCCTCTCATCTGTTCAGCATTAACTACCGGACCGGCTATTTTGCTTAAGATCCCCATATTATCCCTCTTGATTATTCGTAAGCTCAAAGCCAAGCGCTCTTTTCACCATCGCTCTAAGCGATTCCGTCTGCCCGCTCATTCCAAATTTATCAGGAATTTCCACCACAACAGGCCTTGCGATTGTGTTGATTTTTTTCTTCAGTCTCCAGTCCAATGAAGCGGATATCCTTTCATTAACAATCAAGATTTCAGTATCTTCATTGCCTAGCAGTTCCGCTATCTTCTTTTCAGCTTCCTTCCCCTCAAGGGCATAGACTTCGGTAACGCCAGCAAGCCTGAAGCCGGTCGCTGTTGCTCCGTCCCCAACAACTGCGATTCTTCCATGCAGTGCTCTTACCGGCCTGGCGCCTTCTTCCTTTTCATGTATGATTTGAATCTCCTTAGCCATCAGATCACCTCAAAGTCGCAAGGAAGTTGGAAAGTTACCCCCCTTCGACATATTTATGAACCACTCCATACCTAATCTTAACGAACTCTCGGAGCGGATGTTATCCAGTTTTCCGAGAGTTGAGTCCCTGTAAACGGACTCCTGTGTTCCTGTGAAGTTGGTTGCAGTGATGCTGTGCATCCAAATCAACCTTCTGAAGGAATGCCCGCTCCATTTATGGGTGGGTAGTTTACGCTATTACCACCATCTCCTGCACCTTTTCGAGCGGGATGTTGAACTCCTTTGCCCTGACAATCTTCCTTATATTGTTCACCTCATTCTCCTTCAGATAGAGAAATCCGATGATTGTGCCTGTTGAAAGAATGAATTTCTTCAATATGCCCACTTGCCTTTTTGCTATGGCCGTCTCAAGCTCTACTTCGAAATGCGTCAGTGACTTGTCCTCGTTGTATCTTTCGTAAGCCTGGGTTAAATTGTACCTTGGTTTGAGCTTGGTGACAATTTCTTTCATATCCTTGGAGTTCATAAGCTTTCCCAATTCCTCGTTGCTTATGCTGCCGCCAAGAATTATAAATTTTTTAACGAGCTCCCCTTTTATCCCTTCCCTAGCAGTTCTGAATATGAGCATGATGTTCATCATGTCTATCTCTGTTTTGATTAAGGAAAGGATCGTGGACTCGTCCCTGCAAGTGGGTTTGATTTCTTTTGTCAGTTTACTGTAGTAATGGACATCAAGTGATGATAAAAGCGGGGTTATGTTGCAATCAGTTTTGTAGGCTGGGAGCAGTTCTTTCAAAATTTTACCGTATTCTGAGCTTCCTAGGTAATTGACAACCTCTTCAACGCTACCCTGATCAAGCATTCTCCTCAGCTCGTCAATTGTCAAATTTCCCGCCACCACTAGGAACGGCTCGATCTCCTCGCTTTTATAGCCTGCGCTCTTCGCAGACAAAATTGTTTTTATGTTATGTACATCCCATCTTTCAAGAATAGTTAGAGTTATTTTCTTTGCCCCTTTAGGGGTCATACGTATGAGCTTCTTGCATGTTCTTGCAAGGTTCCTTCCCAAAGCCAGTTCTATCAAATCTGCACCACCGTATCTCAGCGAGTAGTTCACCAAATCCTCCTTATAGTCAGTGTCATCCAATAAACCTAGCACACTTGCAATCTTGCCTGCTTGTATCATCTCTTGGATTTGATTCTTTCTTAGAAGCGAGGCCTTCATTGCACCTATCCTTGCATTAGAATAGCCGTATACAACTGTCCTCCTTGCAAGGGAACCATAAAAGATATCGCGCAACATAATCCTCACTTAAACTTTTTTGAACAACAGATCAAATACATGCTTCCTCATCTCATCCTTTCTCTCCTCAAAGTTCGCCTCAAATGTGTTATCAATTCTTATTCTTCCATCTGGAGTGGTTACTATCGCGCCTCCTGCGCAATCTATTGCAGAATCTGCAATCTTAACCCCCTTTAATTTCTTTGCTAATTCTCTATCCCCACTATTGACATAAACTAGCGCGCCCCCGCCAATTCCGTTCACTCCCTCTTCTATCATACTTTTCAATATTTTTTCGTACATTTTCCCTTTCCTTACTTGAATGAGCATCTTCCGGATATCGTCAAGCACCTTGGATGAATTCTCTTCTTTAGCCTCGCTTAAAATCCCTTTCATCCTAAGCCTTAGGGAGGATAGCCTCTCGTTCTTTTCTTTCGCTAGCGTCTTATCAACCTCCTCCTTTGCCTGCTTTACAATTTCTTCCCTTTTCTTTTTTGCTTCATTAAGCAAATTCTGCTCCGCTCTATGAGCTTCTTCATCAATTTTATTTGCGTTCTCGTTTGCCTTTGTGATTATCTCATTTTTGAGCTCTTCGATTCCCAAATTAACACCTTTCTAGTAGGTATACTTCCTTACGTATGCGAAGGGGTTGAACTTCTGGCCCCCGCCCTCGAAGAATTTTGAGAAAAACTCAACGTAATTCAATCTCGTACCTTGCACAAGCGACTCGAACATTCCCACGAATATGTTGAGGGAATGCATGAGCAGGTATATGGGTATCATTACGAAGAACAATATGCCAGAGTTGGGGTTTGGAAGGAGCGTTTGGTTGATTATCAAAGCGATTGACAATGAGGATATGCCAAGAGCAAGAATCCTTGCATAGGAGAACATGTTGCCCGCGATTTTAGGTATTTCCGCCAGTGCTATGGGGCCTTCTGCAAAAACAATCAACAGGACTGATACCCCAAAAAGCCCCCCCAGGGCTGGGACCAAGGCTTGATTGACTGCATTAAAGAAAACTGCAGCGACCAGCAGGATGCCAGTTGCCTCCACTCCTATCCAAGCAAGCTTGCCCGCAGCATGCTTTTTCTTGCCTTCCATCAAACTGTTAACAAACCCCAGGAAAAAGCCAAGGCCTATGTGGAAAGCTCCGAGAAATATGGTGGCAAGCAGTAGCAGCTGTATGTTCTCCAGCCTCCCTATGGAGGGGTAAAGGGTATGTTCTCCAAGCCCAACCATCTTTAGTATACTTTCGTGCGTAAAACCAAAGTACTCATCAAATAAAATTCCGAATAGTATTGAAGGGATTGCCGCAATTGCCCATATTTTTGAGATTTGGTTGAGGATTCCCTTCGTCTTTTTCATCAGATATGAGGCAAATAGTAATGAAACCAACCCATAACCTACATCCCCAAGCATCATGCCATACAAAATTGGAAGCATGATGGCAATCGATAGTGTCGGGTCAATCTCGTGGGTCTTAGGGGTTGAGAGAAACTCTACTAGGAATTCGAATGGAGATAGGATTTGCGGGTTTTCGAGCAATGTTGGCGCGACATCCTCCTCGCTTTCTTCCATCTTTTCAATGAAGATTTTGTTGGTTGTGATGTTTTTTAATTCATGTGAGATTTCATTAAGCTTGCTTTTGGGAAGCCATGCCTCAAAAACGAATAGATTGTCGGTCCGGCCAAAAATTGAAGGTGCCTTGGCCTTTGTAGCTTCTATCTCAAGCATCTCTTTCAGGCTCATTATTTTATTCCAGTATTTTTGGGACATGGATTGGATTTCCCTGTCAATACGCCCCCTCTCTTTTTTCAAACTGAGAATCTCGTTCTCGACAGAATCGAAGATGTTGGAGAACTTCTCTGACATGCTGGGAAGCTGCTTGTCAACAAGGCCCAAGCCAAAGAATACGGACTTAACCTTGCTTTCAAACTTTTTATCAATCGCAATTGCAAAAAGGCTTTCAAATTTATTGAGCTCTTTTGATAGCAATCTGTACTCGCTTGTTATTTCTTTCAATTCGTTCCTCAGCAACCCTAGCTTATCATTTGAAATCCTCCCCAGCGCGTATAGTTTTTCATGGCGCAGGAGTATTCTTGTACCTGGCCCCCCGAGCCCAGCCAGAATTTTTTTTGCCTCTTCAAATTCTGCTTCCTTTCTGCTTGTTTCCTCCAACCTCTTTTGAAGCTCCCCCAGCTTCTTATCGATGTCAATCTTCTTGCATTCTTCAATTATCTCCTCCAAGCTCTTCATTTTCTCTGGTTTGGAATGGGGCTGAGGTATCAATGTGTTTTGTATCCCTTGAAGCTTTACAAGCTGTTCGGATATTACGGGGAATATCTCCATCGGCTGATCGTTTTCAATCCGAGCGTCACAAAACTTTTTGAATTGGATGGCCCCTTTCCCATGCAGCAAACCAATGACTTTGGACAGATCCCTCCTCAAGCCGACTACTTTTATTTTTTGCATTGGGACTGCCTTAAGCATGGTAACCGCCGAAGAATTTTGAGAAGATTTCTTCAACCTGTTTAGAACTCAGCTTGATTTTCTTTATCTCGTCTGTCTTTTTGCTGAATTCTTTGAGCTTCTTTTCCTCTTCCTCTTTAATCTCTTCTCTCCCCTTTAGCAGGAGCTCGTTCTTTAGGGCTTTTGCTTTTTCGTGTGCCTTCTCAATAATTGCCCTCGCTTTCTCGTTCGCTCTTTTAACTGTCTCCTCCTTCCGTGCTCTCGCTTCCTCGACTAGTTTTTTTCCTTCCCCCTCAGTCTCCTTGAGAACTGTTATCGAATCTACGCTTTTCTCTTCCATGGCAATTCCAACTAGATTGATTATGCTGGTTTGAGCCAGAGCATCATCAGAACTGCTATGACGAATGAGAAGATGATTATTGTCTCGGGTATAACAAGGTAGAGTAGCATCGCGTTGGAAACCTCTGGTTTTTCAGCGACTGCACCTGCTGCTGCGGATCCTATAGCCGCCTCGGCATATCCCGTAGCAATTGCACCAACTGCCATGGTCATTGCAACAGCGACAGGCAAACTCAGGTCAATCAATCAAACCACCTCTCGATATTTGTATATAATATACATCTACTTTCGTATATTAGAGATAAGAAATTATAAAGCTTTCATTCTAGCACCCGATTGTGAGTAAACCTGTTTATCGTTGTTGGGAATGGAGCCTATTTGATAAGTTTTTAGAAAGTATGAGAGGAGGATTAGAACTCCCGGTTTATGAAGAAGTCAGCAAGCTGCAATAGCTTTTCTCTCGCCTCGGTCTGAGGCAGCTTCTCCAATCCTTTCTTTGCTTTTTTCACAAGCTGGTCTGCTTTTTTCTTTGCATACTCATGCGAGTTATACTTCGTTAGTATCTTAATTGCCTCGCTGATTTTCTGCTGGTCTTTTGTCTTCTCGTTGAGGATGGAGGTGAGCCTTTTCTTATCCTCAGGAGAGGCCTTTTGCAGGGTGTGTATAACCATGAGAGTTCTCTTCCCCTCGCTTATGTCCCCCCCTATCTCCTTCCCATACGTCCTCTCCTTACCCACTAGGTTAAGGACATCGTCCTGGATCTGGAAGGCTATCCCAACCGCATTCCCGAATTCCCTCAATATCTTTCTCTGTCTCTTCTTCCCTCCCCCTAGGAATGCCCCAACCTCGCATGACGCAGCTATGAGTGCCCCCGTCTTGCCAGCAACCATGTTTGAATAATCCTGCTCCGTGATTCCCCATTCGTTGTTTCTGTACCAGCCTATCTCTATGCCCTGCCCCTCAAGCACCCTCCTGAACGCATCTGACAGAATCCTCTGCGCCTCAACTATCTTTTTGGCTGGCATTTCAAGAAGAAGCGAGGTTTCCCACACCATGGCAAAGAGACCATCGCCTGCATTTACCGCAATGGGCACGCCGTATATCTTGTGCAGGCAGGGCTTTCCCCTCCTCATTTCGGAATTGTCCTCAATGTCATCATGCGAAAGGGTGAACTCATGGAACATCTCTATGGAAGTTGCAATCGGCAGAAGCTTTTTTGAATCCCCCCCGACGGCCTCGCAGGAAAGCAGGCACATCACTGGCCTGAACCTCTTACCCCCCCTCTCAAGCAAATCCCATATAACTCCATAAACTGCCTTTGGCTCCTTATTCTTAGGTATGACTTTCTCAATTTCCTTATCAATTTCAGAACCGCGCGATGCAATGTACTCCATTATGTTCATTCACATCCCTTCTATTGTTTCTCTCACTTTACTTACTCCGACAGCTTCTATAAGCTTACCCATCCTAGGGCCT
>JAPLWV010000040.1 GCA_026396385.1 Microcaldota archaeon | reverse complement strand
CTCATCTAACTTATCATGCAGTTTGCTGAATGTGTAGTAAGGGCTAACGCCAGTCTCGGGCATATCCACATGTATATACGACTCCTGCGTCACTATCATAAGTTTCTTCTCCTTCACAAGCTGGTTGAACTTGCTCCATTTGGTGAATGTGGTATTGGCATTCTCCACAAGCGAATCTACATCCTCCTCCAGAGAGAGAAATAGCCCACTTTCACCGCCCAGGGCACCGCGGTAGAGGAACTCCATGGAGAGGGAGGTCTTTCCAGTCCCGGGCCCTCCGCATATGAACACGTTATGCTGGCACGGTATGCCCCCTCCCAGCAGAACATCCAAACCCTTTATACTAGTTTTTATCTTATCCATACTCCCACCTACTTAAACTCTCTCCAGTTGGTATCAAATTCCTTAAGCTTGAACTCTTTAACTCTGTAATAAGCCGCGAGTTCATCACCTTCTTCCCTTATCTGGAATTCAATTATTCCGTCAAAAAGGCTCTCAACGGTGGAAAGCATCTGCGTTGATATCATCTCCCTTTCCATGACGAATATGCCAGTCACACCAGCCTTCTTGATCTTCCTGAGGTTGGAGCTCAGGAACTCGCCCAACACATCCGACGAATATGCCGGTAAAAGCTTGTATAGTATGTTGAAGTAAACGACCTCGGGCTTGTCTTCAAGTGCTTTCGTTATGATCAGCGACATTTCAGTAATGTTCGGCTCAACTTTGAAAACCCCAATCTTGCTTCTATCCTGCCCGCTGAACCACTGCAGCTCGGTATCTGGGTCGTATGAGCATACTGCGACTTTCTTTCCCTTCTGGAGCTCAAGCTTTAGGAACCTGAGGCAGTACTCCTCTTTCCTGCTTCCGATTGGACCCTCAACAAGCAAGGTAGTATTCTTAGGAATATCCATCATATCAGATTTCCTAAATGACAACTTTGGAGATTTCCTTGGCTCCTCGCTCTCGTCAAGTTCTTTCGCGAGTCTCTTGGCTTTCATAAGTAGCGATTCAACGGTTTCCCTTGATTTACTGTCGCCCATTGAAGAGAGGGAAGCGAATTCTGCATCAAATCTTGTCAGCACTGTTGATGCTGCGGTTGTATCGTATTGGGGAAGGTCCTGGATGAACTTCCTCAGCCTTATTACCAGCGATGCTAATAGGTCCTCATCTCCCTCTTCGACCTTTTCTACTTTAGCAGAAGTTTTTCCGTATACCGGCCCCTCTTCCGTCACCTCTCTGTTGAGTTCGAGCGCATACATCACAAGGTCGTGCGTAACAAGGGCAACGAGCATCACAAACCCATTGGAGACAAGGGAGAGCCATACGACATTCACAAAGAGCGGGCTTACTTTCTTTGCGAACTCAGCAAACTGTCCGGTGTATAACATATCTATGTTGAAGAGTCTTATGGAAAAAATGACAGTGAGCAGTACTGCTGCCACCACGCAGCCTTTTATGATATCAGATATGGAATCTCTGGCATTCTTATTCCTAGATATTAAGTGCACGAATATGAACGATGAACATGCAAAGAGGATTATGCCTATGATGAATCGGTCTATGCTAACAAAACCAACTGGGCCCTTCCCAAAGAGCAGTGCTGGAATCGAACCGGCAGCATAAACCCCCCCATAGACATAGGAATCCGAGTAGCCTATGAGGACACCTATTGCATTTGCAATTGCAAATAGGAGGAATGGTGTGAATGCGAATAGTAATTCCTCACTTCCAACTGGGACTATGAATGAGTTGGCAACTGCAAGGTAAGCCGCGAACCCAAGCGCGAGGTAGCAGAGCAGTTTGACTGGCTTGCTCTTCATCTGTCTTACTAATATTGGCAGTACGGCGGCAGGGACGAGCAGTGCTGGCATATACTTAGGATAAGCATGCATTGCCCATACGGACAGCGCAACTACGGCAAAAGAAAGGAACAGCAGCACGTGTCGGTATCTATTCAACTCCATTTATCCACCATAATGCTATCTGTTATACCTGAATATATACTCATTACTATATTAATCTTTTTTTATTTCCTATCCAAACCAACTCTCGAGACTGCTCTGCTTACCCTTTTCAGATAACGCCTTGATCATCGCATCAACCGTGCTTCTTGTTCTCTCCTCTGAGAAATTATGCTCCTTGCACAGAAATTCCACAATCCCCTTCCCGTCGGGTTCACCAAACTTCAAATCGCATCCCTCGTCAACCAGAGGATGGAGAAATATTCTCTCAACTTCCGATGGATCTACATCCATACCCCCCGTTAACTTTCCAAAAACTCCCTCTAATGAGTCGCCCTCAGAAACCATTTTCAGAGCTTTCTTGGGGCCTATCCCCTTCACTCCGCTGTTAAAGTCTGTTCCGACAAGTATACCAATCCATACAAGTTTTCTCCTATCAAGTCCAAGTGCCTTCAGACTTTTTTCGAGCTCTATCATCTCAGTCTTTACCTCAACATAGATATCCTTTCTTGGAAGTTTTCTCCTTCCGCTCATTGTTAAGTTTCTCACAAGGCGGGGTGCTCCGAAAAGTAATGCGTCAAAGTCCTGGGATGCGCATGCGTAGACCTTTCCTCTCTCTGCCAGCACTGCAGCTTGCGCTTCACCCTCTCCTGGTGCCTGAATTGCCGGCAGCCCCATAAGCTCCACAAGTTTCTTGGCATCCTCCACCATCTCCTTGCTCAGCTTTGAGGATGCTTGTGCGTATACCCTCGCCTCTGCTAGCTCACCCCTCTTGAGTGCATCCTTCCACCTGTCCTCTGCCTTCTCTCTGATCTCCTTTCTTCCCTCAAGCACGGACCTCTTGAGCTTAGGAGGCTCTCCATCGAATACGTAAGCAGGTTTCACACCTGCCTCAATCAGCTTTGCTGTCCTGTAGAAAATGCCGGATAGATGGCTGGTTATCCTGCCCTTCGAATCCATGAGAGGGGTTCCGTCAGGTTGCCTTATTATGGAGAGAAACTGGTAGAGCGCATTGTAGGCATCTATTGCTATTGTCTTACCGCTGAGAACCTCCAGCGATATCTCCTCCTTGTGGACTAGCTCCCCCAAATCCACTCCCATTTTATCATCTACTTCCTCTTAACGACAACTACATCCCCAAGAGTGAGTTCCCCTCTCTTCTCTTTCTTTGCTGGAAGGTGCTCGTGCTTTATTTCCTCGAAAAGTTTTATTCCCAGCGCCCTCTCAAGCTTCAATGCCAAAGCCTCAGTTGGAATTGTCTTCTCAGCCTCTATCCTCTCAAGAAAAGATTCCTTCTCATTCACCAGTTCAGCCAGCACTTTTCTCTCTATCTTCATCTTCCCTCTTGCTTCCCTTATCCTCCTTCCGAAATCAGCAGTAAGGTCCACTTCCGATTCCTCCTTCTCCACACTCAGCCTTCTTTTAGGCACTGGTGCCGGGGCGGAGAGTACCTTACCGTGCTTGGCGCAGCTGACGCACACATGAAGTTTGGCGCCCTCAACAAGTATGAAGAAACCGGCCTCAGGGGCCCCGCACATCTCGCACTCTCCCATAATCCTGCTTTGGGCTTAAACATATTAATAGTTTTCTCTCAAATTATCCTGCAAGTGCTATGATAAAAAAATTTTTGGCGGTTCTCACCACTGCTTTATCGATATTCGCCTTCTATGAGGTTGTGGTAAGTCCCCTCAATGGAATAATGAAGTTCTTAATTTCAGCAGTCCTGCTTTTTCTCTCAGGAATGTGCCTGCAGAAGCTGCTTAACCTGAATGGAGAGAAAGGCCTTATAATACTGGCAACAGAGAGGGGAAAGAAATCCCTTGACAGGTTGGCGAGATGGAACCCCGGATTCTGGATAGATATGGCCGCATTTGGCATGGTTATGGGATTTGGAGTCAGCTCTGCCCTGCTATTCAAAAAAATTCCTAAGAAGACATTCGAGTTCTCAGTGCTTGTCCTAATGCTCACCTCACTTTTTGTTCTGCCGTTTGTGCTACCAGTCGCCATGAGTATGATAGAGCTGCCTGTCAAGATATATGCCGTGCAGAGCTCTGTCTCCGCCCAGCCGTCGTTTGTATCAATTCTGCTCTATTACCTTGTATTCTTCTGCCTTGTTCTTGGAGGCTTTTGCCTTGCAGGTGTCCTAAGTTTTGCTGGCTATAGCTTAGTCATAGTGTACAGCATTCTTATGAAGCTCCTCTCCCTTCTAGGTAGCCCTGCCGGAAATGCTGCAGCCCTCACCACGATAAGCCCGGGTGCAACACCCATAATTCCTGGAATAAATCTACCGTTTTTCGAAGGTGTGCTCTCCCTGGCAGTTCTACTCTTCTTCCATGAGCTCTCCCACGGAGTTCTGGCTAGAGTAGAGAAGATAAGGGTTAAGAATAGCGGGCTTGTGCTGTTCGGCTTCCTACCGATAGGGGCGTTTGTTGAGCCTGATGAGAAACAGCTCAAGAAGAGCGATGCGGAGAAGCAGAAGAACGTCCTTGTGGCAGGCTCATCAGCGAATCTGATACTCTCGCTTGTATTCTTCGTACTCTTCCTAGGCTACTGGTTGCTGATACTCACCGCATATCCACCTCCGAATTCGCATCTTGCTGAGCACGTACTAATCTCCGAAACTCTCCTAGACTATCCGGCATACGGAATACTGAAGCCAGGAATGATTATCGAGCAGTGGAATGGAGTTGAGATACATGACCTGAATGATTTCTCCCAAGCATCAAACTTCACAAAAGAAAATGATACCGTGAGTGTAGTAACAGATGCCGGCTCCTTCTTACTGAACGCAGGCAAAAACGGGAAAGTGGGTATAACTACCTTCAGCGATGGAAGTTTATCGGGATGGGTAAAAGAATTATCATACCAGCCGGGCAGATGGTGGATTTTATTCTTATACAATTTCATAGGTCTGACATTTGTGCTCAATTTCCTGGTTGGTTCGGTCAACTTACTGCCGATTCCGCCTTTCGACGGATATAGGATTGTCTCTCTTGTTGTGAAAGATGAGAGACTTATCAAAGCAATTGCAGCAGCGATGATCTTATGCTTCTTCCTGAATCTTCTTCCCTGGGCTTGGCAGTAGCAATCAAACTTCCCCAAGGCTCCAGTTAGCCCCTCTTTTTGGCTTGCCCACCATATACGGGCTCTTTATGCCCGTGAATATAGCTATTGCCTCTATCTTGCCCTCATAGCTCCTATCCAACCTGGCGCCCCATATTACATTTGCCGTAGGTTCTACCTCATCTGTAAGAAGCTCGCCGATCTGGTTTGCCTCACCCAGTGTCATGTCCCCTCCTCCTGTTAAGTGAAGCAGAACTCCACTTGCGCCTTTGTAATCCACATCAAGCAACCTGTGGTGCAGCGTATTCTTCACAACCTCCTGCACTCTGTCAGTCCCCTTAGCCTCGCCAACTGCAATCATTGAGACTCCTCCGCCACCCATTATTGATCTCACATCTGCAAAATCTATGTTTATCAGGCTCGGTGTTGTTATAGTCTCTGTTATGCCCCTCACGGCTCTTGCAGTTATCTCGTCCGCAACGTTGAACGCCATGTCTATCGGCAGGTTTGGGAAGAACTCGACAAGCCTGTTGTTGTATATCACAACTATAGTATCGGCAGATTTCCTCAGCGCTTCTATACCCGCTTCTGCCTTCTTCAGCCTCGCCCTCTCGAGTTCGAATGGGTAGGTTACCATGGCAACAACTATAGCGCCCTGCTGCTTTGCAATGTCCGCTATTGCGGGAGCAGCCCCTGTACCGGTTCCTCCACCCATGCCCGCTGCTATGAAAAGGAGATGCGTATCCGCGAGTATGGTCTCAATCTCCTGCTTTGATGCTTCCACCGCTTTCAAAGCAACTTCAGGGTAACCTCCAGCCCCCAACCCTCTTGTTATGCTCTGCCCTATGAGGACCCTTTTTGCGCTTTCTGATATGATAGAGAGGTGCTTCTTATCCGTGTTCACAGCTATGAGTTCAGCCCCCCTTATCCCGACCTTCGCAAGCCGGTTTATGGTGTTGCATCCAGCTCCGCCAACTCCCATCACAACTATCCTGGGAATTGACAGATCCTCTCCGACTTCACTGCTAGACTCCTTGAGAGCTTCTTGGATTATAGATTCCATACCCGAGCACCTCCATAAACTGTTGTTGGCGATGTATTTAGTATAAGAAGTAATATATAAAATTACCACTTTCACCCCACCGCTAAAGGATGCGGGATGTACCGCTCAGGATGTTACATTGCCGCAATCTTTAATTAACCAATATGTTTAAGAATACAATTTTTCAAAAGTGCGTACGTGGCGATTTTAGATAAGCTGAGGAAAGGGCAGGTCTGGTCGTACGACTTGATAATAAGCTCAATCCTATTCGTAATAGCCCTGGGAATTCTTGCATTCTTCTGGTGGAGCGCAAGGACAAACATGACTGAAGAAAAAGATACCATGACTCTCGAGTCCATCAAGGTTGCGGATACCCTTGTTTCACCAGGAAGCCCTACGGATTGGCAATCATCTATCGATGTGAATAACCAGAGCACCTGGTCGAATATCCAGCAGATTGGGCTGGGGCGGAGCTGGAGTGACAGTGACAGTAATGTAATCTCAACTGATAAGTTATATTCATTCCAAATGATGAGCTTTAACAACTACTCATTTACAAAGAGCAGGCTAAGGTCACAATATGATTACTACATCCAGTTTATAATCCATAACAGCAATGGATCGGATCAGATGGTTAAGCTCAATGGGCTTGACCTGTGGGTTGGCAAGCCGTTCAACGAAATTACTGCCAGGATGATAGCTAAAACCGATAGGGTAGTAGTATACAACCATTCACTAGTGATAATGAGGGTTCTCTTATGGAGCGAATCTCCATGGGATTAATAAGTTATTTAATTAATGCTAAAAAATGGGGTGGTTTGATGAACAAAAAAGCGCAGGTTGCCCTTGAATTTCTCACAACCTACGGTTGGGTCATAGTAGGAGTTTTGCTGCTCTTTGCAGTCCTATTCTACTACGGGAGTTTTGACCCCACAAGGTTCATGCCAAACCAATGCAACTTTGAGCAGGGTTTGCAGTGCACAACCTATAGATTTCAAGGGGCTACTTCACCAACCTCCCCCACGAGACTCATACTCCAGTTCTCAAACAACTTCCCATACGACGTAGCATTCTCAGGCAATACGTCCGACATAACGGTTGAGAATGTCGGCAATATCGGCAAGCAAACCTACATTGGAAACTGCTCTCCAATGCTTCCGAATATTGCGAAGAAGAATACCGTAATTACCTGCGTATTTGATATATACAACCAGAGCTACATGCCCTCCTCAGGAAAGAAAATCAAATTCCAGGTTGAGCTTAACTACACGAATTGCATCACTGACCCCAACTACCTAGTAAATGGGAGCTGCATGTCCGGTTCCAACTACACAACCAAGGGAACAGTCCTAACACCACTTGAGAGCAATATTTCGCTGACCTATGGTTACTGCGGTGATGGCACCTGCTCCTATCCTTATGAGAACCCCAACAACTGCCCGTCAGACTGCCCTGCGCCCACGACCATACTGGTCAGTGTTTCGCCAAACATCACGGCACCTGATGGAGTCCAGTACTCAACTGCTACAGCAAGGGTTCGTGACAAAAATGGACAGGCAATACAAGGCATTGATGTCGCGTTCATTTCCACCCCAATCGGAACTGTTAGCAGGTACTCCGTTACTACGGATGAGAGTGGTGAGGCGTCAGTGCAGGTACGTTCAAATGTCACTGGAACTGCGGATGTGAGAGCAACATCATACGGGGTTTACAACTTCACAAGACTAACATTCCTACCCATCCCAGCAACACTTCTGCTCAGTGCCTATGATTCCTATGCTGGAGCTTTCTGCGGAGGTTCTTACGTAATCGCCCAGGTTCTCGATTCTGGGGGCGCGCCAGTGAACAGCATACCCGTAAATTTCTCAGTCAACGATTCTCGCTCAAATATGACCCCACAGCTTGAAATCAGTGATGTGTCTGGGTATGCGATCTCCTATCTCGCATGGAACGCGAGTGTGGGAGGAGCCATGCCAGTTCCTGCGAAAGTGAGCGCAGCTGTTGACCTGGATGCCTACGATGTTCACCTAAACACCTCCGCGATAGTGACTTTTGTAGCATGCCAGCCATGCGGTGCGCCTTGGCAGGGTGACTGGATAATCGACAAGACAGTTGATTGCGAGAATGCCACAATAACTCTTAACGGCAACCTTAACATATCATTAGATTTGGTATACCTGCACAAGTGGGGGGACCTCACATTCAGGAATGTGACATTGTACATGAACTCCTCTGCTGCTGGACAGAGGGGGATATACCTGAACAGGATGGCGCGATTCAGGATACTGGACAATGACAACAACAATGCCACAACTCCTGATGCTTCGTACATCAGAACCTACGGATATCCATCTCCGCCCGGAAATCCATACGTATTCTACATATCGCCACTTGCTGACACATTCATTATGAAAAACTCCAGACTAGAAGGAGCGGGTTACCGTGCCGGAGCTGGCGATGTCACCTTGGCAGACATAACAGACTACCGAAGCGGACTGTTTGTAAATTCCGACAACAGCATCATCCAGAATAACACTTTCTCGATGTTACAATGGCCCGACGGTTTCGTCAGCATCATACTGAATGGTTCAACCAACAGCACGGTGACTGGGAATGTTATCAGTGGAAATTCATTTACCGGAGTCGCGTTGGTCAACTCGTTCAATAACAACGTATCAACCAATTCTATGCACACAGTGCAAACGTATACCTTAAAATCTTTCCTCATCCAGAACCCTGCGATATTCCTTCACAATGCGGCCAACAATACCATATCATCCAATTACATAATTGGAGTTCCTTCCGGAGAAATGTTGCCATCACCACCGCCAGGTCCAGCCATATTGCTGGAGGATGGCTCGACAGGCAACTACATCGCTAATAACTATTTCAGTGGGTGCACTTACGAAGTCTTTCTCTCCTCATCTCACCAAAATACGTTCTATAACAACAGCATATTCAATTTCCAAAAAGCCTTTTACGAAATACCAACAATGCCTACCCAAACAGCTGGAATTTATGCCACAAGTTCCTGGAATAACACATTCGAGAATAATCACCTGTTAAACGGAAGCTCACTTACGGATACCTTCGCATATCAGATTTACCTAGGTAATTCACTGGGCAACCATTTCATAAACAATATCCTGGGCAGATATATAGGCCAGGATTCCGACGATCCCTGTGGTCTTGAAAGCTATGATATCTTCGTTAACTCTCCAGCGTGCGAGGAAGACATTGGTTTGGAAGCATTTCCAGTGCGTGAAGCAAGATCTATAACCTGCAACCAACCGGCTAACTACTTCACATCTAATAAGATGTACGGATGCACTTCCATGAAAGTGTTATGGAGTCCAAATACCGTGGTGGACCAAGTGGGTACGAACCTTAGCGCTGAGGCTAAAAACCCAACAACTTCATTTACTTTCGTATACTCCCCAGGTTCAAACCTAACCTACGGCGTTGACATCAATAACGTATCCTTCCAACACTGCGGAGCAGATAACTACGTACTGAGAAACACACTACGCGGAATCAATTCAGACCATGTAATACTTGTGAATAGTTCGCAAGTTACCATCTCTAAAAATGTGATTGACCCCGGGGCTTGCCTATCACTCAAGGCTGCGATAACCACAATCAATTCTTCCGTGACAATATCTGACAACACCCTAAGAAACTTCGGGAATGTAGGCATGTTTATAGATAACCATGACTATCCATCCCTGAGCGGTTCAGTCACGAACAACATACTAAGTGGCATAGGGACATGCCCGTGCCAAGAATCATGCCCATCCATATTGCCGTATGGGATAATCACAACGGATGCAAGCGCTGTGGAAATTAATAGAAATGCCATGGATTCTGGCACAATGGATCCCGAGCACCCGGCTGGGGGAATATATTTCAACTATTCAGAACCAATTGCCTCCTACAACACAATAACAACCAGCACTGGTGTTTACTGCACCCCCGGTACTCTTCCTCTGCTATTGGGAAACAATATAACCGGCTCAACAGACAACTGCATGAATTCCACTAACTGCGTAGTAGGAGCAAGCGGAGAAGGCGGAGTAGGCGGAGTAGGGGGAGCATATAAACCAGGCGACCCCTGGACTATATCTGGTGCGATATATTGCGAAAACAAAAATCTAACTGTTAATGTAAGCATAATTATAACCAGCACCGGCAGCCTGATGCTTAAGAACTCCACATTCAAGATGGCACCAACATCCACGCCTGCTGTGATAACGGTGCAGGCCGGAGGAAGGCTTGTCATATCTGATAAGGACGGTGTCCCAAAACCAGGAACTGATGAATCCAAGATAACCACTGATGCATCCAAAAACCGATTCATAGTGGTGGTAGACCCCCCTGGAAAGTCGGGAGAGCCTGGAAAGCCGGGAGAGGAAGGTGGACAACTAATCATTATGAATTCAATAATACAGCGCGCAGGGGACGCTGGCAACCCCGGCATATTGGTACGTGCGGATGGAGCGGTGATAAGCGGAAACACATTCCAAGATGGCGGAGGCTACCAACTTCTATCCATAGAAGATTCCTCATACCACAATATCTCAAACAATTATTTCGCGGATAATGATGAGATATTTATATTGTTGTATGATTCCAGTCATGATACGATACAAGGAAATACTGTGGACCCCTCAACTTCTCCATCCAATGCCATCTTCATTTACCGCGGTTCAAATATCAGTATATCCAAGAACACATTCCAAGGTGAAAGGAATGCTGCGATATCTATGCAAGAATCCTCAAACAACTCGGTGTATGGCAACACATTTGATATCACTTCCGAAGCATCAAGAGCAATTGATATAGAAGTCAAGTGCGACAACACCAGAATCTATTCCAATGATTTTACCAACCGTAAACATGATATTATTCCAAGAACCGCACTTTACGTAGATTCCTCAAGTTCTATCATCTTCTACAACAACACATTGACTGATGCCACTGATCTGTCAATACACGCATCATCTAGAAACAGCATTTACAACAATACCTTCAGGTCCAACTCTGTAACCCCCGCGGGTTCAGGCGCAGACTTCGTCATCTTAATTGATTCCTCACAAAACGATTTAATATACAACAACACTTTCGGCAATTCGGAGTCTAGCTGGAGATATGTATACGTGGGTCTATTCGACTCTCGAAACGAGTCAGTTTCAAACAATACCATGCTTGTGCAGGTATCCCTAGATCCAGGCGCAGGTCCTAACGGGGCGATATTTGCAACCGGCTGCGCTGACACTAACGTCATAAATAACACTATATACGAGGCCCATGAGACTGGATCTGCTCCAGCAATAAACCTGCAGAATGCGGGGGGTACAATAGCCTTCAATAACGTGACCGGGACCTCTGGGATTACCCTTTCAGGTGTTAGTTCCACCTACACAATAGCGAACAACAGCGTCAACAACTGCGCAAGTCATGTCGGTGACTGCAAGTGCATATATACCAACTCCTCCTCTTCATCCATATCTGGAAACACGATAAACTGCAACACTGGCGTCGCTGGGCTCTTCATAGACGCAGCTGCGAATTCACAAACCACCTTGTTCAATAACACCTTTATCGACAACTCAATTGCAGTGAAGTGTAATCAACCTCCTGGAGGTTGCATCCTGCCGTGTAGCATGACCTTCGTCCTAGACACCTTCACCAACAATGGGCAGAACTGCAACGGTTGCGAACCGACGCCGTGTAACTAGCACCAGAGATATCCATTGCCGTATAATATACATTTTTTTGTAATCTATAACTATTTTATACTATGAAACTCATATTATCAGCATGCAGAAAAGTGGCGTCATAAAGACTGGTCCAAGCTCTGAGAAGACTGATAGCGAGGGTACCCAAGGAATGAAGGGGGACGTGGAGGGCATGCAGCGCAAGAAGGCAATCTCCGAGATATTTCGGAGAAAGCGTGCTAACAAGCAGCCACCTGCAGAGCTTCCAAAAAAAGAGAGGATTGAGGAGTGCATAGAGAACCTTTTCAGGCATTCCGAGAGAGCTCAGCCAAGCAAGAATGTTAACATAGGTGCCAGCGTTGCCGATTCAACTGCACTCGTGCTGTCTGCGATCACGGGCAATCCCCTGATTGGCCTTATAGTCATCCCCGCTTCAGAAACTATCGCTCTTGCCAAGAACTGGTATGATACAAACACAGCTTCAAAACTGAGGAAGAACGACCTGTCCCGCCTTGAGTCGATGAAAGAGAACATTATATCTAGACTGAAGGATAACAAGAGTGAAAGCGATGAGATAGAAAAGTTGGTTGATGAAACTAAAAAGCTTTTCTCTGATATAGAGCATAAGAGCAAGGAAGGCTTGGCAACGGTACTGGGCAGCAGGCTTGAGGGATTTGCGGGTTCCGCTTCAGCTCTTGCGCTGGGTTTGACTGTACTCAAACCAGTTTCAGATTGGGTTTCGGGTATGATTGATTCATTCGTGCTCACGCAGCCAATCCAACCCCAGCCCTACCCTGCACCTCTCATTTCCTACGCAACAAACCTTATTGTGAAAGGGGTAGCCTACGCAGTTGCTAGCTACTCAATTTCTCACATATATAATACTGCTTACAATGAAGTCCGCAGGAACTCCTTTACCTGGAAAAGAGAATTAGGATTAGAGAAGGATCAGCTGAAGGAGAGGGCGGGAAAACTGCTCGAAAAAATAGCTAAAATCGAGCATTGACTACTTCGAATAGAACTCCACAAGTTTCTTTATTCCTTCATTGAGCTCATACCTGTTGACAAATCCCAGTTCCCTTTGCGCTTTCTCAGTACTGGCGCCTGTTACGGGAACATAGTTGTGCACCGGGTTGGGGATATGCTTTGGCTTTATATTCTTCCCAAGGTGCTTGTTCAACAGCTCAACAACCTGGTTGAATGTCGTCATGCTTCCGGTACCTATGTTATAAACTTCACCTGCCTTGCCATTCCTCATTGTCCTGATGTTCGCGTCGACCACGTCATCGACATAGGTGAAGTCCCTTGCCTGGCTGCCGTCTCCGTATATCACGGGCCTCTGCCCCTTCCTCATAACCCACAGGAACTGCGAGATTATGTTGGCAAATCTTCCCTTGTGCAGCTCGTTAGGACCATATACCGAAAAATACCTCATGCCTATGCTCTCCACTCCATGCTCGTCAAGGTACTGCCTTGCGCATATCTCCATAACATATTTTGATATTGTATAGAATGATTTAGGGACTACATTCATGCTCTCTATATGCGGTGGAGTCAGATCATGGTACAAGGAGCTTGTGCTGGCGTATATCACCCTCTTGACACCGCTCTCCTTTGCACCCTGCAGCACATTCATGAACCCCCTTACGTTGACATCAATTGCGTGACGGGGATCGTTGTCGAACATGGGTGCACTGCTGCATCCAGCCTCGTGGAAGACATACTCGAACTTGCCTTTCCTGAAAAGCCCGTCCGTTAGCTTCTCATCTCTTAAATCAGTCTTGTAGAACTTCACGTCTAGTCCTTTGAGGTTATCCTTCCTTCCTAGGAAAAGATTATCCGCCACTGACACTTCGTGCCCGAGCTCCACAAGCCTCTTGGCGATATTGCTGCCAATGAAACCTGCTCCTCCGGTTACAAGTATCCTGCCCATGAAATCACTTCTTATTCCGAGTTGAAATACCTCTTTATATTACTGGAAATGCTTATTAAATCTACTGCTCCCAATTATACAGCTTGAGAGTGAAACTGATGGAGATACCTAATCCCTATAAATTCAAGAACTACAAACTTCTGATAATCATACCGACACTACTCATTTTGGTGTCCCTATATTTCATACCCAAGATTCCCACAGGTTTAGACCTGCGTGGAGGGACACTGCTGACAATAAACACGAACAGTTCATTTGATGAAAATGCACTTCAGGACTCACTCACGAAAGAGCTTGGCGTGCGTGATGTATCCATAAACAACATGCAAGGTCCTCTTGGAAGAACAGTCGAGATAGAAATAGAGCAGAATGAAAGAATAGCCGCAGGAGAGAAAGATATGAGGGGCTTCTATGCAAGCGTTGAGACGGTCAATGGGCTGGAGTATGATATATCACGTTTCACTGCAGATTTGGAAAGAGCCAACATTACCCAGACTGAGAAGGATGACGACCAGAGAAGTTTGAATGATGCGCAGGCAAAACTCCCCGCATCACAGAAGGAGATGTACTCCCTGGCAGATTCCGTAATTGCCGATTACGAGTTCTTTGTCGGGAAGGTTGACAGGAGCAATGCAACTGATACGACGACTTTGGAGAGCCTGCTCGCAAATACCTCCATAAATGCTAAGCAGAAATACCAGGATAAGATACTCTCAGTTATAAAATCCCACATGACGGTTGAGCAGTTCAGCCTGCAGGATGTGAGCCCATCGCTCAGCGAGTTCTTCGTAAGCAAAACACAGGAGGTGGTGCTCTACTCGTTTGTGCTCGCAGCCATAGTTGTCGTGATTATTTTCCGCTCCTTCGTTCCATCCGTAGCTGTTATAGCAGGTGCGCTGACCGATATACTAATAGCCCTGGGGGGGATGGGCCTTTTCCAGATACCGCTGAGCCTTCAATCAATAGCAGCGCTTCTGATGCTTATAGGATTCTCGCTTGATACAGACATACTTCTGACAACAAGAGTGATGAGGAGGACAGAGGGCACCCCCCACGAAAGAGCATATGAAGCAATGAAGACGGGTGTGATGATGACGTGTGTGTCAATAATCGGCTTCTCTGTCCTGTTTGCGCTTTCACTAGCCACGCAGATATCCACGTATTACCAAATATCCGCAGTTGCCATATGCGGGCTTGTTGGGGATATATTCGCAACATGGTGCACCAACGCCGTGATAATTCTGTGGTATACCGAGAGGGCTACCAAAGGTGCTAAAAAATGAAATACAAAGCGCTCCTGAGAGAGCCGAGAATAATTGTCCTGCTTGCCGTCATTGCTATAGCATGCATACTCGTAATCAACTTTGGGTTACACTTCGGGCTGGAGTTTGAGGGTGGAATTAGGATACCCATCTCACTTGAAAAGTCAGTCAACCCGCTCGTCATGAGCGATATAATAAACACAATAAAGGTCAGGGTAACGAAATACGGTATGTCGCAGGTGAATGTGAAGGGGATAGGCAACTCCGAGGTATATGTAGAGCTTCCGCATGGGGATGCCCGCCAGCTTGATGAAATTGAGAACATACTCAAGCAGCAGGGAAAGTTTGAGGGCATAGTTGACGGTAAAGTCGCGGTAACAGGAGCGGACATGATGCCCGGAAGCATACAGGAGAGCCAGCCAACCACGCAGGGAACGGATGTAAAATGGGCGGTATCGTTTGCAATAAACCAGGATGCTGCCAGAAAGTTTGCAATAGTTGTCTACGGAAAAGCCAACTACCCCGTCTACATGTTCCTAGACAGGTATGAGGATTCAATAGTTGTTATCAAGAGGAGCGACCTACTCTCCACCAATACAAGCATCAGTGAGGCTGAGGCTGTTAGACTTCTAGAGAAGGCAGGGATGAAGGAAAACGACTCGATAAAGGTATTCATAGAGGATGATTTCTCCTTAATAAACCAGACGATTGCATCTTTGAATTCAACAAAGAAGATAGCCATACTATCCCAGGCTGCAGACCCCCCGGTTGTGAAGGCGCTGCAGGCGATGAACTACCAAGTGATAAACAAAACCCCTGATGAAATGAAGCCCAATTTCTATGTCGCAGGTGATGAGGGAGTGAAGCTGAACGGCTGGGGTGCTATAAACCTGCTCTCTGCGCCAGTTCTAAGTACAGATATAACTCAAGGCAGAGTGAACCAATTCTATGAAGTAAATGGATTTGCTCCAAGCACTCTGAGCTTTGACAAGAAGCAGGCTGCCGCCATTCAAGAGTCCAAGAAGCTCAAGAGTATACTGATCGGAGGAGCCCTGCCTGTCAGAATAATGCTAGGCACTCCCACAACCATACCCGCCCCTCTTGGTGAGGAATTCCTTAGATACAGTGCAGTCGGTGCTCTTGCTTCTGCTTCTGCAGTTTCCCTCATGATATTCCTACGTTATAAAAAGCTGAGTATAGTCCTGCCGATAATCGCCACAATCCTGCTCGAGATGAGCCTTACGCTTTCTGTTGTTGGAACCGTGCTTGGCACAATTGACCTGGGTGTTATGGCAGGTGTTATAGGTGCAACCGGCGCTGGAGTCAACGACCAGATAATCATAACAGACGAGATGCTTGGCGGAAGGAAGGAGGGAGAGAAAGAGGGGCGCCAAATAAAGGCGAGCATAGCAAGGGCGTTCTTCATAGTCCTGACAGTCGCATCCATATCCATAGTTGCCATGATCCCCCTCCTCTTCTCGGGACTTGTCGAGATGATGGGTTACGCGCTCTCGGTTATAATCGAAGTAATAATAGGTGTTACAATAACAAGGCCAGCTTTCGGAGCATTCTTGGAGAAGCTGTTTGAAAAGTAGTCAGCCAATCAAAGTTCCTGCGTCTCCTTTCATTGCATCCTCCAAATACTTGGGGCTTGTGATAATGGTCTTTCCTCCTTTTAGAGCGAAGTCTATTGCAGCCTGGACCTTCGGCCCCATGCTGCCAGGAGCGAAGTGACCCTCCTTCAAATATCTGGCTGCATCCTCTGGTGTTGTCTTCCTAAGCTCCATCTCGCATCCTCTTCCCTTTCGGTAGTTCAGGAAGACTGCCTTGATATCTGTCAGTATGATGAGCATATCCGCCTTGACATCCTCAGCCAAGACAGCAGCTGCAAGGTCCTTGTCTATGACTGCCTCAACTCCCCAGAACATGTTCCTCCTTTTGACAACCGGTATGCCGCCCCCTCCTGACGCTATGACAATCACGCCGCCCTTGATCATCCTCCTTATAGCATCCTTCTCAACAATCTCCTTCGGCTTTGGCGATGGCACCACCCTCCTGTATCCCCTTCCCGCATCCTCCTTGAAGAGAGAGCCGGTCTGCCTGCTGAGCTTCCCAGCTTCCTGCTTAGAGTAAAAAGGCCCTATGGGCTTTGTCGGGTTCTTGAAAGCCTGATCGTTCTCATCAACCCGCACCTGTGTGACAATAGTCGCAACCGGCCTGTTGATGCCCCTTTTAATGAGCTCTGCCCTCAGGGCCCTCTGAAGCATGTAGCCTATCTCACCCTGGCTCTCTGCTACGCACACGTCAAGCGGCATTGCAGGTACCTCATCTCTCCCCTTCTCCTGCTGTATGAGTATGCTGCCAACCTGCGGTCCGTTTCCGTGGGTGATTATCACCCTGTAGCCTCTCCCAATAAGGTCTGCAATGCGTTTGGCTGTCCTCTTGGCATTTTCAAGCTGGGCATCAAAAGTCCCGCTCTCCCCCTTCCTAAGGAGCATGTTGCCTCCGAGAGCGATAACAAGAGTCTTCATAACCCTATTAAACTGTAAGTATATTAAAATATTATGGGCAGGTGTTGCGGTGTATTCTGGTAGATCTCATATTGCTAGATCGCTTCCAGACTATTTAAACCGCAAGATTTAAATATAAGTATAACAAAAAATGTTATATAACTTAAAATGTTAGGTGTACAAGGATGGCAAGAGCTAAACGGTTCAGAATAAAAGAATTCCCGGTATACCTAACCGATGAGGATGTTATGGATGTGAAATTGTTTCAAAAAGGAAAGGAGATTGCCAAGTTCAGCTTGAACTACAGGGCATTCATAAAGGACAAGTGGCATGATGTATACAGGATAGATTCCTACCATGACTACGTGCATGAACAAAAATTCTGGAAATCTGAAAAGCCTATCCCGCTCCCAAGGTTCACATCCATTGTGACTGGATATGAAATTAAATGGTATATGCAACAGATAAAGGGGAATTTTGAGCATTATAGAAGGTTGTTCGAAAAAAAGTGTTGATGGATGAAATGCGAGAAGGTGGTTTATATGAAAAAGAATGGAGAGAGGTTTGATGCAATACTCGGTCTGATAGATGATATCGTGGCACATCCGGATAAGTACCCAGACCGCTTCATACCAATTCCTCTTAAAGACAATGAGATAACCGAAATATTTACCAAGAGAAGGATACAGCTGATAAAGCTAATCAAGGAGAAACAGCCGGTAACGGTTACCGAGCTGGCAGAACTCACGGGAAGGAATGTGAGTGGAGTTATAAGGGACATAAGTATGCTCAAGGAGTTCCACATTGTAGGCGCTGAGAGGAAAGGAAAAGAGATTAACCTGTCAATCAAGCAGGATTTTTTGATTATACCGATAGTGTCAACTTTCACACTGAAGGAAATTGAAAAACGGAAGGAATTGGCAGTAGCATGAGAACAGTTGTTTACCTAATGCGGGACACACAGCAGGTGTTGCATGATAAAAGCAATTATATTTGACTTTGATGGGGTTATAGCGCACAGCGAGCCAATCCACAGGAAATCCTTTAACATGACTCTCAAACAGCTTGGGATTATTATACCCCTGAAACTTTACAAGGAGAAGTATGTCGGACTGGGCTCACTCAGCATAATGGAGGATATCTTCAGGACTCGGGGCATAAGAAGGAGCGCCAGGTTCTGGGTGAGGAAGAGGATGAAGGTGTTCAGGGAGCTCGTGAGGAAGGAAGGCGTAAAGCCTGTCAAAGGATTCATGAAATTCAACAGGCTTCTTGACAAGATAGGAATGAAGAAGATAATTGCTTCAGGCGGGTACAGAAAGAACGTTCTGATAATGCTGAAGTGCCTCAAGCTAGACAAGGAGTTCCAGTTCATCTCAAGGGAGGATGTCAAGAAAAGGAAGCCGGACCCCGAAGCCTTGCTGCTTGCTGCAAAGAAATTGGGGGTGAAGCCATCGGAATGCCTGGTTTTTGAGGACTCTCCTTATGGAATTGAAGCAGCTAGAAGGGCAGGAATGAAATGCGTCGCTCTCACAACCTCTCTCCCTAGAAAATATTTCAGTAAAAGCTGCGCTGTTGTAAAAGATTTCAGGGAAGTCGACTTGAATCTGCTTAGAAGGATGGGCTACAGGTGACCTCTGATTTTTTTCATGTGGTCAATTCTCTTCTGGATAAGTGCTTTTGTCCCAATATCCTCCCTATAGAAAAGTTTTCCTTTCACAAACCTTACTGCGGATTCAGCTATCCTCTCAGCATTCTCAATCGTCTCGGCAATACCCACCAGACCAGCAGTTCGTGAACTACTTGTGTAGATTTTTCCATCACTTTCATTCACTGATGCGTAATACAGCACTGCACCGCTCCTTTCAATTGCACTCTCATCAACCTCAATAAGCTCATTCTTTTTTGGAGAGACTGGGTAACCTTCTGGGACAAGGTACTTGCATACTGTTGCCTTTTTATCAAAGCTTGCATCCTTCAGAGTTCCATCAACAATCCTCTCAAGAATCTCAAGGAAATCGCTTTTAATCACCGAGAGGATGTTCATTGCCTCAGGATCCCCCAACCTCGCGTTATATTCAAGCAGCTTCACTCCATCCTTGGTCACCATGAACCCGCCGTAAAGGAACCCCCTGTAATCTTCCCCAGTTTCTTTTCTGAATGCCTCGACAGATGCTTTCATTATTGAGAGCCCATCGTCATAGTCCTCCTGCCTCAGGAATGGTAAGATATAACCTGAATCTGAGTAAGAGCCCATACCTCCGGTATTTGGACCTTGGTCGTTTGCAAATGCCCTCTTGTGGTCCTGCACCATCGGAGTCCCAATAACTTTCCTTCCACTCACAAAAGCCTGCAGGGAGAACTCCTCCCCCTCAAGCTTCTCTTCAACTACAACCTTTCTTAAACCTCCAACTCCTTTCACAAGAACCTCTTTCGCATATTCCTTTGCCTCACTTGAATCCTTCAGCTGTTCGCCAACTATTTTCACTCCTTTTCCTCCAGTAAGGCCGGCAGGCTTCACAACAACCGGTTTTCCAAGTGAATCAATGAATTCAGAAGCATCTTTCGCATCAGTGAAAACTCCAGCAGCAGGTGAGCCTCTCACCCTGTATTTCTCCAGCAGTTCTCTCGTGAAGCCCTTGTCAGTCTCCATTCTCGCCCCGCTTTTCGTCGGGCCTGCGCATCCAATCCCATACTTCTCAAGCTCGTCAACAACTCCTGCATCAAGAGGGGCCTCTGGCCCCACAACACACAAGTCTATCTTTTTGTTCACCGCGAACTTTCCAACAAGTCTAGCGTCTGTTGTCTTTCCAATGAAAAACCCCTTGCAGAGTTTTGCTATGCCTGGGTTCTTAGCTTCCATGAATGCGTAGAGCTCGTGGGATATTCTGCTCCTCTTTATCGCCCTGGCAATTGCGTGCTCCCTACCTCCATTGCCAACAAGAAGAATCCTATCCATGCTCACATCTCCCAGTATCTCTTCTTCTCCTTAATCTCCTCCCCGCTCCTCTTCTTCATTTCCTTTGCTATTTTTGCAGCGCCTGGAGTCGGGTAATTCTCATCCAAGCACGCCATGCAGAGATTTTCCTTGCCTATGCCAATTGCATCAACCAATCCCCCAATGGTCTGGTAGCCGAGGGAATCAGCCCCAAGTATCTTTCTTATCTCCTCAACATTCCCATTGCATCTGAAAGCAATCAATTCAGAATGGCTTGAGATATCTATGCCGTAGAAGCATGGCGAGATGATTGGCGGGCATGTTATCCTCACATGGACTTCCTTAGCTCCTGCATCCTTCAGAAGTTTCACAAGCTTGTTCGTTGTAGTCCCTCTCACTATGCTGTCATCTATAATGACAACTCTCTTACCTTTGAGAATTGTTTTGAGAGGGTTGAGCTTCTTCTTCATCTCTGCATCCCTTATCGTCTGGTCCGGCATTATGAATGTCCTCATGATATACCTGTTTTTTATGAGTCCCTCCTCCATCTCTATCCCGGTTTCCCTCGAGAACCCTTCTGCAGCAGGCCTTGAGGTATCAGGCACTGGAACAACTACATCTACACTTGCCGGTTGCGATTTCGCCAAATTCTTGCCCAGCTTCATCCTGACATCATAAACGCTTCCTGCATCAAGAATGGAATCAGGCCTTGAGAAATACACGTATTCAAACATGCAGTGCTTCTTGTTGCTCTTTGCAACAAGCCTCCTTTCCATCCCCTTCTCGGTGACAAGGATTACCTCGCCAGGCTTGACCTGCTCAGTAAGCTCAACATCGTTTATGTCAAGCGCCACGCTTTCCGATGCGAATACAATGCAGTCGTCATTCTTTCCGAAGCAGAGAGGCCTGAATCCCTGCGGGTCCCGGAATGCGATGAGCTCTCCCCTGCCTGTTAAAACAACCTCGCAGTATGCCCCCTCCAGCCTCTTCATCACTTTTAATATTGCTAGGAAGATATCCTCTGTCTTGTTCAGCTCCTCTGCCAGAACTTTGAGGATTATCTCCGAATCGCAGCTTGAAATGATCGGCGTCCCTCCCCTGTTCAGCTCATCCTTCAGTGCAGTGAAGTTGACAAGGTTGCCGTTGTGTGCAAGCGTTATCCCCTCCCTTGGCAGCTCAACCTTGAAAGGCTGCGCATCCCTTAGAGAAGAGCTCCCGCAGGTGGGGTATCTCACGCTCCCGATTCCTATCGTGCCCTTCAGTGCAAGCAGGTCGTTCTCTGAAAAGACATCTGAGGTGAGCCCCATGCCCTTCTTCACGTGAATAGTTTTTCCGTCAAACGTCGCAATGCCAGCGCTGTCCTGCCCCCTGTGCTGTATTGCTATAAGGCCGTTGAATATGGGCAGCGCAACCTCATCCTTCCTGAAAGAATAGATTCCAAACACACCGCAGGCTTCTCTTCTATCCATTCATCTCACACTCCATATCTCCTAGAAAAAGACAAAATGCATCCTCCCACACACTATATCATGCGGGCAAGTATTTAAATTATTTTCTTTTTTGATAGTTAACTATTTAACCGATTAACGCCAAAATTCAACCATGAAAAAATTGTCTCTTCTGCTGTTATTCCTTTTCCTCTCCGTATTTATATCCGGAGTTAGCATTTCAGATGTTAATCTTTTCGTTTCAGACTACTTAAAAGAAAATGAAACGTTCACAAAGGTTAATTTCAATACATCTTCAGGGGATTATTATATAGTTAGTATAACAGATGAGCCATCCTTCATACTGGCATATCAGAATGGCAGCCTAACTATTATTACAAGTAAAGATGGGATCCGGAATGCGCTCATCAGTTATTATGCCAGCAACGGAGTCACCGCAGAAGATTTGAAGATAAACAAGAGTTATGTTGATGAGCTTTTATCACTCATGGAGTCTTACAACGAAACCCGGGTGAAAGAATTCGAATGCAAGACGTATATTGGCATAGACCGATTCCCATGCGTGGATTTGGATAGCTGCTGGAGAGCATGCTACACACCGATATGCCAGCAGCTGAAGATAGGGGCAGGCAAACCATTCCTTGAGCTAATCTGGACGTTCTCAAATCTCAGTCTTTACATAGATTCCAACCTCTCAACCTTCAACCAGAAAGTAAGTTCTCTCTCGGAGTTTAACAGCTCCCAGTTTGACGAAATAATTGCACTTATAGATAACATGAGGAACAATTCAATAGCGATAAACAGTAATGACCTGACAAACCCATCTGCACTGGGCTTCTGCCGTCCTGTTAACTATAACCTCACATACCTAATGAATGCAAAAATAAAACTTCTCACAACCCGCGACAGAGTTCTCCCGCTTCTCATTGTGGATGAAACAGCTGACAGGATATTCAACAATACCATGGACAGACTATCCATGAAATCGCAGCTGAAGATAGACAAGCTGTGCTCAAGCCTGATTTCAAGCAACTCCCAGGATTTCTCATTAATAAAAATAAATCTCTCTTCTCTCAACACTTCAAAAATTAATGAGAAGCTTGATGCGCTTGAAAAATCAATGAAGCTTGAGGGCTGCAGCAAAATGAATGAAGCGCAGATGCAATCCGCCCAGCTGCAAGTCTCAAACCTCACAATGGAGTTGAATCAATACGCTGGGAAGCTGAAGGAAGTCCTGAGCGTCAAGAATGAAGTAAGGTTGGCCCTTGCCGGAATGCAGGGTGAACTGATGCTATCTCTCAAGCTTGGCGAGCTAAACTCCAGATTCAATGAGCTGAATGCGCAGATTGACTCTGCTGAATTCGCACAGCTGCCTGCTCTGGAAACCCAGCTGCTTCAGCTCAAATCCGAGTTGGAGAGCGCAAATAGCAATAAACCTGTGGTGTTCATAACGGGAATTGTTACCTCCCCCTTCGTCATAATAGTTGTCGTTTTAGCTCTACTTATCCTCTTTATATTAAAGGGAAACAAAAAACTATCAAAAAAGTAAGCTAATATGCCAGAAACTGCTAAAGCATCCCAACCTAGCTCTATTATATTTAATAGTATATATATCACCGCGAGCACACCGTAACATTTAAATATAGGTAATATCACAATATATCTATTCGTTTTTGGCCGTGAGGTGGACATTTGAAGTATAGGCGCTCATTTGAACTATTCTATCCTGTATATACCGCCTATATTCTGCACCTTGAATCAAGGAGGATGAGAATATGAAAACAAAAACATGTAGTTGGGAGAATATTCTGTGCAACTTCTCCTCAAAGAGATTCCTGTTTTCATTCATCCTCATGCTTGTGTTTTTGACCCTTAGCGTGAGCGCTGCTGCTTCCCTTATGACTACCGATACCGACTTCAATATAAAGAGTAATTTCGGACCTGATGAAACTGTCTTAATTCTTGGTTTCAATTTCTCGTCAAGCTCAATTATCCAAATGAGTATAACCACGCCAGATAACATCACTTATAACGATACTGCAATCACCGATGAATTAGGCTACTTCAATTATACATACAGTTTAGTAGATGGGATGGAAGATACCTACACAGTTCTCGCAAGTGACGGAATAAATTCCGCCAATATAACGTTCGAAGATGACCCAGCACTCAAAACTTATCAATCAGACTATTCAACTGAGAAGTATATATTCGCGCAGGGAAGCACTGTTTATGCGGAAATATCCGGAGGTTCCCTTCGCCCCAGCCAATTCCAGTGGAAAGATAACACCGGAGCTATTGTAAGAACCTCAGGCTGTTATACTGGCTCCGGACCCTACAGAGATTCTTACACACTCCCGGCTAATGCCGCTCTGGGAACATGGACTGTTACAAGAATTTCTTATCAGTCTTGGGATACTAGTTGCACGCACACCGTTCAAGGAACTGAAACAATGAACTTCAATGTTAATGGTTGCACGCTCATCTCCCCATCAGATGATTCCTATGTTAGACAATGCAATTCCGACACGACTGGGGAGGCTGCTACGACTCATAACGATGATGACCTACACGTGAAATGGTATGATCCACCTGTTTCATGTCAGCTCGATAAAAGGAGGAGTTACATCAAGTTCAGTCTCTCCTCAATTCCAACAGGTGCAACGATAACTTCTGCTAAAATGCATCTCTACAGGTATGACGGCTTGAACAATGCTGTCGGAGTATACTACGTTTCAGATGACAGCTGGACTGAGGGAACGATAACCTGGAATAACCAACCAAGTGCGAGCGTAACTGCAACTGACACTAAAACCCCAAGCAACAATGATGGAGGTTATATATGGACTGTGACTTCTGACGCTCAGACTGCTTTCACAAGCGACAAGGTTTTAAGTGAAAGAATAAGGTTTACGAGCGAAACCACTAACAAACATGAAGATTTCTGTGATAACGAGGTAAGCGGAAGTTCTTGTGATGATTTACAGGGTCCATACCTCGAAGTATGTTATGACGCTCCAACCTGTGGTAACGGAATATTTGAAACAGGAGAGCAGTGCGAAAAGAATCCAGATGGTTCGTGGTCAGACTGCTGTAACAGCGCAACCTGCCAGTTCAAAACGTCCGGCACGGAATGCAGAGCAGCAAGTGGCGATTGTGATGTTGCTGAAACCTGCACTGGCTCAAGCGCAACCTGTCCTGCTGATTCAGTTCGACCGAATACTTATGTATGCAGAGCAGCTGTCCCAGGAGGTTGCGATGTAGCTGAGAAATGCGATGGTTCAACTAAGACTTGTCCAGCAGATAGCTTTAAACCACTTCACACTTCTTGCGATACCTGCAAAGAATGTGATGGTTCTGGTTCTTGCAGTTTGATGCCAAACGATGACACCAACTGCGGAACTATAGACTGTGATGGACTTGATACCACTTGCAGAAATTACAATGATATCATAACCAACAGATGCAAGTCTCTTGGAGTTTGCAAATCTCCAAACTCAGCTGACTGCACAGTTTTCACAAATGCACCTCTAAGCACACCTTGCGAAGCTGACCAACAGTTCTGTACTGTAGACCATTGTAATGGAGAAGGAACTTGTGTTTACTGGAAGGATTATGACTGCAGTGTTCATAACTTACCAGAGATAGCCACATGCAATAACGACCCAGATAACAGAACACAAACCTTTGATTACGCTGCTGCTTTCACAAGTGTATGCGATGATGCGATTGACGACTGTACTATCTCAAGTTATACATACAGCCACACCTGTGCAGATGCAAATTTGGATGGAGGACCAATGATAGGAGGAGGAATAAACGAGAGACTCTGCTCAGCCGGATGCGATAGTTACGGAACAGAATGTCAACCTTACTTGAATACTCAGGTTAATTACTGCTATTACAATGGAAACTGCAACATCGACCCTGCGGTATGCGCATGCGCCTACAGTGGCGAATACTGCCCTCCTGCAGGAACAATTAACAATTCTACATGCTACTGGGGAACACAGGACTGCACAGCGGATGGATGCACGCTTTTCCACAGGGAGCAGTCCTGCTACGATACATGCAATGCAACAAACGGCCCAATTGACACGAGCGGTCCGTATGTTCCTGTTGACTCTATAAATGTTTATCCAAACCCCGCCGGGCCTATGTGCCTTAACAATGCGACAGTCAATGCAACTGCAGTAGAAAGTTGTGCACATATACATGATGCAGAATACTTTGTGTATCTATCAGCAGACCCGCATACCACATGCCAGACTGGTGGAACCGAAGTGAGACATGGCAAGATGTACGCAATAGACGGAACCTATGACGACGACCAAGTTGAAGATATCAATGGAACATTCGATGTTGGCGGTCTGTTTGACGGAGGCGGATACCAGATATGCCTCAAGGCGCAGAATGACAACGGCACTTGGGGAGGATGCAACTGCTCAAGGCTTGAGATTGATAACATGCATCCTAGTCTTATTCAGAGCGGAATAATAGGTGCGCACTGGAATGACTCAAAGGGACAATGGGTCTGCGCTGACAACTTCACTTATCAGGGTTACTTCTGCGACTTTAACGGTCAGTCATGCATTGCTGGAGCGGAATACTTTGTTGTGCCGCCAATGAGCTTCAAACAAGTGGCGGGGACAGGTTTACCAATGTTGCCGTCAGATGGTCACTTCAGTGAGCCTCGCACTAGCTGCGACTGGGCGAATGCAACTGTAATAAACGCACAGTATACTGAAGGTGCTCATGCAGTAGCATCAGAGGCAATTGACTGCGCATGCAACTGGGGCAAAATACTTAACCAGGACCTGCTTTATTTTGTCGTTGACAGGACGCCGCCAGTTTCAAGCAAGACAGTCGGAGATCCAAAGATTCAGTGCAACAGCACTGTATTGAGCCTGCTGGGGAACAATGCTTCATGGGAGTCCTGCTACTTCATAAAGACGAGCACTATGATAAACCTCTCAGCTCATGATGTTGACAACTCATATGATGGAAACTACTCTGATGCGGTCACGACATATTATAGGTATAGAATAAAGCAGAACTACACTGATTCTTGGGGCTCATGGAGCCAGTGGATTCAGTATACTACTTCATTCCAGTTCACTGAGGACTCGATACACGAACTGGAGTACTTCACTTCAGACAGATGCGGAAACAACGAGACTCATCACTTCGAGATTGACATAGTTGACACAAAGCCACCTATAACGCCAAAGACGCTTGGAACTCCGAAGATTGAATGCCCGGCAGGTTACGCTGGAGTCTACAGTCAAAACCCAACAGATGGTTGTTATTTCATAAACCAGAGCACACTTGTAACACTCAACTGCAACGACCAGCAACCACATCCAGTTGGAGGAGAAGCCGTATACTACCGTTACAGACTGACAAATGAGACATTCGGAGGATGGATGCAATACACTGAACCATTCTACTATAACGAGGACTCAACGCACATGCTGGAATGGTACTGCATTGATGCACTGAACAACACTGAGTCAGTGCACAGTGAGATGGACGTAGTTGATTCACAACCGCCAGTTTCAACCAAGAATTTCAACGTGGGACCCGTACATATCGACCCAGTCACCAATGACACATGGATAACACAAGAGACAGCAATAGAGCTAACCTGCAGCGATCCAGAGCCGCACCCATCCGGAGCGGTATTCGGAGTTACAATATACTACAGATACAGCGTTGATAGTGGTCCATTCACAGACTGGATATCATACAACGGATGGCATACCTCTTTCAACTACAACGAGGATTCAAACCACATGCTGGAATGGTACTGCGTTGATGCATTGAACAACACCGAGCAAACTCACACTGAACTTGATAGAGTTGACTCAACTCCGCCAACCACAGTGAAGACCTATGGTCGGCCAGTTTATCCTGCCGAGGGCTACCCGAAGTGGATAACTTCACAAACGCCAATAACACTTACAGCAACCGACGGAGGAGAGATATGTCATGTAGGTATAAATGACATTTACTACAGGGTTACTCTAGTAGATGACAGTTACTGCGAGTCTCAGGAGCTCTGCCAGGGAGCACAAGGCAGCGGAGAGGAAATGAGTGTTTATAACGACACAGCTGTCTTCAACATCTCTGAGGACTCATGCCACCTGATAGAATACTGGTCTGTTGATGAGCTTGGGAATACCGAGCCAGTTAAGAAGCAGTGTGTCTACGTTGACAACAAGGCACCTGACCTCACAAAAGTTATTGGTGACCCCAAGATTCAGGGTGAAGGATTCACATGGATAACACAGAACACCCCGATAGACATGTACTGCGTTGACCAGAACCCGCACCCGGTTGACAATGTCAATATATGGTACAGGTATAAGGTTGACGACGGAAGCTGGTCAAACTGGATGCAATACACAAGCTCATTCACATTCGCAGAGGATTCAAACCACACCCTGCAATACTACTGCGAGGATGCATTGGGCAATTCAAACGGAACAATAGAGCAGCCCCACGAGCAATACTACAAGGTCGACTCAACTCCACCAAACACGATAAAGACATACGGAACTCCGTTCTACACAAACGGCGTGAGTGAGTGGATAAACTCAAATACCTCAGTAACTCTCACTGCAACGGATGGAGGAGAGATATGCGCGGTTGGAGTGAACAAGACATACTGGAGAAACACACTGGTTGATAATGAATTCTGTGCTTCTGAGAAAGCATGCGCAGGAGCAAATGGCACAGGAAGCTTCAATGAATACACAGGTCCATTCTACAAGCCAGAGGACTCATGCCACCTGATAGAGTTCTACTCAGTTGACGCACTCGGAAACGTAGAGCAAACACAGTGGCAGTGCGTCTACGTTGACAACAAGCCGCCTATCTCAAATAAGACAGTCGGCGAGCCGAAGAAGCAGGTTGACTGTAGCACAGTAGACAGCAGCACATACACCGACGGATGCTACTATGCAACCTTACAGACTCCAATAATGATAAACTGCACTGACCAGGACCCGCACCCAATTGATAATGTAACAGTATACTACAAGATAGACTGGAAGAACGAGAGCGGTGATGGATGGCAGGAGGGCCAGTGGGTAGATGTAAACTCTGCTCTTATAAGAGTGCCTTACGACAATGATTCCTACCACAGGCTTATGTGGTACTGCGTGGATGCATTGAACAACACAGAGAATATGCACAGTGAGCTGGACATTGTAGACACGCAACCGCCTATAATCAGCAAGACACTTGGCGATCCAAAGCACGCATGCATTGAAGGGGAGCACTGCGAGTACTACATAACTCAGAACACCAACATCACATTAACGTGTGTTGACCAGCAGCCGCACCCAGTGAACAACGTGACGATAAGGTATCACTACAAATACGCTACAACTTACAGTGGTCTAGCTGATGCCCAATGGAGCACCTGGACAGAACTTAATGCAAACACAACCACCTTCAATTTCAACGAGGACTCATTCCACATGCTCGAATACGAATGTGTTGACGAGCTTGGTAACACGCAAGGACTTCATTCAGAGGTGGATATAGTTGACACACAGCCACCTGCAACTACAAAGCTAATTGGAACTCCAAAGATTCCGGCAGATGGATTCACGTGGGTAACATCACAGACACCGATAACTCTCACATGCACGGACCCGCATCCTCATCCAGTTGACCACTCAACGATATACTACCAGTGGAAGCTTGATGATGGACAATGGACTGGCTGGACGACATACAATGGTTCATTCACACTGCCTGGTGACTCCGTGCACACTCTGCAATACTACTGCGAGGATGCATTGAACAACACAGAGATAACTCACAATGAGACTGACAAGGTTGATAACACACCCCCGGTGACGACAAAGATAATCACCGGATGCCACACGCCATGCAACCCAGGAGAGGGATGCGATTACTGGGTCGGAGAGGATACCGTAATCGGCTTCTCAGCAGTTGACGGAGGAGCAGTGTGCGCAGTTGGAGTGAATTACACAAAGTACAGTGTTAGCGGAGAATACGACCACGGCTGGTCTTACTACGATCCAGCTCATAACATAACATTCGGCAGCGGGCATTACGATGAGGATGGCTACTACCACTTCCAGTACTACAGCGTTGACAAGCTTGGCAATGCAGAAGTGAAGCACAACGAGACGGACATATATGATGATGATGACCCATTCGGATTCGTGCTGAACCCAGTGTCAGGACGCATATACCACGATGGTGAGACATTCTCAGTATTCGCACCTTCGATGGATGCAGGTTACCCGCCAAGCGGAGTGGCTTCATGTGAGTTCTATGCAATTGACATAAACTACGAGGGAATCAACGAGAGCCAGATACATAACATGCACGATTACCTGCATGCGCTTGAATTGAATCATGTCAACTACACTCTTGTCTACCTGGGACAGGTTCCATACGTAGACGGAGTGTGTAAGGGCACAGCCACAATACCAAACCCAAGCAACATAACGGACAAGGCTTACCTGATGATAAGAATCATGGACAGGAGCTGCAACGAGTGGTTCGGATATGCAAGGGATGACCTTGAGAATGGAAGAAAGATAATCATGGACTTCGACAATGACGCGCCGAGAGTCATCATAACGGATCGGGATGGACTGCTCGAAGAGGGTTTTGTCGAGGACAACCACCACTTCACTATCTACGCCTCTGTTGAGGAGTACCAGTCAGGAGCAGATGAGTGCTGGGCAGACCTGTTCAGGGATAGCGAGGAGCTGGAATTCACCAGATCCTACTCAGGAGTAATGCTGAGCGACTACCAGTGCAGAGTTGATGGAGACCTTCCAACAGGACTAGAGGATGGAATCTATATGCTCACAGTATTTGCAAGAGACGAGGAGTTCAACATTGGAAACGATTCAGTGAGGTTCTTTGTTGATGGAACGCCACCAGTAAAGACATTGCATGAGCCAATACCTGGAGGAATATACGGGCCAAACACAGGAATACCAATAAAAATTGGCATGGATGATGAGACCGCAGGTGTTGATGAGAGCACAGTTCAATACAGGATATACGCCCCGAGTGCTGACTTGGATGCACTCTGCCTAGGTGCATGCCCATACGACAGCAGATGGCGTTCAACAATGCTCGCAGAGGGAGACCAGTGGGTTGGCAACTACACAGCGACATTCAACATAACAGCAGAAAACCTCACAAGTGGAACATACTACATGAGGATGCGCGGATGTGATGTCTTATACCCAGCGCCTCTGCCAAATGGAACCCAGATACCACCGCACTGTGTAGATCCATTGCTTAGCATAATCATTGACCTTGACCCGCCAATAGGACCTACAAATGTAACAATTAACGGCACTGTCATCACATGGAATGCAGCTACGGATGCAGAAAGCGGGATGACTGGCGGCCACTACAACATATACAACTCCAGCGGACATATAATTGGGGTGGTCAACAGCACTGGTGTGCAAACCTACTCATACACGATAAGCAATACGAATGACACCTACAACGTGAGCGCAGTTGACAGCGTTGGCAATGAGGGAACGCATGTTCTTGCCCAGAAGGCATCCGTACCACCAGCAGGACCAATATGCGGAAACGGACTGTGCGAATCTGGTGAGACAACTCTAAGCTGCCCACAGGATTGTCATGCAGGAGGAGGCGGTGGCGGCGGAGGGTCATCCGGAGGAAGCTCTGGAGGGTCAATATCCAGTGGAGGCTCTGTTGGCGGCTCAACAGGCGGCTCGAGTGGAGACACTGGTGGAACCACAACCTTCACGCAATGCAGCCAGATAGGACTGGCTTGTGCAACAACAGCCGACTGTTGTGAAGGACAGTGCGTGAATTACAAGTGCTCGGAGCAGGAAATAACAGGTCCAGCAACTAGAGTTGATATACTTGCACCTACAAACGCAATGCTTGACGACATAGTAGTGCTGAAACTGGTGGATGAGAACAACAACTCAATTGCAGGTGGAACAATCCTGATAATATCGCCAACCAGAGAGTCGCTAGTGCTGATAACAGACTCAAGCGGACAGGCAGGCTTCAAGGCAACAGATGAGGGAATTTACCACTATGAAGCGCCAGGGCATTACCTCATGTCGATAAGGACAACCAATGTAGTGAAGCCAGCTGAGGCACCAACAGGTCTCGCAGGGACTCCAGCTTCGGAGGAAGGACAGCAGCAGGCACCGACTTCAGTCGGAATGGCACTTGCGGCATACGCGCCATGGGTGCTTGGATTGCTGGCGCTGCTCTTAATAGTGTTCTTCCTGGCAACGCGCAAGAAAAAGAAAAACAGCAACAACAAGAAGTAGTCTCTTTCTTTTTTCCTTTTAATTTTTATATTCAACTAGACTATTTGCCGCATGCCTTCTTGAGGATTGCCAGGTCGTTTCCCGCCATGATAAACCTCAGCTCGAATTTCTCGCCAAGAAGGTTATAAACAACTATGGCTGCCTGGCTCTTGAGAAGTGCCAGTTTCTTCTCCTCCGTGATGGACTCCACATAATTGAAGGGGGCCTGCACCCTCGTCTCAGCCCTGATATCCAGCCCGTTCTCATGCAAGGTTATTGACCCTCTTTTGGAATCATAAAGTATGGGAAGAACCTCTACAGCCTTGCCCAGCAGTTCCATCTTATCACCGATTTACATTTTTAAACTGCCGGATATTTAAACATTGCAATCAAAAAGTGTTCGTGGGATTTATGAGGAGAAAACTCATCTTTTCTTCAATTATTCTGCTCTCCTTATGCTTATCAGCTGATACAGCATCCCTCATGCTTGGAGAGCAGTACGACTTC